>JAICXC010000099.1 GCA_025980665.1 Bryobacteraceae bacterium
AGGGACTTCCATGTCGCTGCCTACCGGCGAAGAACTGACCTTCTGGAGCACCTCGGGCCAAAAACTCGAAACCTACAGCCTGACTCAGTACCAGCCTGGGGGGCCTAATACACTTCCGCAATTGGTCGCCACGCAAACTGGTGCGAATTATTATTTCGGTGGGAAGTCAAGAATGCTGGTGGGTATGTGACCCTGGATCGACTCGGATCGATTGGCAAATACTTCCCCTACGGCCAGGAACGTCCGTCGGCCACTACCGACGGCAAAGAGAAGTTCGCGACTTACTTCCGGGATTCTGAGACGGGTCTGGATTACGCAGACCAGCGCTACCACCAGCCGGGCATGGGCAGGTTCATGTCTCCGGACCGCTACCAGGCGAGCGCGGGTCCGGGAGATCCTGGCAGTTGGAACCGTTATGCTTACACGAGGGGCGATCCTGTTAATCGGATGGACCCAGGTGGAACCTGTGATGGGCCACCGGATACTAACACCTCAATGACCGTCTGCGCTGATAGCGGCGTTGACGGCGACCCGACTCTTCCCCTTTTTGGGAGCGACATACCGTCCACCTTCTGGGACGCAAATTGCACAGAGTTTGGAACGGATTGTCCAACTCAGCCAGCTCCGCCTGTCGATCCCAATTGCGAACGGGCCGATTGGTTGGGTGGCCAAAGGCTTGTCTACTCTACAATAGTGGGCGATTTAGCTCACCTTGGGATTCAAGTCTCGGGATTCTCTTTTGACGTGCAGATGGCTGGCGGGCACAATCCGGGGCGTCCAGGCCGACCCGCAGATATAACAGAACTCGTTTTGACCACTACCAACGTCAACGTGTTCAATGAGTTCGTTAGCACTATTTGTGATACTGCTGGAAATCCTTATTGCTTCACAGCCGCAGGCTGGGATCCCTTTCATTCGGGCATGAACTACCGACAGAATGTTGCAGACAATTCGATGCAAATTACCGGTGGCTGGGACGCGCGTTCTAACAGCTATGTCATCAACATTGACATCGATCCTCATAATCCTAGCTTTGGATCGCTAGGAGGCCGGGCCGCGCACGTGGGGAATGTTTTCTTAAATGGCTTTACCGGCGGCGACACCAATTACAACAAAGTTGCCGCGGCGCTCAGCGCGAACGGTATCGTAGGGGAATGTCCTTGATACATACCGCAGATAGAGCGGTATCCAGGCGTTTATTCCTAAAGGCTTGCACAGTAGCTATGCCGATTTGCTCGCAACGAGCGGACGGCCAGCGACCGCCGGAGATCAATGCGCAACGCAGCGGGAAAAAACTTCAGTTCAATCTACTTAGGGAGTTCAAGAATACTGGACCTTATGATATATCGCCCGATGGCCGCTACATTTGCCTTGGAATCGATCATCGGCGCGGGCGGTTGCAAGTTGCCGAGCTAGGGAGTGGCAGAGCAATCTATGACACGCAGCTCCGCGAAGACGTACTCATCGCACGGTTTTTCGCCGATGGTGAAACCGTGTATGCGCAGACAAGCCTCATCGATGAGAACAGTAGGTATCGACGACGCTACCAACAAGCGGTGATCGATCTAAAGACTGGCAAACTGGACACGAGACTTTGCGACTTCCACTTCGGGTACTTTCCGCTTGCTACGCCGTTCTTATTAAGCGATGAACATAACTCCTTGGGCCAAGGAGTCACGCTCTCTCGGGTAACCCTCCCGGACTACAACGAAACCGCTCAGGTGTCTTTTGCTCCTTTTCAACGGCGATATCCGAACGATCCAGATAACTCTCCGCCCGCGTTCTCGGCCGACCGGAAGCGAGTGGTCTACCAAGTGGATCATACACTGGTGTGCCGCAGCACAGAGGACCTGAGTGTGATTTGGACGCGGCCCGTCGAACCGGATTATCACTGGGGCGCGTGGCGAGTGGAAATAACGCCGGATGGCAGGACGGTTGTGGCTGCGGTGATCGATCAATCGGCTCTGCATCCTCAGAGATTCTACGTGGGTGTTTACGATGGAACCGACGGTTCGGTCCTGGCGCGACATCCCATAAGCGCGGCAATGGGCGTGTCGATCTCCCCCGATGGAAAACTGATGGCGGTCGGAGACCGCGTCGAATTGGCTGATGGCAGGATCGAACCGACTGTTAACGTTTATGACGCTGTGACGGGTGTGCAGGTTGGCAAGGTCGCTGATTCCCCGGTTGCAGAGAGGTTTTCGCGAGCGGGCATTTCCGGGCAGTTCACGGCGGACGGCAAATATCTCGTGACCGCCGGCCGCAACACGAAAGTGTGGGCCCTGGCTTGAGCTAGGCAACTACTTCTCCCACTGCCAGAAACGCCTTCGCCTACTACGTGAGGCCAGGAGAGGTGAAGTCCCGCATGATCGCGGAAAATCGGGATCAAGCGGACAGTCGGCGATGATGCGGTGAAGGCAGGGCGAATCCTCGAAGGGGCGTGCAGGAACCAGATCCTCGTTGGGCCAGGCCGGGACCAGAGCATCCTTGCGGCGGTCGATCTTGAAGCCGCCGTGGGGGATCGAAGTTTCAAACAGGCCGCTGCTGGTGGTGTCCATGGAAACCGGTAAAATGTGACGCTTAATTTAGCTAACCGTCACGTGTTTCCGACCCGTCACCCGATTCCAGAGGGTCGGCGTGTCATTCATCCGACATCCGGCCCTTACCATGAAACAAACGTTCTGAAATCGTCCCCTAGGGCGCACCACTCACCTCAATCCTACTAGTTACTTATCAGCTGGCCGCCGTCAGAATTTAACCCCTGCTGCTTCGGCGAGCACCGTTTCTTTGTAGACAGATAGCGCCCAGCCCTCTTTTACTAGCTCGTCATATCGTCGCGCGACTCTGTTGTAGTAAGCCTTGGGGTTTTTGTAGAGCTTCTTCAACTGGTCCTTCGATAGCGCGATTTCGAAGTTACTCAGGCCGCATAGCTGAGCGTCAGGATCCTGACCGTTAATCCGCCGCGCGGCGATAAAATGGTTGGGGTTTGAAATCCGCGGATCGGCGCCTTCGTTCGGAACGTGGAAGCTCTTCACCGGCACATCCACGTAGGTGTTGCGAATCCCGCCTTTGACGTTTCCAAACTCATCCAGCGCGAGCATAGAGCCCTTGTCGCGGTCGAGCTTCGGTCTATTGTCCGGATTGAAATCGACGTAAAACCGGTCCGCATGAGGCGGCGCAATGCCTTTGTCCACCCACGCAAAGAGCTTGTCGAGAGCAACAGCCATCTCGGCTCCCATGGGATACCGGCTGATCGGATATTTGCAGGGATCGGGATAGTAACCACCGGCCACGCGGGAATCGATATGGGCCATGCCGGCAAATTCGTAGACGCGAAGTTTCTCGTTATCGGGCTGCGTTGTGCCGTTGCCGGTAAAGGTCTCCCGCATGGTGGGTACCAGGATCGTGGGGACATCGAGAACTGGAATCCGACCGTTGGCGCTGGTAGGCATGAACCCGTCATAGATCGGTTTCATGTCCGTCAGTCGCTGAATCATGTGAGCGTTGGCGAGATAATTCTGGACCACCGCAGCCGACGCGGAGGAACCCGCCAGGATCATCTTTCTTACCGCCAAGCCATTCAGGGGATTGTCCTTGTGGTCTGACTTGATGAGCGCCCCTACCTGCGCGAGGATATCGTTGACAGCTCCGTTCGGAACAACCAGATCTTTGTAGCGCGCTTCATTCGCCGCCGCAAGTCCCGCGGGCGTTGTGGTCAGAATCTCGATCCCAGCGACCCCGGCGGTCATGGCGTAGGTCTGAGTAAAATGAAACACCCACGGATTGCCGCTTGGGTGCATCGATTCGGCAAGGATTAGACCGTTGAATCTGCTGCTGTCTTTGGGTTTGCGGACGACGATGCGGGTCTTGTACGGCACGCCACTGGACGTCATTCCTGAGATGAAGTATTCCTTCGCCTCGTAATTGAATTTCGCGTAGGTATCTTTCGCCGCGATGTCGGTCTTCTTTGCGTCGTCATGGTCGTCCATGAAGGTTTCGTAGAAGTCGCCGGGACCGGTGACTTCAATGGCAGCCGGTATGGGAGCGGCTACTTGCTTTAGAGGTTCGGCAGCGGCCTGAGCACCGCGTCCACCACCACCACGCCCACCCCGGCCGGCGGGCGCTCCGGGTTGAACCCCATTTTGCGCCGGATTGGGTCCAGAAACCGGAATAGGCAACTGACCCCAGGCGTTCATCACAGTGACCGCCGCGACAAAGACAGTCAGTACGATCCTCTCTGGCCAACGAGTCATGCTCAATTGAGTTTAGCCTGGAGACCTACGCCAGGGTACGATACCGGTACGCATGCGAGACCCGTTCATAGATTGTGAACGCCGCCTAACCGTACGCCCCATAAGTCCGCTTATTGAATTATCGTGACCGTCCATGGATTATATGGGCCCGCTCACCGAAATTAGATAGGTCCGGCCGGACGGTCCGTCGATACTGAATCTGGATCACTATGGAAACGTTTTTGACGTGGCGAACTCGTTTCATCGTTCTCGGTCTGTGCGCATGGTCATTGCCGATCCGCGCGCAAACGCAGATTTCCTCCGCCGCCAACGCTTCCAGCCTAATCTCTATGGAAGACGCACTCCGCATCGCTCTCCGGTATAACCAGGGGCTGCGGGCACAACGTCTTAACATCGATCAGTCGAAAGCCAGCGAGATTACGGCGGCGCTCAAGCCGAATCCTGTATTGGGCAATCTGGTGGATACCATCCCACTGTTCTCGCCGCAGAATATCCGGCTTCAGACTCAGATATACGAGGAAACCCTTAGCTATACGGTGGAGCGGGGCGGCAAGCGCCAGAAGCGCGTCACCGTGGCGAAAGACAATACGGATGTCGCCGCAAAAACAGTAAACGACAACGAGCGCCAGCTCCGGTTTCAGGTGACGCAGGCATTCATTAACGTTCTGCTGGCAAAATCCGTCCTGCAATTGGCGCAGGACGACCTGGGAAATTATACCCAGCAGCTGGATCTGAATCGGGAGCGCCTTAGAGCAGGCGATCTGGCGGAAGCAGACTACATCAAATTGTCTTTGCAGAAGCTCCAATTCGACCAGGATGTATCGGCGGCCCAGCTCAGCCTGGTGCAGGCCAAGGCGAATCTCCGTCAACTACTTGGATACCAATCGGTCGCCGACAACTACGACGTGAGCGGAATGTTGATACATAACAAACACCCTGTACAGTTGGAGGACTTGGAAAAGCAAGCGCTTGCAAACCGGCCGGACTTGCAGGCCGCGCATAGCGGCGTGAAGCTGGCCAATGACACGGTGGGTCTCGCATTTGGTAACAAGGTGCGGGATTGGACCTGGTCCACGGATTATACAAATCAGAATTTCGGAATCAACGGCGTGGGTGTCGGATTGTCGTTCGAGCTTCCGTTTCACGATCGGAATCAAGGCGAAATCGCTCGCAGCCAAGTGGCTGTCAAGCAAGCGCAGGAAACTGAATCCTCCACTCAAGTGGGCGTTCTCACCGATGTCGTCAATGCATACTACGGGCTTCAGACCAGCGAAGACGTAGTGAATCTGTTCGAAGGCGGCTATCTGGATCAGGCGACGCAATCACGCGATATGAGTACTTATGCTTTCCAGAGGGGTGCGGCCAGCATTTTGGACGTGCTCGATGCCGAACGGAGTTACCGTGCAACCCAACTGGCTTACCGGCAAGCGGTGGCCGCCCAGATGACTGCGGCGGAGCAGGTCAATCTCGTGGTGGGAACCCAGGTGATCCAATGAGGCGTTCGAACGAAAACTGGGGTTGCGCCATTTTGATGCTCCTGGCGGCAGTTTCCACTTATTCCTGCAGTGCATCGAAACCGGCGCCTGCGGCAGCCGCGGATGTGGCGGCGCAAACGGACGAAGCCACGCTGTTCAAGGTGCCAGCTAATCAGTTGGAGCACCTCAAGATTGTCGAGGTTCGGAAGGCAGCCTGGTCTGCCAGTGTCCACACTACCGGAACCGTGGACTGGGATGCAGACCACACTACGCAGGCGATTACCCAGGTAAGCGGACCGATTTCGCGTCTGCTCGTGGACTTAGGGACTCCGGTGGCCGTCAACCAGCCGCTGCTGTACGTCTCCAGCCCGGACGTCGCCAACGCAATTTCCACTTATAGGAAGGCTCGGAACCATCAGGACTATGCTAAGCGAGCTTTGGATCGCAGCCAGGATCTTCTGGATCACAAAGTCATTGCACAGAAGGATTTTGAAACCGCCCAGCAGGATTTCAATGACGCAGGGTCGGACGTAGAGAATAGCCTGCAGGCTTTGAGGATCTTCGGCGTCACCCAGCAGGAAGTAGATGACGCGCAGCGCCAGGGAGTTGCCATCAATCCCCAACTGGCCGTGCGCTCGCCGATCGCCGGAGTGGTTGTGCAGAAACTGGTTTCGCCTGGGTTGGTAATTCAAGCCGGCATGACAGCCTGTTTCACCATCAGCGACGTATCCACGGTTTGGGTGCAAGGACACATCTACGACCGCGACCTGGAATCGATTCGAACCGGCGACGTGGTCGAGGAAACCAACCCTTCGTTTAAAGAAACATTTCACGGTGTGGTTTCCTACATCGGTGCCTTGGTCGATCCAACCACGCGCACGACGTCGGTTCGGATCGTGACGCGGAACCCGCAGGGAATGCTTAAGAAGGACATGTTCGTCGACGCCGTAATCCATACCCGATCCGGAAGAAACGTCCTGTCGGTGCCGACTTCAGCAATTCTCCGCAATGATGAGAACCTGCCTTTCGTTTATGTCCAGGCCGCGCCGGGACAATTCGCCCAAAGGCTGGTGAACCTGGGCGCTCAGCAAGGCGACGAGACGGAGATTATAAGCGGAGCCAAAGAAGGGGAAAAACTTGTCGCGGAAGGCAGCGTCTTTCTCCAGTTTGCCAATAGCACCCGCTAAAGACATCGCATGATTTCCCGTATCGTTTCTTTTGCGCTCTCGCAGCGGTTTGTGATCCTGACGGCCGCCTTGGCGGTGATTGCCTGGGGCATCATTTCTTTCCGCAGGCTGCCTATCGACGCCTATCCCGATCTGTCGCCTCCGCACGTGGAGATCATTACGCAATGGCCGGGCCACGCGGCCGAGGAAATCGAGCGCCTCATTTCTATTCCTCTCGAAGTGGAGATGAACGGCATCCCGAAAATCGAAGCGCTGCGTTCCATATCGCTGTACGGGCTCTCGGCGCTCGAAATGAATTTTGAATACGAGGTCGATCCGTATTTCGCCAGGGAACAAGCTTTCGAACGGCTCGCGAACGTCACTCTGCCGGCTGGAGTCGCCGCCGGCGTCTCTCCTCTATTTAGCCCGAGCGGATTGGTTTACCGTTACGTGCTTACGAGTCCGGACCGTACCCCGCAAGAGCTTAAAATTATCGAGGATTGGGTGCTGGAACGCCGCTATCGGGCAGTTTCCGGGGTAGCAGACGATTCTAGCCTGGGCGGCACCACCATGCAGTACCAGGTGTTGCTCGATCCGAACCGCCTGTTCGCGCATGGCATCACGGTTCCTCAAGTCGTCCAGCAATTGAGCGTAAACAACTCCAACGCCGGCGGCGGTTTCTATTCTCAAGGCGGCCAGTTTTACTATGTCCGCGGGTTGGGACAGGTGAAAACGACCGAGGATATCGGCAACATCGTGCTGGCCACCAAAGACGGAACCCCGACCTACGTCAAGGATGTCGCCAAGGTCGAAATCGGAAGCGCCGTCCGGCTAGGTCAATTCGGGTATATGAAGAAGGATGACGCAGTCGAGGGCGTGATCCTGATGCGCGTGGGCGAGCAGGCCCAGGTGGTGCTGAAGCGAATCGAGGATTTAACTAAGGATTTGAATCAGCACGTGTTGCCGCCAGACGTGAAGATTGTCCCGTTCTACGACCGCAGCACGCTCGTGGAGGAAACCAAGCAGACGGTGGAACGAAACCTGTTGCGCGGTATGTTGCTGGTACTACTGATTCTGGGATTGTTTCTGTTCAACGTGCGGACGGCCCTCATCGTGGCCCTTACCATTCCCTTCGCCCTGATGTTTGCGTTCATCTGCCTGGACTGGCGGCACATTCCGGCCAACTTGCTGTCCATCGGCGCGATCGATTTCGGCATCCTGGTGGACGGCGCAGTAGTCATGGTGGAAAATGTGTTTCGCGAACTGGCTCTACGTCACGATCGCGAATACAACCTGATCGACGTTATCCGCAACGCCGCGCGCGATGTCGAGCGGCCTATCTTTTATGCCGTAGCGGTCATCATTGCCGGGTATCTTCCCATCTACGCGCTGGCAGGACCCTCGGGACGCCTGTTCCAGCCGATGGCCGATACCATGTCATTCGCTCTGGTGGGGTCGGTGATTTGTGCCCTCGTGATCCTGCCCGTGCTGTGCTCCTACTTGCTGCGCGGCAGAATCAGGGAGCCTAAGTTCGACCTTTTCGATCCGATCCGGCGTGGTTATGCTGTACTGCTGCGCTGGAGCCTCCAGTATCGTGTTGTATCGCTGATCATACTGCTGTCGATTTTCGGGGCGTCTCTTTTGCTGATCCCCCACATCGGCGCCGAATTTATGCCGCATTTGGATGAGGGCGCGTTGTGGATGCGCGCGACGGCACCCTACACGATTTCCTTTGAGGAAGCCTCCAAGCTTTCCCCGCAGATTCGCAATATCCTGCTCAGCTTCCCGCAAGTCACCACGGTTGCCAATGAATTGGGGCGCCCGGACGACGGCACAGATCCCACGGGATTTTTCAACAACGAGTTCTTCATAGGGCTCAAACCCTATGACAATTCGGCCTGGACAGGGGCAATCCAGACCAAGAAGCAATTAGTGGAGGCCATCGATACGAAGATGTCCGCGTTTCCGGGTATCATCTTCAACTACACGCAGCCGGCCGAGGACGCGGTGGATGAAGCGGAAACGGGGCTGAAGAGTTCGCTCGCCGTCAAGATTTTCGGGGGCAATTTGGCGACGCTCGAAGACAATGCCAAGAAGGTGAAGCGCATCATCTCGCAGGTTCCCGGCATTACCAATATCACGGTGGTGCGCGAGCTGGGGCAGCCTAGTTTAACCATCGTCCCAAATCGCGAGGAGATCGCCCGCTTTGGGCTCAACGTGGACGATGTCAATACCATCGTGGAAACAGCCATTGGCGGGAAGGCGGCTTCACAAGTCATTCAGGGAGAGCGTCAATTCGACCTCCTGGTGCGCATGCAGGAGCCCTACCGCAAGGACATGGATTCCATCAAGAACCTGCTGATCGCCACCCCCGATGGCCAGCATCTTCCGCTCAGCCAGTTCGCCGATATACAGATTCAGAACAGTGCGTCCTTCATTTATCGTGAGTCCAACTCGCGCTTCATCGGAGTCCAGTTCAGCGTGCAGAATCGCGATCTGGCGGGTGCCGTCGAGGAAGCCAAGCGCGAGGTAGAACGGCAAATGAGCCTGCCCGCGGGGTACACGTTCGATTGGGGCGGCGAGTACAAAGACTACACTGCGGCGCGCGATCAGATGAAGATCATCGCCCCACTCACGGTCGTGTTGATCCTTCTGATTTTATTCCTGCTGTACGGAAATTTAAAGTTTCCGCTTATCATTTTGTTCGGCGTGCTGGTGACGCAGCCGGTGGGTGGATTACTGGCTCTGTGGTGGACCGGGACCACTTTCAGTGTCTCCTCGGCACTGGGCTTCGTGGCATTGATGGGTGTGGCGGTGTTGACCAGTGTGATTCTCTACTCGTTCATCAACAAGCTGCGCCTGGAGGGCATGGATACCGCAACCGCGGTCTACCAGGCATCGGTGATGCGGCTGCGGCCCATCACGATGACGGCGATGGTCGCTTGCCTGGGATTACTGCCGGCCGCCATGTCCACCGGTATCGGCAGCGACTCACAGAAGCCCTTCGCGATTGTGATCGTAGGCGGATTAGCTTCACGGCTGCTTTTGTCGATTTTTCTATCGCCGATTCTTTATTCGTTAGTGGCGCGAGAGGATGATGTTCTAAAGGTATGAATACGATAGTGATTGCTGCGCTCATTTTCGGGCTGCAGTTGTTCGCCCAGGACGGAATCAAACGACCCGCCCAGGTGACCACCACGGACCGCGTGGACTTCGCACCTGGCGGCATCATTCGCTTGACTACCAGGTCTAGCAACTTATTTGTGGAGGCCTGGGACCGGCCCGAGGTGGAGATCACGACGATTAAGTCGACCCGTCAGTCTTATGCACCCGCTCGCCAGGACCAGGCGGTCCGCTGTTTGGAAGATATACATGTCGCCACTAATCGTCGCTCAGCCAACGAATTGGCGATTACTACCAGTCGTCCGTCCGGCAGCTTTTTCTCGCGCCTGTTCGGCCACGATTGCCCCGCGACGATTGAGCAACACGTCAATGCGCCGCGCGATTCACGTTTAGTGATCCAGCATGGCGCCGGCTACCTAATGGTGAGCCGCATCAGTGGGGACATCGAAGCAACCAGCCGCAGCGGCGACATTGTGCTGATGCTTCCGGATCCCGGACCATACTCCATCGACGCGGAAAGCAAGTTCGGAAGTGTTTCTTCCGATTTTGCCGGTACCGCCCACCGAAAGAAACTGCTAGGCGAGCAGTTCGCCAGCGCAAATTCGACTCCGTCACGCCGGATCTTTCTGCGCATCGGATTCGGAGGCATCACCATCAAGGAAGTCCCGTCGACTCCCCAAGCCCCCGTCGTGGCGGCAGTTCAGTAGCGATCCGCACTTGTGCCATCAGGAAATCGACCACTCTTTCGAATGGGTCGAAGCCGAAAGCCTCTCCGATGGGCCCACGAAGATTGGAGTTCGCATTGATGTCGTAGAACACCAGGCGGCCGTCCGCGGCCTCCAGGTACTCGATCCCGCCGATATCCAGATGGCCGGCAGACATCAGTTTCTTGCCCGCGTCCACGGCTGCGGCGGGCACCTCTGGATATGGATGGAACTCAACCGGACTGGCCGGCTTGGCCGCGGGAATTTCGCAATGCGAATCGCCGGTGACCGGATTGCACACTTCGGACGGACAAAGATTGAACGACCCGTGAGAAATAACCCGCATCGCATAGAGTAATTCGCAGCCCAGAAACTCCATTCGGATGATGCCCTGCGAGGGAGCAACCGGATAGTATTCCTGAAGCGTCAGCAAATGATCGGGAAGCCAAAGATCGGGCTGGTCGCGCAGCAACCGGGTCAGTTCATCGGCGGAATTTAGCAAGCACATCCGCGCTCCACTTCCGCCCTGCTCGGGCTTTAGTAAAACGGGCCAGCGATCTCCCCACCGCGCGAGCGCGGCGTCCACATCGTTAAACGCCAGGGTCCGCGGATGCGGGATGTTCAGTCGTTGCATCAGTGCCGCTTGCATCGACTTACTCAGTTCCAGAGCGAAGGCGCTCGAGCCGTTCAGCACTTTGGCTCCGCCCAGTTCGAGCGAGCGCACAAGAGAAAGTGCCAGAGGTACAGCCCGCGTGTTTCCGCGCACATAGGCGCTTGGGCTGGCCTGGTTGAAGTATAGCGGTGCCTCCGGGATTCGATCGGCATCGAAGGCGCCGCGCTTAAGGTCGAGAGTTCCGTAGCGGATAGAACGGCGTTCCAACGCGGAGAATAGAGGCTTTTGCCATTCGGGGTGCTCGAAGAGGACGACGAGATCGTAATTCATACTCGTCTCATCGTCGCGGATTTTGAGACTGTCCGGGGTTATTTACTGCGAGCCTTCGTTCGGGTGCGGCCAGCCTGACGACTATGCCGCGAAAGCGCTTTGGGCGATGCGGCTTGCCGGCCCTCCCGTTTGAGCGCGGCGAGCGTGGCTCGCGACCGCTTGGCAGAAGGCTTGCGGCGAGTCCGTCCCGCTTCGACGTCGTGCTCAGCCTTGGCACGAGTCTTCGGCGACGATTTTGCAGCTTTAGGAGGAGCCAGCTTCACCCCAGCCCGTCGCGCTTTCGACAGACCAATGGCGATCGCCTGCTTGGCGGAACGCGCACCATGCTTGCCCTCGCGAATATGGTCCATCTCCTCACGCACGAACTCCCCGGCTTGCGTTCCCGGCGATTTGCCTTCACGGGCATCCTTTCGGGCGCGGTCCAGCGTCTTTTTTTCCGGCATATACTGTTTTCCTCACCTTCCTTGAATAAAATCTTGGATGCGGGTCCGCAGAGTCTGGTCGGAAACGCAGTCTAACGCGTCTGCGGCCATGTTCAAACTGAGTGCGTATTCGGCCGGCATGGACCCGATCAGAGACGCCCGAGCGCTTTGCAGGTGCTCGCGAAGCAGATCACAATCAACGGTTATTCCTTTATCGAGTTCTTTAAGGATTTCGTCCAACTGAGCGAGGTCCTTAGCCTGCACACTTTGCATCTTTCCCGACCTGCGGTCCGTTAATCCTTAAGCACGCAGAATTCCATGAAATGAAAACGCTGGAGTTGGCTGCTGATAGTGGCAAACGTGCATTTGGACGGTCGGCACGAACACGCAACCATCGAAGCCTTCACACATGACCGAGTGTTCCGCCTGCTCATTAACGTAGCGTCGGAACCTTTGCGACTCGCGCGGCGGCGCAGCAACAGGAATGCGAAGTTCAATACTTCAAAAGACATTAAGCTGCTGAAATTCGATAACTTACCGGTCTCTTTGGAACGTTGGGAGGGCGGCACTTCTCTTTAAAGTGAATTCGCGGGCGTCCACTGATACGAGAGGCTGAAATGGCTATCTGCGCTGGATGCGGCATCGATACCGAGCTCCACGAGTTAGGGGTGCCCATATGTACATCGTGCATTTCCAAGCGAGAAAGCTCGAATCCTTTGCTTGCCGACCTGA
Source organism: Bryobacteraceae bacterium (assembly GCA_025980665.1). Taxonomy (GTDB): domain Bacteria; phylum Acidobacteriota; class Terriglobia; order Bryobacterales; family Bryobacteraceae; genus Palsa-187. The sequence goes on from JAICXC010000099.1 coordinate 12,819, forward strand.
GCCTCGAAATCACGCATACCAGAGATCTCTACTTCAAGGCGATGCGAGCGCTCGCGCCTTTTCAGGCCCCAGGCGAGCGTCGTCCCAATGGATCTCGCCATGGGAGTGAGGCGATGCGCTTGGAGGATAGAGCGAAAATTGCCGGAGAAAAATACTGGGAGGCGCTTCGGTGCTACGTCGAAACGCTCCGGCGAGAAACCGGCAAATCACGATCAGCCTAGAGCCGCGACTGCCGCCGGGCGTGGTACTGAAGTTGGCGGTTTCACCGCGCGCCACGTTCTAGCCCACTCGGGTTGCATTCCGGCGCCTGATAGCGCGGCCAAGGCCCGGTCGCAATCGCCCAGATCGCTCCACGTAACCGGCCCCAGGCGATGTACGAGCAGCCTTTGGATTTCCGTCGACAGCACTTGTCCTGAGAAATCGATGGACGGAATGGCTGTGTATAGGGCGTCGGCGATGCGAAACTCTTCACCGGGAGCCTGGACTGCCGGGAAATTCTGAAATATCTTCAGTAAGCCGGGCATGGCGGAACAAATCATTTCTAGAAACGCGAAGACCTTTCCGACCATCACGAAAGTGTTCCACAGTGAACCCTGATCGAAAAGGAAACGTGCCACCAATGGTGCGGGCTTTTCGTGGAAGCCTTGGATCCGAAACGAATCTGGACTTCCTTGCACCTGCGAGCCCACCTGGATCCACCCGTAATCCACCTCGGCATTATGCGGTTGCGCGCCTAACAGGATCACGGAGTCCCGTTCCCGCCGCGAAAGATCGAAGGCGCGTTCCAGGGCTTCCACGATCGCGCTTTCCTCGGAATAGTGATGGTCGGAGGGGAACACAGCCACCGTCGCATTTTGGTCCTTGTGTGCAATCACCAGCAGACTTGAGAGGATCGCCGCGGCCGTGCCCCGATTCCGCGGCTGAACCACCCGCTGGGATGGACAATCCATCAATTCAGGAAGATAAAAATCCTCATGCGCGCGCGTGAGCGAGAACAGGATTTGTTCGGGCCGTATACTTTGCTGCGCGCGCCGCCTGGCTTGCTCTAGCAGCGTCACGCCACCGTAGAGACGGCAAAATTGTTTGGGCCGATCGTCTCCTGAAATAATCCGCGTTAATGGCCTAAGGCGCACGCCTTCGCCTCCGGCCAGAACAATGGCCCAGCGTTTCCTGCGATCGATCAAGGTTTTCATTTCCCGCTCTCCTGATCCATTCGTTTCCCGCTACCGGCCGGACGGAAAGGCGCATGAACGCATTCCCTTCCGGCCTCGCGCCTCCTCCAGGAGGATAGCCTCCGAATGTTTGACCGGCGAAAAGCCGCATAGCCATGGACATCACTTGCGGTTTCGATTGCTTTGGACCCCAGAGGAGGAGCACAAAAAGGACCAAAGTCAACTTGTTGATTTGCAATGACAACGGTTTTAGATTTACGCGGCAGAACTTGCCGACTCTGTACAAAAACTGCGGAACCCGATCGATGTCAATCGGCTACGCGGCTATGCAGGGTACGTTCGCCAATTCCAAGAATCTTGGCCGCGCGACGCTTGTTGTTGCCGATCTGACTGAGCGTAAATTGGATATAGGCTCGTTCCACTTCATCCAGCGTCGCGCCCTCGCGAAACCGAAATTCTCCTGAGGACTGCGGCTCCGGGACGGGAAGATTCATTTGTGGAACTCCCAGCGTGGGCGGAAGGTGGCTGAGCTGTAAGGTACCCTCGCGAGCCCCGATCACCATCCGTTCCAGCACGTTGCGCAATTCCCGGACGTTGCCGGGCCACGAATGCAAGATTAATCGGGCCAGCACGTCGCTTTCGATGGCGTCTACCTTGCAATCGTGTTTAGCATTCATTTCGCAAATTAGGGCATCCGCCAAGGCGGGAAGATCTTCTTTGCGATGCCGTAAAGCCGGCAGCGAGATCTGGAAAACATTGAGCCGGTAGTACAAATCTTCCCGCAGCCGTTTTTCCTGAATGGCTTTCTCGGGCTGGCGGTTCGTGGCGGCTACGACGCGCACGTCGATCAGTGTCTCGGAAGTCCCCCCCAGCCGGCGGATCTTGCCGTCTTGCAATACTCTCAGCAGCTTAGCCTGCGTCCCGACCGGCATCTCTGTGATTTCGTCCAGGAATAGAGTGCCTCGGTGGGCCTGCTCGAAACAGCCGATTCTACGCGCCATGGCCCCCGTGAATGCACCCCGTTCATGTCCAAATAGCTCGCTTTCGATCAGATGCTCCGGCAGAGCCGCGCAATTGATAGCCACAAATGGCGCGCTCGCGCGCGGACTAAGCTTGTGGATGGCGCGCGCGGCCAGTTCCTTGCCGGTCCCGCTTTCGCCGCCGACCAGCACGGAGGCGGTGCTCGGCGCCACCCGCTGGATCAAGGCAAATACCTGCTGCATCGCCTGTGACCCTCCCACCATGTCGAGCAAGGTGCCGTGATAGCCGGCTTGGCGCTGCAGCATGGCAGCTTCGCGGGCCAGCCTTTCATGATGAACCGCGCGCTCCAGGAGAGCGTGAAGAACCATAGGCTGCACCGGTTTCTCCAGAAACCAGAATGCCCGAAGGTCGTGCACGATGGAGACGGCATGACTGATATCGCCGAAACCGGTGAGAACGATGGCCGGCGTGAGGTCGCCGCGCTCCAACAGAGTTCTTAGAAGCTGCGCGCCATCGAGAACCGGCATGAACAGGTCCGTTACGATAGCGTTAAAGGATCCCGAGCCCAGCTTCTCCAGCGCCTCTTCGCCATTCTGCGCTTGTTCCGGAAGGTAGCCTTTCGCGCAAACCATTGCGGATACCGCGTCGCGCTGCTCGCTATCGTCATCCACCACCAGCACTCGAATCGGCTCTAGCTCCGCCATTCCTATACCTCTGTTCTCGCACACTTTACCCACAGCGGGATCGCCCGGATCGAAAAAGTGTCAATCGCAATCGTACAATACTTCTAGAATCTATATGGCCCGGCCCGAACTGCCTTGGCCTGTCGAAAAAGCAGCCGCGTTGGCGGACTCTTTCTCCGGCCCCAGGGGATCGGTCAGCGCGGGCAGGGTGAAATGAAATACAGCGCCGGCGCCCGGGTCTGCCTCCGCCCATATGCGGCCACCGTGTCCGTCGATAATGCGGCTGCAAATCGCCAGACCGATTCCGGTGCCGGGATAAGCGTCTTTCCCGTGCAGTCGCTGGAACGCGCCAAAAATCTTTTTGGCGTACTTGGGGTCAAAGCCGATACCTTGGTCCCGAACCGAAATGCACCATTCGTTATCATCTTTCCGGGCTTCGATCCGAATAGAGGGCTTGCCTCCGGGCTGGCGGAACTTAATGGCATTGGACAGCAGGTTTTGGAACACCAGGCTCATTTTGAGCGGATCCACCTCTACCTCTGGCAGAGGTTCGATGGCTATTTCCGCACCAGTTTCCCGGATGCTTGCCAGAAGCGCATAGCGTGCCTGGCTCACCACCTCGGCAAGTCGGGTCCGAGTGAGCGCCGGCGCCTGGGTGCTGATTTGTGCATACGCCAGGAGGTCCCGAATCAAGGCTTGCATTCGTGTCGCGCCGTCCATTGCGAATCCAACATACTTCTCGGCCTCCGGGTCGAGCTTGCCCTGACAAGCCTTGGACAACAATCCCAAATAGCTCGATACCATACGGAGCGGTTCTTGCAGATCGTGACTGGCCACAAACGCGAATTGCTGCAGATCGTGGTTAGAGCGCTCCAGTCCTAAGGTCCTCTCTTTCACCCGTTCTTCCAGGTCATGATTGAGACGGTCCAACTGCCCGATCTTCTCCTGGAGCTTCTGGTTGGCTTTACGAACCTCGGATTCCGCACGATCGCGGTCGGCTGCATACTGGCTGACGATCCGATACGCCAACAAGAGGAGCAGGATGGTCGCGATGCTACCCGCGATTAAAAGAGCCCCAGCTTCAAAGTCTGCGGCGCTGGTGGCCTGCTTGCGGGAGTCCAGAAGCCGGTTCTCTTCGGCCATCATATCCGCCAGGACTTTGCTGAGCTGGCTCGATGTGGCCAGCCCGTTTCGTTTTTCTTCCTGTACTGCAGCGTCCTGACCGCCGAATTTGGACGTTTCTTTGAGGAGTCCAATTCGGTCGTTGACCAAACGTTCCAGGACGGGAACTTTAAGATGTTCGACGGGATTATCGCGGGTAAGATCCGCCAGTCTACGCACGATCGCGGATGACCTGGTGGCGGCGCCTTCCACCTGTGCAATGTAACTCGAGTCACCGGTGGCAATGAATCCACGCCGGCCTGTCTCGGCATCGGTGAGTGTCGTTAGAAGATCCTGAATCGTCACTTGGATTTCGCGGGTGTGGTCCACCATCTGAACTAATTCGCGATCGCGCGCGCGCATCCATAACGACGCGGCCAAAAAAATAAGTGGGATCGCCGCTATCCAAATGAAGACCGGTTTTGTCTTACGGTACGCCACCCTTGTAAACACTCCGCCCGTGGCCCGTGGAAGTTCCACGGTCACTAAACTCACAGGTTTTAACCCGTACAACTAATTCTACGACTTGATCGCTTTGGAATCTTCTCGCTCGCGAAGTAGTTCCGCGATTTTGGCGCCGACATCGCGCATAAACGACTCAAAATCCACGGGTTTCGTGATCAGGCAACTCGCCCCCAGCTTCAACGCCTGGGAGAGCTCGTCGGCCTGCAGAAAAGAAGTCACGATTACCTTGGGAACGGCCGCCAGCTTCGGATTGTGGCCGGCTGCCGCCAGAATGTCACTCCCATTCCCACGAGGCAGGTTGTAGTCCAGCATCATCAGATCCGGAATCGGAGTCCCTGTATTCCCGCACAGCTCCGCGGCGTTGATTGCGTCTTCCGCTGTCGCATAGTGGTCGATGTCACAAACCAGCGACTGACGCTTGAGCGCCTCCTCAATGAGGAAAACATCTCCAAGGTTGTCTTCAGCAAGAAAGATACGCATTTTTAAGTCGCCTTCGTCATATTGGTAGAGACACATGAAACGTAGAACCCGTTCCAGGAGTCGATTCTACCCAAATCCTGCCCCCCAAACGCTCCACCGCCGCGCGGCAAATCGCCAGGCCGATTCCTGTCCCGGACTTCTGGGAGCCATGCAGACGCCGGAACACTCCGAAAATATAGTCGAAGTACTTAGGATCGATACCAATCCCATTATCCTTAATCGAAAAAGTCCAGCCGCTCTCTTCCGTTTTCGCGGAGATCTTAATGACCGGCGGCTGCTCCGACCGGTACTTGATGGCGTTACTGATTAGATTCTGGAAGAGCTGCACCAGGGGCAGCTCGAGCGAGGCTATAACCGGTAAGGGGTCACATTCGAGGGATGCTCCGTTTTCCTGAATCATGGCCTGTAAATTCCATGCGGCGGCTTTGACCACCGCATTGCAGTCCACCGTGGTCCTGGCCTGTTGGCCCGAATCGCTCACCTGGATATATTGGCGTAGCCCACCCAACAGTTGATTCAGGCGGGCCGCATGCTGCTCAATTGTGGCCAGCATCTTCGATTCCCGGCTCCCCAGACTACCGTTCATGAGCTGGGACAGCCATTGTGAATACGTCACCACGGTTCGAATCGGCTCTTGCAGGTCATGACTGGCGGCCCAGGCAAACTGCCGTAGCGCCTCATTGGAATAGCGCAGAGCGGCCGTCCTCTCGGCCACCCTCTTTTCCAGTTCCAAGTTCGTCTTCTGGATTTTTGCCTCCGCATGGGCCTGGTCTGTTGCGTCGCGGATCGCGGTGGTGATAAGCAACCCATCCGGCGTGAGGAAGGAATTGCGCGTAATCTCGGCCGGGAACGGCGAACCATCATCACGGTGCGCGCCCAGCCTCATTTCAGCCGCTGGCGGCGGGTGGGGCTGATTTTCGTTAGGGCATTCCCACGCGGGAAGCAGCGAGTGAATGTCGCGCCCGATCAGAGCCTCCCGCGAGTGCCCGAAGAGCGTGTCGGCCCGTGAATTGGCCAATTGGATGATGCCGTCCTGATTCGTGATCACCATCGCATCCGGAGCGGCTTCAAGCACCGCGCGAAACCGTTGCTCGGCGCTCGCTAGCTCCTCTGCCTTGCGCCGGAGGAGCTGTTCCGTCCGTCGGAGATCGACGAATACGTTGACTTTGCTTTGAAGAATCTCAGGAACGATGGGCTTAAATAAGAAGTCGACCGCGCCCAGGTTGTATCCACGAAACAGCTGCTCATCGCTTCGATAGGCTGTGACAAACAGGATGGGCGTTTGCAGCGACCGTTTGCGCGCGCGAATCATTTCAGCGGTCTCGAATCCGTCCATTTCCGGCATGCGGACATCCAGCAGAATCGCCGCGAAATCATGCTCTAGACACATTCGCAGCGCTTCGGTTCCGTTCTGAGCCAGCATGAGTTCTTGTCCCAGCGGTTCGAGAATCGCCTGCAGAGCCAATAGATTACTCTCGTCGTCGTCGACGAGCAGCAACTTAACTCTTCCGCTTTCTTCCGGAGTGGTTCGGGTTGCGAATCTCAGGGTTGCGCCCATCATTGACCTGTGACCCGTCTCATACGAGCGGCGCATTCGCCGTCTGAGTGGATCCTGTGTTGGCAGCCAGCCCGGCCGGGACGCCCAGTCCCGCCATCCAAATGCGCATTACCGAGAATAGATATCCTAGATCCACGGGCTTAGCAACATAATCGGAGGCTCCAGCCTGCAGGCATTTTTCCCGATCGCCTTTCATGGCTTTGGCGGTCAGCGCGATGATCGGCAGCGATCCGATGCCGGGAAGCCTGCGAATAGCTTTGGTGGTCTCATATCCATCCATCTCCGGCATCATGATGTCCATCAGCACCAAATCGGTGTCGGGATTCTTTTTGAGTACCTCGATTCCGCTTCTCCCGGTCTCGGCGTGGATCACATTAACGCTGTGATGCTCCAGAGCGCTGGTCAAAGCGAAGATATTACGCAGATCGTCATCGATGATCAACACTTTTCGGCCCGACAAATGCGGATCGACTTGCCGGACATTGGCCAGTACGCTCTTCTGAACCGCACTCAGACTGTCTTCAACGCGATGCAGAAGAACCACCGTCTCGTCGAGCAAGCGTTCCAGGGACGGCGCATACCGGATGCTGCTGATCTTGGACAATCGCCGCAACGCCGCAGCGCGGGCGGGATCCAGCTGAGCTGGCCCAAAGGCAATAATGGCCGGCACATATGGAGAGAACTGAGCCTGGACCTTTTCAATGAAGCCGATTCCCGCAACTTCCGACACGGCCCAGTCGATGACGATGCCGTCCAGTCTGAGGCCCGCCCGGGCTCCATCTGAGATAAGACCGAGGGCTTCGTCAACTGACGTTGCCTCCGAGAACTCGAGATCGGATGCATTCAGGAATGTGATGATTTTCTTGCGCATCGGCTCAGAGCCGCCGAGTACCAGGATCTTCTTTGCCCCAGGTTGAATGGACCGCGTTACAGCGGGAAGAACCAGATCCAGCGAGCTTCTATCGGCGGATTTCTGCACGCACGTGGTGGCGCCGATGGTGAATCCGTCGCGGAGCGTTTCCGTCAGCGAAAGAACGTGAACAGGAATGTGGCGAGTAGTTGGGTCATGCTTCAGATGGTCCAGAACCGTCCACCCACTCATGTCAGGC
>JAICXC010000176.1 GCA_025980665.1 Bryobacteraceae bacterium
ACATAGCGTCGATATGTCCGATTCCCGCAACGAATCCACGCTGTGGGTGTGTGCGGATGGAAGAGCGCTATGGATGTATATCAATGCGAAAGCGCAGTCACGGATTGTCCTAAGCCATGTGGATTGTGGCACTGGCGGCTTGGTCTAGCTGGGCTGCGGGCTTTACCTTCGTCAAGTACTTTCTTACTACCGGAGATTTTCGCTTTTACCCGCCTTTTTGCCTTAGCGCTTGCGCGAATGAGTCCAGCAACTCGCAAGCGGAGACTTACAGGGTTTGTTTGGGTTGATCCGAAAGCCGGCTGTTAAGCGGAGAGTTAGAGCTTTGTTTGGCTCGAACTACAACACCCCTTCGGCTATCAGCAACTGTAGATGTCTGGTAGAACTGACGTGGCGCACCTGCTTTCATGTCAGCTGCGCTCATACAGAACGGCGGCGATATCCTCACCGCTACAACACGTGAGCCTCGCGAATAGCCTCTAGGGCCGAAGTAGTCAAGAACATTGCCGCAGCCCTTCTTCCGCAATGGGCGCTACAAGCGACACCCGAACCATCTCCAATAAGGCGTCCGAACTGAATGGCTTTCGTATAAAAGGGATATTCGAATCGAGATCACCATGTCGCGCGATCGCGTCATCCGCGTACCCCGAAGCGTATAGAACTCTGAGGCCGGGAGTCAGCGAGCGAAGCTTCTCAACCAGAACCGGCCCGCTCATGTGAGGCATGACCAGATCCGTAACGACCAGCCCAAACGAATCTTCATGTTGCTGAACGATCTCGATCGCGTGATCCCCGTGACGCGCGGCTGACACCCGATAACCCGCATCTTGAAGGATGGTGCACATGAATTGGCGCACGGCCGCGTCATCTTCCACAACCAGGATCGTCTCCGATCCGATTCGACCTTCGACGACCGGGCGTTCCGCGGCAATCGGCCCGGCTTCAGCACTTGGCAGATAGATCTTGAAGGTTGTTCCCTCACCTGGCTTGGTATCGAGCTCGATCTTTCCGCCATTTTGTTTGACGATGCTGGAAACGATTGACAGCCCCAGCCCCGTTCCTCGTCCCGATTCTTTTGTGGTGAAGAATGGCTCGAAGACACGCAATTGAGTAGCGGCGTCCATCCCGCATCCGGTGTCACTTACAGTTAAAATCACCTGACCGGGGCCGGCCGCCTTCGCAGCGTTAGCAGTTTGAATGGACAGCTTTCCGCCTCGGGACATCGCGTCGCGGGAGTTGACCGCGAGATTCAGGAGCACCTGCTCGATCTGGCCCTCATCGGCCTGAACCGGACGTAGCTTGGGATCGAGAACGGTGACGAGCTCAACGTCCTCGCCGAGTACACGGCGCAGGATGTTCATGTTCGATTGGACGGCAGCATTCACATCCACGATTTTGGATTGACTCGGCTGTTTGCGGCCGAAGGCGAGAAGCTGGCGGGTCAGCGCGGCCGCCTGATCTCCAGCCTTTCTTACTTCATCGATCTTTTTTCGAACTGGATCGCTCGGCGAGATCTCCCGTAGCGAAAGATCGGAGTATCCATTGATGACAGTGAGCAGATTATTGAAATCATGCGCGACGCCAGCCGTTAACCGCCCGATCGCCTCCATCTTTTGCGAATGCCGAAGCTGCTCCTCCAACTGCCTACGTTCGGTGATGTCGCGGGCGATGCCTTCAATCGCCACCACCTGGCCACTTGGCTCCCGAACCAGCACCGTGCGCTGTTCCACCCAAATAAGGTGGCCGTCCTTGTGAGTCCAACGCATGGTGACGGTGCCACCATGGCGGCCATCCCCCCGCAACAAGCATTCGAGCAGGTGACGATCGTCGGAATGGACTATTTTGAAAGACAAGTCCGGATCGGCATAATGTTCCTCGGGTGAATATCCCGTTACCGCCGTAATCACCGGGCTCACATAGGCGAACCTTCGTTCCGGCGACAGCTCATAGCGAAACACGATGTCTGGTGCGTTTTCGGCAAGCCGCCGGTAGCGTCGTTCGGCGGCGCGCAGCCGTTCCAGGAGCGAAGTTCCTTCCAGAGCGGAAGCAGCGGTGCCAGCCACGATGTTCAAGGCTTTCATCTGCCCCGTCGTGAGCCGTTGTTGCTGATTGCCCGGATCGAAATTCAAGATACCCACGAACCTGCCGCCCGTCAGCATGGGAACCGAGATCCCATTCAGCAGTTCCAGAGGAATTCCCACGTGCTCGGACGGGCTCGCAATCTGCTCCCGGCTTGTATCGATCCACTTCAGGAGCCCGTCGGATATTGGAAGCGATTTCACCGGCAGGTACTCTGCCTTTTGACCGCGCGCCAGAACGACTTGTAGCTCTTTGCCATCTTCTGAAGGCAGCAGTATCGAAACATGAGCTGTCGGGCTTTGTTGCAGCGCAGCGTCCGCGACCTTTTCCAGTACGGTGTCGCGGTCGAGCGCGAAGGCAATGGCCATGCTTAGTTCGTAGATGCTGACGGCGCCGCGCAACTGGATATTTTCCATCCGCAACTCGCGCACCGCCAGAGCGCGATTGAGCACCGGCAACACAGCACTGAGCTTGAACGGCTTAAGAATGTAATCGAGCGCTCCCGCTTTTAGCGCCTCGACCGCCGTTCCAATGGTCCCGTGTCCTGTCATCACGATACCGACCAGATTCGGATCGATTTCAAAGGCGGTGCGGAGTAACGTGATGCCATCCATGTCGGGCATCATCATGTCGGTGAGCACGAGATCGAATGACTGCCCGCGCAACGCGCTGAGTGCGTCCTTGGCGGACGAAAACCCCGAGGTCTCGTAGTGCTCCAATTGCAAAGTCTTGCAGAGAGCTGTCATTTGCGCTGTTTCGTCGTCGACGATAAGGAGTTTGGCCAGCGGAACGGACATAGAAGGCTTCCTCAGTTCAGCGCGCGGAGGCTACAAGTTCGGCCAGGGCGCTTCTCAGTTCGCGCAATTTGGGCGGTTTATTCAGGACACGGTCGACGTTTGGCGGTATATCGCCTTCGGCGACCAACCGTTGTCCCCAACCCGTGAGCATGATCACAGGCTTGGAAGGCGAGACTGCTTTGATGGCGGTTGCGACCTTGCGGCCATCGACATAGGGCATACCGAGATCGGTGATCACCGCCGCGAACCGTTCACTGGATCTTTCGGCTGCGGTGAATGTATCGATTCCTTCCTGCCCTCCGCTCGCGGTAATGACCGCATGGCCTTCCGCTTCGAGGGCGTCACGAAGCGATTTTGTGAGCAGCGGGTCGTCGTCAACCACCAGGAGGCGCAGGCGGGCGAGGGGGGACATAGCGATTGCCGGATTTTCTTGGGCCTTCTCTAATAGGGACACGGGGAAATCCAGACGTACCGTAGTACCCTTCCCAGTCGCGCTTTTGATCTCGATTTCCGCGTTGTGGCGCTGGGCGATCCCGTAGACCATTGCCAACCCCAAACCGGTGCCCCGTTCTCCCTTGGTCGTAAAGAATGGTTCCAGGCATCGCCGCCGTGTGGCTTCATCCATACCGACGCCTGTATCGGCTACTTCCAGATGAACCTCGGGCGGCCCCCCCGCATCACGCGAACTGTGGCTGGCTTTGGTTCGAACCGTGAGGGTGCCACCTTCCGGCATCGCATCCACGGCGTTGAAGACCAGGTTAATGAGGGCCTCACGGATTTCGGCTTCGCTACCCGCAACGGGAGGAAGCTGAGGCGCGAGCTCCGTTTGAAGCTGGATCATCTTGCCGCGTTGCTGCGGCATGTCGTTCCATCGGACCCGCGTCAGATCCAGAACTTGTTGTGCAAGGCGGCTCAGATCCACGGAGGCGAGTTCCAACTGCGGTTCCTGCTGGCGATAGAATTCGCGCATCCGCGCCACAGTCTGAGCAACGTCATCGATCGCCCGCTGCGTCGTTTCCAGATACTCGCGAGTTCGAGGACTGAGATTAGGCTCGGTTTCGAGCAACGACTCGGTGTACAGCGCGATTGGCGAAACCGCATTGTTGATATCGTGCGCGATGCCGCTGGCCATTTGGCCCAGAGCTCGCAGGCGTTCCTGCTGCATCACCGTTTGCTGCGTCTGTCGAAGGTCCTGATAGGCTTGCTCTAAGGCCGTATACACCTGGGCCTGGTGCGCCGCTAGTGCGACGTGTTCGCTGAGTTGCCGTAGGAATTCGCAGTCCCCGCTGGCAAACCCGTTGGTCTGCGTGCGGCTCGCGATCAGGACTCCGAACACCTTGCTCTCAAATAGTAGCGGCGCCGCAACTACGCAATGCAATCCTCCGCGCAGGAGCCTTTGCGGGAACGGGAAATCCACGACAGTCAAATCGGGCTCGTAAACCAACTGGCCGCGCACACAACGGGAGAGTCCGTTTTGATCGATTTCCACCTGGGATTGCTGAGTCATCGCAAGTTCCATGGCGAGTTGCTCACTGCGAACGCCAACGCATGTGACCGTGAGCACTTCCGCGGCGGAGTCATACAAACATATGCATGCGAAATCGACCGGGAGGCTGTCTTCCAACGTTCGGACAACTACCTGAAAGATACTGCGCAGATCCAGCCTCTCGGCAATGGCACGGGTGATCTGATCCAGCAGATTCAAACGTTCCAACTGGGTTTGGAGCCGCTTTTCAGTCTTCTTGTGCTGGTCGACTTCCGATTCCAGCGCCTGCACCACACGGGCCAAATCTTCCGTCCGGGTCCGCACGCGCTTGTCCAATTCGTCATTGGCCTGCCGCAAAATCACTCGGCTGCGCCGTTGCGTGTGTGCTACCCAACTGATCAGGAATGAGATCGCGATGAGGAGGCCAAGGCGGCCGAAATCCAGCTTGGAACCAGACTTGCCCAATAACGGAAGGGCCATAGTGAGAACGCAGCTAATCGCTCCCGGCCAGTATCCTCCGAACCAAGCCACTATGAAAATAGCAACTAAGAACAGCAAAGCGCTGGGGAAATCGTACTCCTTGGGTAGAATCATGGCGATACCGCCCCGTACCAACAGAGCAATAACGATCCCGATCACGGGCAAAAGATAGCGCATCCACACCGACTTCGGCTGTTTCGATAATCCTTCCGAAAAGCGATCCTTCAACGATGGCACCGGGGCTTCCATATCAGAATTCCAGACGTGCGCCAATCTGGATCACGCGTGCGGACGCGGCCGAAGTGATCGTTCCTAACGCCGGCGAATCGGTCGAATGCACTGGCAGCCCAAAGTTGGTGTGGTTCAAAGCATTGAAAAACTCGGATCTAATCTGCAGGCGGCGCGTTTCCATCCACTTGAACGACCGTGAGAACCCCACGTCCATATTTGTGGTTCCTGGTGCTCTCAGGATGTTCCGTCCGGCGTCGCCATATGCTTGCGGAGAGGGGATCACGAAGGCGGATGTATTGAACCATTCCGCGATCGAGCGCTGATCGGTTGGCAGGGCGCCGTTACCGACGACATTGGGCCGGCAGTTATTTCCTTGCGCATTGATGGTGGCACAAGGCATCAGAACGCTGAACGGCGATCCGCTCTGGGCCACAATGACTCCACTCAACTGCCAGCCGCCGAAAATAGCGTGACTCAATTCGGAGATTTTAGGCGCGGGAATTTCCCATACCCAACTGGCAATCAAACGATGGGTTCGGTCGAAACTGGACAAACCGCGATCCAGGGCGGCATTCCTGGGGTCTTGCGGATATTGGCCACTGGCGGCCGAATCATCCGTCCCATTGCTCTGGTTGTCGATCGATTTCGACCACGTGTAGGATGCGAGAAAATACAGGCCATTCGAAAAGCGCTTCTCGAGTTTGGACTGAAGGCCATGATAGATGGAATGGGCGCTATTCGAGTATTGGACGACTTGCCCCAAGGCAGATCCAAATGGCTGCCGCGAAACCGGATTCGTGGCGCCCGGCAGCGCTGCGTTGATATTGGACGTCATCAGCAGCCGGTTACCGCTGGTGCCCACATAGGCCGTCTCGAGCATCCAAGAATTGCTGAGCCCCTTTTGCATACTGAAACTCCACGTTTGCGAGTACTGATTGCCATCATTGGGCGTCAGATATCGTTGATCTCCGCTCGGCGCCAAGGGTGATGGGACGGTCAGCGAGGGAAGCAGGCTGCTCAGCCTATACGTGGGAGCCGTGAACGGGAAAAGCGTGATGTTATCCCGAAAATAGAACGGTATGTTGAATTCGTTGCTGTTCAGAATGCTGCCGCTCCCGATCGGATCCACAAAACCGATTCCATAGCCCGCGCGAATCACGGTCTTGGA
>JAICXC010000195.1 GCA_025980665.1 Bryobacteraceae bacterium
AGGGCGCACCAGAAACCCCCTAACGTCTTAGTCCCTTAGCCCCCTTCTCTGTTCGGTTGCTATAGACTCATTGGACAGCTATGAATGCTAGATTTCTAGTCGCCCTTCTTGCGGTCAGCGCCACCGTTCGCGCGCAACAGCAATCCCCAGCGAAGTTTCATCTCCAAGAGGCCAGTATTGCCGATATTCAACGGGCGCTGGTAGCCAAAAAGATTACGACTGTGGGCCTCGTCGAGCTGTACTTAAAGCGGATCAAGACTTATAACAACGCGTGCGTGAGCGAGCCGATGGGGATTCTCGGACCGATTACCACGATTCCGCACGCCCGGCAGGTCAACGCGCTCTCGACGCTCAACCTGCGGCCGCCTGCGCGCAAGACATGGGCCTTCGATGAACGCAAGGCGCGCAGCATGACGAACATGGATGATAACAATTCGAACATGCCCGACGCTCTGGAGGTCGCCGCTGCCCAGGATCGGCAATTCAAGCAGACCGGGAAGCTTGTTGGGCCGCTGCACGGAGTCGTCATGGCAATCAAGGACCAGTACGACACCTTCGATATGCGCACGACGTCTGGCGCCGACGTGCAGTACGCAAACGACCGCCCGCCGGAGGATGCGACATTCGTCAGGCGGCTGCGGGACGCCGGAGCAATCATTCTGGCCAAGGCAAACCTGGCCGAATACGCAACGGATGGTGCGCGTAGTTCCTTTGGGGGGACCTTCTGTAATCCGTACGACACGGAGCGCGAGCCCGGCATGTCCAGCGCTGGCTCGGCGGCATCGGTAGCAGCAAACCTGGTGACTTGCGCAATCGGCGAAGAAACGGTCGTGTCCATCCGATGGCCGGCATCCGTTAACAGCCTGGTTGGGCTGGCGCCGACGGAGGAACTTGTCAGCCGGAAAGGAATGATGGGCGCGGGCCTGAGCATGCGGACAGGACCGATTTGTCGCAATGTGCAAGATGCGGCAAAGATACTCGACGTAATCGCGGGCTACGATCCGAAGGACGAGTTGACGGCGTTTAGTATCGGGCGAAAGCCGGCGCAAGCGTACGTCAACTCTGCTGCGGCGAAGCGCCTCGACGGGGTCCGGATAGGTGTGATTCGTGAGTACATGGCGAAGAAGCTCTTCTCTAAGGCCGATGAGGAAAGTATTGACATCGTCGATCGCGCTATAGACGACCTTCGCAAATTGGGTGCGTCGATCGTGGATCCGGGTCCGGAAGGCGCCTTGTTCCAAGGCTGCATCGCACGTTATGCGCCGGAACTCTTGAACAGCGCGTTTACGCGGCAGTACCGGGACCTGTTTCCGGTGGATGCCGCGGGCCTGCCTCAATCAGATCAGCTGGCCACTCTTCTGAACTTGCACGCCGATCCGGCGCGAGCGCCGCAGACTCTCTCGCTCCGAAGCCTTAATACACCGGCCGTTGGGGGCGAAGGCAAATACATGATGAACAGGTATCTCGAGGAACGCGGAGACGCCAACATCAAAACCAGCGCGGACCTGATCTCGAAGGCAAGGTTTTATGAGGACCCCAACTTCCCCGATCGCAAACAGGCCAGGCAAGCTGCGGAGCGCGCTACTGTGCTGGACACTTCGGCGCGACTGCAGACCCGCTTCGCCTTTCAAAACCTGTTGCTGCAGTGCATGCAAGAACAGCGGCTGGACGCGCTAGTGTCCCCCATGTCCACCGTCCCGCCACGGAAGCTCACGGCGCCGCGCGAGCCGAACGCCAATGGCCGCGCGCCGATCGGCTGGTCGTTCATCGGGCAGCAAGGTTTCCCCGCGATCACCGTACCCGCGGGTTTTACGACGGAGATCTGGGATCGCGTGCGCGATGCCAACGGCGGCACGCGCATGGTCGGCCCCGTCAAAGCTAATTTGCCAGTAGGCGTAGACTTTATTGCGCGTCCGTTTGACGAAGCGATGCTGTTCCGGATCGCCTCAGCTTTCGAGGCGGCCACTCGGCATCGAAGGCCCCCGCCGGACTTCGGACCCGTGCCCGGTGAACCGTAGCAATTCCTTTCGCGACGTCGCGGCGTTACTGATGGCTGCCGGTTAGATACAAGCCCGCCACGCCGATCACGATCAGGAGCGTGGAGACTGATCGCAGCACCGTCACCTGCTCCTTAAACCACAGAACCCCCATGATGGCCACCATCAGCGTCCCCACGCCCGACCAGACGGCGTAGGCAGTGCCTACGGGGATCTTGGAGACGGCGAGGGAAAGGCCGAAGAGGCTGACCAGGTAAAAGGCGAACATCAGGACCGTGGGCCACAGCCGGGTCATACCTTCGGTGAATTTGAGGGTCAGGGTTCCCGCCACCTCAAACACGATCGCGAAGAACAGGATGACCCAGCTCACCGGTTTTAAGTGCGGATCACGCCAGCGTCAGCGAAGGCTCAAGATCCGTGCGCATCTGATCATAGATACTGGCGGTGGAGGATTCCTCGCAAACCCGCATGTACTCGGTGAACTTCGGGGGAGCCGGGACGCCCTCTTTCAAGAGACGGCAATTGTCGAATACCAGGTCCAACGAGCAGAACCGGTAGTACAGCTCGAGCGCATGCAGCAGGTGGCGCGGGTGGCCGTCGCCGGCCGCTTCCATCACGCGCTTGGCAGTAAGCTGGCGCATGCCGCCGATTTCATAGCGATCTTCAGACGTGCCGCCCCGCAATCGGGCATATTCGGCCGCCAGCTCGCTCCAGCGGACGGAACCGCCCTTCCCGGCTGAAACGTGATAGCGCTGATGCTTGAGGTAGGGCGCGAAGAGGAGGTGGCGCAAAGCGGAAGCCGCCCAATCTACGGGAACCACGTCAATGCGGTTTTCCAGATCCCAGGTGATAAAACGCAGGGCTTCCACGGCGCGCAGAACCCAGAAGATGCTTCCGGATGGCTTACAGCCCAGCTCAGTATGGCCGACCACGATCGATGGCCGGGCAATGACCAGAGGAAGGTCGGCAAATTGTTCGGCCAGTTGCCGCTCGGCTTCGGCTTTGCTGCGCGTGTAGGCGACCAAATGGGTGGCACGCTCACTGGGGAAGTCGTCTTCATGAACCACGGGGTTGGGGGACGCGCCGCAGATGGCGGCGGTACCCGTATATACAAATCGCTCAATGCTGCGCCCGCGCATGGCTTTGGCGACCGACAGCGCGCCGCCGACATTGGTCGTGCGAATGGCCCGGCTATTCCCGAAGGAAGTACTTGCCGCCAAATGCAGTACATGCTTGACGCCGTCCAGGTACGGCGAATCATGCCAGTCATTGGAAAGAAGATCGCCGCGTAGTACCTTAACGTTTCTGGGGAGCGAGTAGGACGTCGTGAACCGGCTCGTCGAGAATCGAGATAGCGAGCGGCGAACCCGCTCCTCAGCGCTATCGTCGTCATCGGCCCGGACCAGACAAACCACTTCTCCGTCAAACGAGGACTGGAGGAGATCGGATAAGAAAGCACCCCCGAGAAAACCGGTTACTCCCGTGAGGAAGACCGTCGGAGCGCTCCACGAGCGTTTACGCAAAAATCCATTTACCAAGCGGGTACACCCTGTGCCTATATTTTGACATTGACCCTGTGGATTTCGAATGGGTATAGCCGTTAAAATCTCGTAATGAGAAGGCTCAACTGAAGCAAAATAAGGACTATAAAAGTTCTTTAAGAATTCGTTCGGCCACCTCTTTACCTCGCTCGCCCACTTCACCGATGGGCCCGACGCAACTCGGGCAGCCGGCTTCGCAGGGACAGGCCGCCAACAGCTTCGCGGCGCCGTCCAGCAGCCGGGGAGCTAGCTTATAGAGCGCCGCGCTCTGCCCGATGCCGCCCGGATAGTTGTCGTAGAGGTACAGATTCGGCTCGAACGCAGTGAGAGCTCCAGCAATGTCTTCCGTAATCGAAACGCCCAGGTCGCGGGGATCGCACATCACACATAAAGCTCCTACTGTACGCAGGAGCGCACTCAGCGCCACCAATCCGCCCTGGCGATCGCTGGGTGAGAGGTCGTTGAAGCGTGCCAGAAACTCGGCTGGAAAATGCAGCCAGAACGCGGTAGTATGCATCTCCTGTTCGGGCATCGAGAGATTCCCCGCACCCACGTTCTCCATGGTGTAGAACTTTATCTTCTTGAAACCCACGATCTGGCGATTCAGGCGGACATCGCCGTGCGCCACCTTCACGCCGCCGGCGGGCGAGGATTCTGCTTCTTCCAGTTCCTTGACTTGGGTGTAGTCGATGGCGTCAGTGAAGTAGTCCGAATCGACGCGGCGCACGTAAGCCTTGCGGCCTTCATAATCGAAGCGCTCGACCTGGTATTGCCGCGCGTCATGCAGGTAAATGGCTTTCTCATATAAGGTCGTCAAAGCCGCGGTAAACGATACTTCCGCGATCACCTGATGATCCCCGGATATATCCACCACCACGAAGTTGTCGCTCGAAACCGAGCGGAGGCTGACGGCATCCGCGGGATAGGTGTCAGAGGTCCAATTCCAAGTGGATCCGGAATGGTGCAGGAGTTTGAGATCGCTGAGGAAGCGGCACAGATCGCCCGTATCGTGCTGGCCGAATTTTTCGCCGTCGCGAATGGGCAGCTCGAAGGCGGCGCATTTCAGGTGGCTGAGCA
>JAICXC010000110.1 GCA_025980665.1 Bryobacteraceae bacterium
TAATGAGCAAGCGCATGGTCAGTTTGTCTCCGGTTGGATGTTCGGCTCCTTTGGACTCCACCCGGCCCTAGGGCGTCTCTTCACCGAATTCGACGATCTAAAGCCCGGCGCGCATCCGGTGGCCGTGCTCTCCTACGATTATTGGACCCGCCGCTTCGCACGCGACCCGAAAGTTATCGGGCGCACCGTCCGCATGGGGCCGGATTGGCGAATCGGAACGAGCAGCAAGGCGTTCGAGATCGTCGGCGTCGGACCGGAGGGCTTCACCGGCACCGAGACCGGCGTCCCCATCGACATTTTCCTTCCCACGATGATGCAGGCGATGGTCGAAGCTCCGTATGCGGGCATCTTCCGGATCTTCGTCCATCTGCCGCCCGGTGGTGCAATCGAACCCGTTCGAGACCGGCTGCTCGCGGCCCTTCGAGCTTCAAGCGCGGATCTATCGAAAGCTCCACGAACCCTGGTGACGGAGTCCGCCGCCGCCGGGGCTTCCAATTTTCGGACGGATTACCGCCGGGCCTTGGCCGCCCTTGATGTGTTGGTCGCTCTAGTGCTGCTGATCGCGTGCGCGAACGTCGCGAATCTGATGACGGCTCAAGCTACCGCTCGCTCACCCGAAATGGCTCTGCGAGTCTCGATCGGCGCCGGACGATCGCGTTTAGTGCAGTTGGTGCTGGTAGAGAGTGCGATGCTCGCCGTTGCCGCCGCCGCGCTCGGATTGCTATTTGCGTGGTGGTCCGGACCCTTTGTCGTAAGCAGGATCAATCCACCTGACAACCCGGTGCGCTTGATCCTGTCCACGGACTGGCGGGTCATTGCATTCTCCCTGGCGCTGGCGCTTGGCGTCACAATTCTCATGGGGCTCGCGCCGGCGTTGCATGCGTCGCGAAGCCAGCCCTTCGGTGCGCTCAAACGCGGAGCGAGCCGTCGCCTGATGGACGTGCTGATCGCGGCGCAAGTCGCCTTTTGCTTTCTGGTCTTGTTCGGTGCCGGTCTTTTCGTGTCCACGTTTGACCGCTTGTCGCATCAAGGCACCGGAATCTCCGCCGCGCGCGTTCTGAATCTCAACGTCACCACCCTGAAGCCGGACGAGCCTGCTGTCTTTTGGGGCCAGGTCGCGGAGCATCTGCGCCAGGTTCCCGGAGTCGAATCCGTCGGGTTCGCCGATTGGCCCATTCTCGACGGCAACGGCTACAAGACGACTGACATTTCCATCAACGGCGCGCCACCCAGCGACGTTACTGCCTGGGTCGAGAACATCTCGTCCGGCTGGATCGACACATTGAAGATACCCCTGCTTGCAGGCCGGGACTTCCGGCCCTCCGAATCGCGCGGCGCGGTGATCGTGAACGAGGAGTTCGCCCAGGCCTTCTTCAAGGGCGAGAATCCGGTCGGGAAAACTTTTGAAGCAACGTGGGCTGCGTTGAAGGGGCAGCGCATGGAGATTGTCGGATTGGTCCGCAACGCCCGTTACCGCTACCTGAAGCAAGACATGCTGCCCGTCGTCTATACGAATTTTCAGGATGGCAAAGGGCTGATGCAAAACAGCGGAACCTTTGGCGTACGAACCACCGCTACGAATCCGTTGTCCCTCGCCGCGCTGCTGCGCCAGGAAGTCGCGCGAGCGAATCCGGAATTCCGAGTGAGTACACTGCACACACAGCAGGAATTGATCGATGCGCAGACCATCCGAGAACGCCTGCTCGCCATGCTCGCTCTTTTTTTCGCCGTGGTTGCGCTGTTGCTTGCGGGAATCGGCCTCTACGGCGTGCTCGATTACTCCGTGTTCCAGCGCCGCCGCGAAATCGGCATTCGGATGGCAATCGGCGCACAAGCCAGTGAGATCGCCCGCCGCGTCGCGTGCGATAGCCTCGTGTGGGTGATCGCCGGAGCCGCCGTGGGTCTCGCTCTCGGCTTGTCCTTGGCTCGTTTCATCGAATCGTTGCTCTATGGAGTGAAGGCCACCGACTTGAGCGCTCTCACTGCGCCGGCGCTCGCCCTGATCGCCACAGCCATTCTCGCGGTTTTACCGCCTGTGATCCGCGCCATTCGCATCGACCCGGTAAGAGTCTTGCGATCCGAATAGCGGGCAGTCCCAAGTTCCAAACGATTTTCTATTGCAAGCCTCAGCCACATGCACCTTCCATCCCTCCTCATCCGCGCCTTCCGATGCTAACCCTTGAATTGGAACCCGCTTCTCGAACTCTCCGGAAATTCCTTGGGTTCGTTTTGTTGCTGGTGCTCTGTTGCGTCCGTCAGAAGGCGGCATGTTAGGATTTTGAGTTCATGACTCAACCGACATTCAATCTTCGCGCCGCGGCGCATCAGGAAATGCTCGCCGAGGGATTTCAGCCCGATTTTTCGGCCCAGGCAGTGCAGCAAGTGAAGGCGTTGGAGGCCCAGGGAGCGCCGAAGGCGGCCAACGGGATGCGGGATCTGCGGTCTATGCTATGGTCCTCCATCGATAGCGATACGTCGCGCGACCTGGACCAAGCCGAAGTAGCGGAGCGCGTCAGGGGCGGCATTCGCGTGATGGTGGCGATTGCAGATGTGGACGCCGCCGTGCCGGTCGATTCTCCGATTGACAAGCATGCCGCCTACGAAACGACCTCCGTGTATACTGGCGTCCAAACTTTTCCGATGCTGCCGGAAGAACTCTCGACCGATCTGACGTCGCTGAACGAGAATGCCGACCGTCTGGCGGTAGTGGTGGAGATGGTGGTAGCCGGCGATGGAGCGATTTCATCCCCTGCCGTTTATCGGGCGCTGGTCCGCAATCAGGCTCAGTTGACCTACAACGGCGTTGGGCCGTGGCTCGAGAGTACCGCCGCTCCGCCGCCTAAAGTAGCGGCGTCCTCCGATCTGGCGGCGCAACTGAAGCTGCAGGACGAGGCGGCGCAGATCCTTGGGGAAGCACGGCAAAAGATGGGGGCGTTGAGCCTCGATCGCGTGGAGGCCGAGGCTGTGGTATCCGATCGCGGTGAGGTCCAGGGCATCAACACACGGAAAAAGAACCGTGCCAGTGATTTGATCGAGAATTTCATGGTGGCCGCCAACGGCGTTATGGCTCGCGCGCTTCAAGACGCGAAGGTAAGTTCGATCCGACGTGTGGTCAAGACGCCCGAGCGCTGGCCGCGCATCGTCGAGCTCGCCGCGCAGCACGGCGAAACGCTTCCCGCTGAGCCCGATTCAGGAGCGCTCAATGAATTCCTCCAAAAAAGAAAGGCGGCCGATCCGTATCGATATGCCGACGTCTCCCTCGCAGTGGTGAAGCTTATGGGACCGGGAGAGTATGTGCTGGCGCGGAGTGGCGAAGAGGCTCCTGGACACTTCGCTCTGGCGGCACACGATTACACGCATTCGACTGCTCCCAACCGGCGCTTTGCCGACACCGTGACGCAGCGGCTGATCAAATCCGTACTGGGCAAGGTCCCCTGTCCCTATTCGGATTCGCAATTGGATGGTATCGCCAAGAACTGCACGCTAAAGGAAGATGCCGCGCGCAAGGTGGAGCGAGTTATGAGCAAGCGCATTGCAGCGGTCGCGCTGCGGGACCGCATTGGGGAAACCTTCAGCGCGGTGGTGACGGGGGCCGGACCGAAGGGTGTGTTCGTGCGCGTGCTGGGGCCTCCTGTAGAAGGGATGCTGGTGCAGGGCCACCAGGGCGCCGACGTGGGCGACCGGCTCCAGGTCAAACTGGTTGGCACCGATCCGCGGCGCGGGTTTATCGATTTTGCCAGGATTTAACTGACACCGGCGATGCAATCGATCTCGACGCGGACGTCGCGTGGAAGGCGTGAGACTTCCACGGTGGCTCGCGCGGGTGGGTTCTTCGGGAAATAGCGCGCGTAAACTTCATTCATGCGCGCGAACTCGCTTATGTCCTTGAGATATACGGTCGTTTTGACAACTTTGTTCAACGACGATCCGCAGCTTTCGAGCACGGCTTTCAGGTTTTCGAGCACGCGCTCGGTCTGGGCGCCAACGTCACCCTCAATCAACTTGCCGGTGGCGGGATCGAGAGGTATCTGGCCGCTCAAGAAGGCGAAGCCGTTCGAAACGACCGCTTGCGAATAGGGACCGATTGCCGCAGGGGCATGAGGCGTAGAAACGATCTTCATAGCTTAAGAGTTCCGACGAGCTTGTTTATGTGCTCGATACCTTCCTGTTGCAGGAAATCATCCAGCTCGCGAGCGATGCGTACCGGAGCCGATGGGTCCCAGAAGTTGGCGGTGCCCACTTCCACGGCGGATGCGCCAGCGATAAGGAATTCGGCCGCGTCCAGGCCGTTCGATATCCCACCCAAACCTACAACAGGTATCTTGACCGAGCGCGCGGCCTCGTAAACCATGCGCACCGCGATGGGCTTGATCGCGGGGCCGGACAAGCCGCCGAATCCGGCTCCTAAACGAGGCTTGCGACTCCTAGGATCGATCGCCAGCGCAACGAAAGTGTTCACCAGAGAGAGCGCGTCGGCGCCAGCCTCCTCGGCAGCTTTAGCCAGAGGTTCGATGCGCGCGACGTTAGGAGAGAGCTTCACGATCAGTGGCCGCCGCACGATCTTGCGCACAGCGCTGATGACTTCAGCCAGCAAAGCTGGATCGCTCGAAAAGAAGATTCCGCCATGTTTGGTGTTAGGACACGAGACGTTGAGCTCATAGGCGGCGATTCCCTCGGCGTCCTCAAGCACCCGGACGACTTCCACGTAATCTTCGACCGCGTATCCGAAGACATTGGCGAAGATCGCGGTCCCCGCGCCGCGCAACTGCGGCAACTTTTCGGCGACGAAAGCCCGAACCCCGATGTTCTGCAGGCCGATGGAGTTGATCATTCCAGCCTCGGTCTCCCAGACGCGTGGGGGTGGATTCCCATCCATAGGTTCACGGGAGAGACCCTTGACCACGATGCCACCCAGAGCCGACAGATCCACCAAATCGCCGAGCTCCACTCCGTAGGCGAACGTGCCCGAGGCTGCCAGAACTGGGTTTTTGAGAGAGACGCCGCACAGGGACGTAGCCAGGCGGGAAGTCATTTTGTTCCAGAGTACCAGCCACTATGGGCTAGTTGGCAAATAGGCGGGGTACTAAGGTGTTCAACCGATGGCCGGGCCGAGCTTAAGGACGGAACATTAGAGTGTGGGGAAGGCTCGGATAGGTAAGCTGCGTTCGCTGTCATCGAAGTATTCGGCGTTCACGTCGATTCTGCTGCTTTGGGTGGTGGCAACTAGTCTGTGGTGGGATATCCACCTCCACACGTTCGACTGGACCAAGGGACTGGTTCTATGTGGAGTGGTGCTGGGGGTGGCCGCGGCCATTTCGCGCTTCACCAATCGGCTGCTGGCACGTCCCTTGACCCTGCTGGAGGCGGGCATCACCTCGGTTCGAGAAGGTCGACTGGAGCCTATTCGCGTAAGCCGGACCGGCGATGAGATCGAGTATCTGGGCGAGAGCTTCAACCGGATGATCACCGCTCTAGCTGCTTCCCAGGAAGAAATCCGGCAGTATCAGGAATTGCTCGAAGAGCGCATCCGGCAGCGTACCCAGGAACTGGAGAAGGCCATGCACGGAGCGTTGGCGGCGAGCCAGGCGAAGAGCGAGTTTCTGGCCAACATCTCGCATGAACTGCGGACGCCGATGAATGGCCTGCTGGGCATGCTGGATCTGGTCCTCGACAGCCCCGTGGGCGGCGAGCAACGGGAGCAGGTGGAGATCGCGCAACGCTGCGCCTATTCGCTCTTGGATCTGCTGAACGACATTCTCGATCTTTCGAAGATCGAGGCGGGCCGCATGATTCTGGAACAAGTTCCCTTCAACTTGCGCTCAGTGGCCGAGGATTGTGCGCGGGCCCAAGGTGCCAAGGCACAGCAGAAGGGGATCGAGCTTCGTTTTGAATACGTCGGCGGTGTTACCAACGTGACTGGAGATCCGCTGCGCTTGCGCCAGATCGTGGCGAACCTGTTATCGAACGCCATCAAGTTCACCGAGAAGGGCTGGGTGAGCGTGCGCCAGACTGTTTCAGCGCGTGCGGACGGCAAGCTCAGCATGGTGCTGGACGTCGTCGATACGGGAGCAGGCATTCCCGCCGAAAAGGTTCCGCTGATTTTCGAAAAATTCACGCAAGCCGATTCGAGCATCAGCCGAAAGTATGGTGGTACCGGTCTGGGCCTGGCGATAACGAAGAGGTTGGTGGAATTACAAGGAGGGCACATTCGCGTGGAGAGCCGGGTAGGACGAGGAAGCACGTTTACCGTGGAAATACCTTTTGAAGCAGCACCGGCAGCGGAGCCCATTGTTGAACCACGGCTGGAACAACCCACAGCGGCGCCGGCCGCAAAACAAGCACGGCTGCTTCTGGTGGAAGACAACGCCGTGAACCAGCGGGTGGTCCTGGCGATGTTGCGCAAGAAGAATTACGCGATCGAGGTGGCCAATAACGGGCAGGAAGCGCTCGACAAACTGGAGCGGGCCACCGAACGATACAACCTGGTTCTGATGGACGTACAGATGCCGGTGTTGGATGGACTCGAAACCACGCGGGCGATCCGCCGCAATAAGTCCTGGGATTATCTCCCGATCATCGCCATGACGGCGCACGCCATGATCGGGGATCGCGAACGATGCCTGCAGGCGGGCATGAATGCCTACATCTCAAAGCCGGTGCAGCAGGCCGGTTTGATCGCGGTGATCGAGCAGTATCTGGCATCCGGTACAGGTCCGGTAGTCCTACCGAAGGCGAGCGGCGTCGACCGCATCCTGGTGGATAAGCTCATGCAGCAAGACCGGGTTCTGGTCAATGGAATGCTTCGCCTGTTCATCGAAGTTGCGCCGGAGCGCCTGGAGAAACTGGAAACAGCCGCGGCGTGCGGGGATGCGCAGACCCTTTCGGACGAAGCCAAAAGAATCGGCGCGGCCGCTGAGCACATCGCGTCCACTAGCCTGGGCCAATTGGCGCGAAGCATCGGAGAAGCCGCGGCGCAAGGGAACTTCGGCGCGGTCAAAGCGGATTTAGAGGCTCTGCGGCGGGAGATCCAGTCGCTGGAAGTACTGACGACCTGATCCATTCCCAGGTCTGACGAACATCGTCTTCGGAAGTCGCCACGTTCCCGATTGCGAGACGCAGCACGAATTTCCCATGCAATGTTGTTCCGGACAAGAAGGCACGGCCGCCGGCATTGATGCGTCCGAGCAGATTGCGATTTTCCTCATCTGAACCTCTGTAGCGGAAGCACACCAGCGAAAAAACCACCGGAGCTGCCACCTCGAATCGGGAATCGCCCGCGATCTGCCGCGCCAGATTTCGCGCCATGGCCATGTGACCGCGCAAAATCTTGGCGATACCTTCGCGTCCGAAATACCGCAGCACGAACCACAACTTGAGCGATCGGAAACGGCGGCCCAGAGCCAAACTGTAATCGGCGAGATTGACTGCTCGGTCCTGCTCGGCGGCCTGAAGGTAAGGCGGCGCTTCCTCGAGCGACAGCATACGCCGCATCACATCGGGCCGGCGAGTGTAAAGGATGCTCAGATCGACGGGCGTGAAAAGCCATTTGTGAGGATTCATCACCAGCGAATCGGCTTGCGCCGCGCCGTCGAGAATATGACGGTGCTCTTCGAGCAGAGCGGCCGAACCCGCATAGGCGGCATCGATGTGAAACCAGAGTTTGTAGCGCCTCGCGATCACACCGATGTCTTCGACGTGATCGACGCTGGTGGTGGACGTGGTCCCGGCAGTTGCGACGACGCAGAACGGCTTCCGTCCGGCGGCAAGGTCTGCTTCGATCATCGCGGCGAGCGCATCGGGACGCATACGGAATTCGTCGTCGGAAGGAACATGTCGGACGTTCTCGAGGCCGATGCCGGCCGCCAGCGCGCCGCGATCGATGGAAGAATGCGCGTGCTCGGAGGCGTACAGAGTCAGCGGGGGATGTTCGCCGGTGAGGCGAACTTCAGGCGCCGCAAGCTCGCGTGCAGCCAGGATCGCGTGCAGACTTCCGGTGGACGCTGTGTCGTGGATGATCCCGAAAAAATTGTCAGGAAGCCCGAGCCATTGGCGGAGCCAGCCGAGCGTGACCTGCTCCAGTTCGGTGGCCGCGGGAGACGTCTTCCACAGCATGTGATTGACGTTCAGCGCCGCCGCCAGCATTTCGCCCAGGATCCCGGGACCCGAGGCGGAGATCGAGAAGTACGCGAAAAAGCGCGGATGGTTCCAGTGTGTGATGCCGGGGACGATCAGCTTACGGAAATCGGCGAGGATGGCGTCCATAGACTCGCCCTTTTCCGGGCCTGCGGCAGGCAGGGCATCGATGAGCTCGCCAGGCTGGACGTCAGGCAGAACCGGAAGATCGCGGATGTCACGCAAGTAGTCGGCGATCATGTCGACAACTTGGTGGCCCGAGCTGCGAAAATCTTCGGGAGACATTTCAGAGGGCACGTATCAAAAGACCCGGCGCGTGAGGCGCTCGACGGTGAACTTTGCGGTGTCGGCGACTGCCATCACGGTCATGACGCCGGCCTGCACCGGATCGGTGACCACCAGATCGGCCGCGTCCGGGACACTGCCCGCCATGTTGAGGCTGACCACCAGAAGACCTTGCGCGCGAACCTCGCGGACGGCGATTTCGATTTCGCCGCCCATGAGGGATCCGGCCAGCACTAACGCTTTGACACGCGGCAGGCGTCCCGCGGCCCGTACCGCATCGGCAAGCGGCTGTTCGCCAACCAGAGGGATCGTGTCAACGGAGATATGTTCGCCGCGGATGTTATGGCGATCGGCTTCCGCGATAGCGCCCAGAGCCACCTGGCCTACCTGCGCGCCACCGCCCACGATGATAATGCGCTTGCCGAAAATCTTCTCCATAGTCTGAACACGCGTGGCGCGATGCACCACGGGCAGGGCTTGCAGGCCTTGCACCAGCTTCTGCGGGTCGCCCGGCAGATCGATCTCGAAATAGGTGACGGTCTCCGGAGATTTTTCTTCCACAATCTCGATACTCAGGATGTTGCCCTGCTCGTGCGCGATGACGCCGGTCAACTGGTGCAGCACGCCAGGGCCGGGATCGGCGCCCACTTCTACTCCGATTCGCTGGGACACTCTTAATCCACCTCGTATTTCTTCAAGATATCCGACCAGCGGCCGTGGGCTTGGAGCAGCAGCTCGGCGACTTCGCGAATGGCGCCCTGGCCGCCCGCGGCGGCGGTGATGTAGTGGGCAGCGCGCTTGACCTCTGGCCGAGCGTTGGCCGTAGCGATGGCCAGGCCCACGCGGCGCATAACGACGACGTCGGTGAGATCGTCGCCGGCGTAGGCGGTCTCTTCCGGAGAGATGCCGCTCTTTGCGAGGATCTCCTGGAGTATCGGGACCTTTTCGATGTGTCCCTGATAAACGTAGGTCATCTTGACCTGGCGTGCGCGCTCGGTGGTGGCCGGCGATTCGCGCCCGCTAATAACGCCAGTGGCGATGCCGTTCCAGGAAAGCCATTGCAAGGCGATGCCGTCCTGCGAGTCGAAGGCTTTCGTCTCGAACATGCTCCCGTCGGGCGCCGGAACGTTGATCAAGCGGCCGTCAGTGAGAACGCCGTCGACATCCATAAGCAGCAGTTTGATGCGGGCGGCTCGCCCGCGCAGATCATCCGTAGATGCGTTCATAGAGTCGGTTTTGTCGGGCAAGAAGGTCCTGATAAGCCGCTTGATATTGGGGACGAGGAGTGAGCACCGCGCCGGTCGCCGCCGGCAGCGCGCCGATTCCGTCGATGACACCGAGTCGCTCGAGCGCCCATAGAGCCGCGCCACGGCAGGACGCTTCGGTTTCAGTGCAAATTGTCACAGGCCGACCCAGCGAGTCCGCGATCATCTGAGTCCACGCGGGCGAGTGCAGGAGAGCCCCGCCCGAGGCGATCACTTCGGAGGGCGCGCCCCACGGTCTGGCCAGGAGGCAGTAAATTTCACGAAAACGCAGAGCGATGGATTCGAGCGCCGCGCGAAGAATGTCGAAAGCGTCGGTGGAGGCCGAGAGGCCGACAATAGCAGCGCGCAGGTCGGCGCGCCAATAAGGAGTCCGCTCGCCCGAGAAAAAAGGCAGCATCGTCAATCCATGGGTTCCGGGAGTGGCGGCTTCGAGGCGAGCCTCGACATCTTTGGGAAGCGCCAGGTTGCGCTTCATCCACGCATAAACGTCGCCGCCGTTCGAGAGCGCGCCGCCAGTGACGACGCGCGTCTTGTCGACACGATAGCGCCAAAGTTCGGGAGACATCTTAGATTGGGGCGCATCCGAAACAAGGCGCATGGCTCCGGTGGTACCCACCATCAGCGCGGCGCGATCCGTCGAGACGCACCCGCTGCCTATGTTATTGCAGGCTCCATCGCCCAGAGCAGGGAACCAGAGTGCGTTGGCGAACCCGGGCCACAGCGTACGGTATTCGGGCAGCAGCTCGTTTTCGGTTTGATCAAGCGACGCCGGATCGGCAAGCTGATCGCGGCGGATGGGCAACGCAGCCAGGGTTTCAGGATCGTAATCCGATTGGTTCTGATCCCATAGGCCGGTGGCGGAGACCATGGACGTCGATGCTCGGGGGCTTCCGAGGAGTTTCAGATATAGATATTCCGGAAAGCTGAGAAAACGCTCGGTGGCGCGAAATTCATCCGGACGATTCGCGGCCAGCCACAGGAGCTTCGCGGGCCAGTAGCTGGAGTGCGGCACGCAGCCCGTGCGTTCGTGTGCATTGGGTACTCGTGCAACCTGCTCCGCGCTGCGCGTATCGAGAAGGTGCATGATCGGTAGCGTGGGACGGCCGGTGGCGCCCACACCGCAAAAGCTATGCCAGAAGGCGCTGCCTGCGACGGCGGCGACGCGAAATCCGGCCTCATAAATCTGGCGGTGGAGTTCGTCCACACAATCGATGGTTAGCTGCGCCAGAGTTTCGGGATCGACTTCCGCGCCTCCGTCGGGTGTGGTGTGGATGCGATAGGAGAGTTGTGCCCCATAGCCCTCCATCTGGCGCGCGCCGGCGTCGAACAGTAGAGCGCGTACCGAAGAGCTGCCGACGTCGATGCTGACGATAAAGGGATCTTCCGAGGGGGTGCTCACGACAAGTTCCCGTTATAGCATGGGTGCATGGGACGCGGGTTCATGAAAACGAGGGTGGCATTGATTCTGGCGGCAGCAACGCTGGCCGTTGCGCAAACTAAAACTCCAGCCAAGTCGACACCCCCTAAGTCCACGCCGAGGATGCCCGACGGCAAGCCCGATCTCTCGGGATTCTGGCAAGGGCCGCTGCTGCGGAACATGTTCGAGAGCGTAGGCGGTCCTCCATTTACGCCCGCGGGCGAAGCGGCGTATCGCTACAACATGACGCAGTCGATCAATCCCGAAGGACTCTGCCTCTTCGCGGGAGTGCCGCGAGCCAGCATCAGCGGCGTGCCGTTCGAGATCCTGCAGAACTCCAACCGGCTGGCGTTTTTGTATGAGCTGATGACCGCGTGGCGCTCGATCCCGATTGACGGGCGTCCGCAACCGCCGATGAAAGACATCGAGGAGTCGTTTTTCGGGCATGGCGTCGGGCGCTGGGAGGGGGACACGCTGGTAATCGACTCTATCGGCTTCAAGGATAAGCTGAGCTGGGTGGACGATGACGCGCATCCGCACAGCGACGCGATGCATGTGATCGAACGCTGGTCGCGGCCGGATCGGGACCACCTGAAACACGACCTATGGGTGGAGGATCCCAAGTTTTACACCAAGCCGTGGACCTTTAGCCGTGTGTTCACTCACATGGCTCCGGGTAAGCAGCCCATGGAGTACGCCTGTACCGAGAACAACAAAGATCTGGTGCATGGGCTGGGGTTTGGTCCGCAGAACCCGGAACTCGACGGAAAGCAATAACTTGCTGGACCGCGTAGCCGCGACCATCTCCCGCTATGGCATGCTGGGGCAAGGCGCTCGCGTGATCGTGGCGGTGTCGGGTGGACCCGATTCGGTTTGCCTCTTGCATGTCCTGCGAGAGCTGAAGATCCGCGTGGTGGGGATCGCCCACGTCAATCACAAACTTCGGGGCGAGGATTCGGAAGAAGACCAGCGGTTCGTGGCGGCCTTGGCTCGCGAAACGAAGTTGGAGTTTTATTCCACGACAGCGGTTTGCGAAGGCGGCAATCTGGAGCAGACCGCACGCCGGGCTCGACGTGAGTTTTCCTACGATCTGATTCGGCAGGGTCACGCTGATCGAATCGCTCTCGGGCATACCCGCGACGATCAAGCCGAGACGGTGCTGTTTCGGATGTTGCGTGGCTCGGGACTCGCCGGACTAGCCGGGATTCTGCCGGTGACCGCCGAGGGTTTGATCCGGCCGCTTCTGGACATGACTCGGAGTGATATCGATGCGTTCCTCCGCGCACGCGGGATCCCGTGGCGGGAGGACGCGAGCAATCGTGAGCCGATGTTCGCGCGCAATCGCATCCGCCATGAGCTGCTACCGCTCCTGAAACAGGACTGGAACCCCAGGCTGGCCGAATCCCTGGCCCATTTGGCGGACTTGGCTTATGAGGAAGAGCGCTGGTGGGCGACGGAGATCGCCCGTCTCGGCGGCCAGATGTTCACGAGCTATCCCGGCGTGGTGGAAGTCTCCGCGCCGGAGCTGGGACAACTTCCTCGGGCGGTAGCGCGGCGGCTGCTTCGGCATGCGATCCGAAAGACCAAAGGGCATCTGCGCGGGATCCAATTCAGCCATGTCGAGTACGTTCTAAAACTGCTCGAATCCGGGGGGGAGGCAGAGTTGCCGGGAATCCGCGCGATTCGGTCTTTCGACTGGTTGCGCCTAGAGGTACCAGACCAGGACCGCCGGGATGCTTCGGGCGGCGAGGTCGCGGTTCCTGGGCGACGGGTGGCTCCGGACGGCAATTCCATGATTTGTTTGGCGGTTATCAGCCGGGAGCAGGGGGGAGACGCCTGTGCTACGCTGAAGTCGGATCTATATTTCCGGAGCATTCCGGAAAGGTTGGTACTCCGCGGCTGGAGGCCTGGAGATCGCTATCGTCCGGTTGGGCACGTCCATGATCGCAAGCTCAAAGAATTATTCCAGCGGCAGCGCGTACCCTCTTGGCGGCGTCCCTTGTGGCCGATTCTCTGTTGTGGAGACAAGATCCTGTGGGCGCGGGACTTCGGGCCCGCGGCGGAGTATGCAACGCCCTCTAGCGGGGCGCAATTCCGGCTGCGTGTCCATGAGGTTTCGCCGGACGTTCTGGCTGAAGGATGAATCTTTTCGCGCGTTCTTAACGTCTTTAATTTTGAGGGGCTTTATTCGAGGAAGTCGAGATACTCATGAATTCTAATGTCCGAAACGCAGTGCTGTGGCTGATCGTCCTGTGCCTGGTGGTCTTGGTATGGGCGGTATTCCGCCATCCAGCTAACCCTGGCAAGTCGCCGCAATTCTCCGATCTCTATCGTGACGTGCAGGACGGCAAAGTGGAGACCGCCACGTTCAACTCCACTACTGGCGATGTCCAGGGCAAGTACAAGAACGGCGAGCAGTTTCACTCCACTGTGCCTCCCGCCTTCACGGATTTCCAGAAGTTGATGCTGGATAAAAACGTCACGGTCACAGTAGTGCAGGATAACGGCAGCAACTGGGTCAATCTGCTAGGCACGTTCTTGCCGTTCGCGCTGGTGATCGGGTTCTGGGTGTTCATGCTGCGCCAGATGCAGAGCGGCGGAAACAAAGCCCTGAGTTTCGGAAAGAGCCGCGCACGGCTGCATTCCTCGCAGCAGAAAAAGGTTACGTTTAAAGACGTGGCAGGCGTGGAAGAGGCTAAGGAAGAGCTGCAGGAGATCATCGAGTTCCTGCGCGAGCCGCAAAAATTCCAAAAGCTGGGTGGCCGGATTCCGAAAGGCGTCCTGCTGATAGGATCGCCTGGCACCGGCAAGACGCTCTTGGCGCGCGCCATTGCGGGCGAAGCAAATGTTCCGTTCTTCTCGATCTCCGGTTCGGATTTCGTCGAAATGTTCGTGGGGGTGGGCGCCAGCCGCGTGCGCGATCTGTTCGAGCAAGGCAAGAAGAACGCGCCGTGCATCATCTTCATCGATGAAATCGACGCCGTGGGCCGCCATCGCGGAGCGGGCCTAGGCGGTGGTCACGACGAGCGTGAACAGACTCTCAACCAACTGCTGGTGGAGATGGACGGATTTGAATCGAACGAAGGCGTGATCCTGGTGGCGGCCACGAACCGCCCGGACGTGCTGGATCCCGCGCTACTGCGCCCGGGCCGTTTCGACAGGCGCGTGGTGGTGGGGCGTCCCGATGTGAAGGGTCGCGAGCAAATTCTCAAAGTACACACCAAGAAAGTGCCGCTGGCCGACGACGTGGATCTCACGGTCGTCGCACGCGGGACGCCGGGCTTCGCTGGCGCGGACTTGGCCAATCTGGTGAATGAGGCGGCCCTTGTGGCGGCGCGCCAGAATCGCAAAGTTGTCACGCAGTTCGATTTCGAGCTGGCCAAGGACAAGGTGATGATGGGCGTGGAGCGCAAGAGCCTTATCATCAGCGACGAAGAGAAGAAGAACACGGCCTATCATGAGGCCGGGCATGCGCTGGTCGCGGCGCTGACGCCGTACGCCGATCCGCTGCACAAGGTCACGATCATCCCGCGCGGTATGGCGCTGGGGCTGACCATGCAACTACCTCTCGACGACAAGCACTCCTATCACAAAGAATATTTGGGCGCACAGCTCGCCATTCTGATGGGTGGCCGCATTGCCGAAGAAGTCTTCATGCACCACATCACCACCGGTGCGGGTAACGACATTGAACGCGCCACCGACATGGCGCGCAAAATGGTCTGCGAATGGGGCATGAGCGAGCTGGGTCCTCTGAGCTTCGGCAAGCGCGAAGAGCAGATCTTCCTGGGCCGCGAGATTGCGCAACATCGCGACTACAGCGAAGCCACGGCGATCCGTATCGACGAGCAGGTCAAGAAGCTGGTCCAGGACGGCTATGATCGGGCGCGAGCGATTATCGAAGAGAAATCGGATGCCCTGGAGCGCATCGCGCTGGCATTGCTCGAACGCGAAGTGCTGGATGGCGCGGACGTGCACCAGTTGATCGCGGGAGAAACTCTGCGGGCTTTCGAAGCGCCGCGGTCGATTCCACCCGACGACGGAGCTTCTCAGCAGATCCTGAAGCCCGAACCCGGACGCAGGATGCCGGGGATTTTCCCTGAGGGCGGTCCTCAGCCGGCGTAATGACATATGCTGGCAGGCTGAAGCCTGTCTCTTCCGGCGTGGACAGGCCGAAGCCTGTCCCCCACTTTCCCGTCTATCTGTTTGACGTGGATGGGACTCTCATGGACTCCGCGCCGGATATTTGCGCGGCGCAGCTGGCAGTGCTGGACGCGAACGGCCGGGATGATGTTTCTGAAGCATTCCTCCGGCGCTATATTGGTCGTCACCTGATCGGACTGTTTCAGGATTTGGGTTTCGGCGATGATGCCATGGAACCGCTGATCCAGAGCTACCGCACCACCTACTGGGCTCGCAAACATGCTGGGACGAGCGTATTTCCGGGAGTGGCGGAGATGCTCGATTCATTGGGCGGCCGCAAATCGACGGCCACCATCAAGACTTCGAAAACTACACGCGAGGTGTTGGAGCAGTTTGGGTTGGTTCAGCATTTCGATCACGTCCAAGGCACCGACGGATTCCCCGCCAAGCCGGAGCCGGATGTGATTCTCGCGTCGTTACGAGTGTTCGGCGCGAATCCCGAGGAGTGTCTGTTCGTTGGCGATTCGGCCTCGGATATGGAAGCTGGCCGTCGCGCCGGCGTGCGGACTTGTGCGGTGCGGTGGGGCTACGGCAACCACCAGGAAATGGCCAAGTGGGAACCGGATTACTGGATCGATCACCCGCGCGAGCTACTATTGCAGGCGAGCCAACTCGGCTAGATCCAGCCGGCCGGTATAGATCGCCATGCCGAGGGCCGCGTGGATATTAAGCGCAGCGAGTGCACGGATGTCTTCGATGGTCGTTATACCGCCGGCCGCCGTGATTTCATGTTTGGTGGAGGCCCGAAGACGCCGGAACCAATCGAGATCGGTCCCCTGCATCATGCCTTCTTTATCGACATAGGTGCACAGGAAGCCGTCGCAAAACGGTTCGAGCCGGCTGATGACTTCCTCGGCAGTGAAATCGGTCGCCTCCTGCCAGCCCTTGACGACGATCTTGCCGTTCTTCGAGTCGAGCGCCACAATCAAGCGCTCGGGGCCCACGGCCGCCGCGATTTGTTCGAGCGCTGGCGTAAAGGCCGCCGTGCCCACGATCACTCGATGCGCGCCCTGCTGGATTAACCGCTGCGCGCGATCGGGGGTGCGGACTCCGCCTCCGACGCGGCAACGGGCTTTCCCAGCAAGCAGTTCGACGAGAGAGGAATTCTCGCCCTTGCCCATGGCAGCGTCCAGATCGATTACCTGGATTTCAGGGAACGCGGCGAACTTGCGCAACATCTCTAGGGGCGCGTCGCCTTCGAGCGCCTTGTCGCGCCCTTGAACCAGCTGGACGACTTTGCCGTCCATGAGATCGATGCAGGGAATGATCATTGTCTGATTGGTACGCCCTGTCCGGCGAGGAATTGTTTGAGGTCGCCGACAGTGTAGGTGCCGTAATGAAAGATGGATGCGGCTAGGGCAGCGTCGGCACAAGCGCTGCTTAACACTTCGAGAAAATCTTCCGGCTTCCCGGCGCCGCCAGAGGCGATCACGGGAATGTGAGTTGCATCATGGACCGCACGCGTTAGAGGGCAGTCGAAGCCCGTTTGGACGCCGTCGGTATCCATAGATGTAAGGAGAATCTCGCCGGCGCCCAACTCCTCGCCACGCCCCGCCCATTCGACCGCGTCGATACCTTCATCGTGGCGGCCACCTCGTGTGAAGACGTTCCAACCGCCGTTAGGCCGGCGACGGGCATCAATCGCGAGCACGACTGCCTGAGCCCCGAATTCTTCGCTCAGCTCGGTGATCAGCTCGGGGCGATGAACGGCCGCCGTGTTGACGCTGACTTTGTCGGCGCCGGCGTGGAGGATGCCGCGCGCATCGTCTACACTGCGGATGCCGCCGCCCACAGTGAGCGGTATGAAAACCTCTCTTGCAGTGCGGGTGACCACCTCAACCATGGTGTCGCGATTGTCACTGGATGCAGTGATATCGAGAAACACCAGTTCGTCGGCGCCCTGTTCGTTATA
>JAICXC010000191.1 GCA_025980665.1 Bryobacteraceae bacterium
GGCCCGCTATCTTTCGGAACGTAGAGCGAGATCGCCAAGTCGGACAGCGGCGCGATCTCCATGTCCACGGGATCGCTCAGCATAAGTACTCCCGGCCGAATCGTGCAACCCGGTTGGCCGCTAAATGTAACTTTCCGGTCGGTTCCCGGGACAATTGCCGAGTCCTTAGCGCGGACGGCGACGTGCGCCGCACCGATCACGAGTGGAGCTGCTGCCGCGGCGTTCGAAAGCTCGATTCGAACGCGCCCCCCTCCAATGCTCGTGTGAACCACCATGCGAATGGTCTGATCATTTAAGGAAGATGGAACCGGCGGCTGACCACCGCGTCCTCCTTTCCCCTGAGCACCTGGGGGCGGTGAAGTGGGCTGCGTTTGCGGGATCTGCGGCGGCGGCGGAGGACCTCCGCGGCCGACCGTGGATGTTGCGGCTAACGGTTGCGAGGTGGCCCATGTTGCCACCCAGTGCTCCACCGGGGCGACTCGAGTCTGGGCGGAGGAAATCGACCCGACCGCTAGGACCAAAAGATGGATGATTCTGGGTTTTATCCGCACATCTGTTCAGAGATCACTTTCTAAGAATCGTTAGGTCGAAGGCATCGGCCATGGCTTGATTGCCGGCATCATTGGGATGGATGTGATCGCCCGGATCGAAGTCTGCTCGAATTCGAGCGGGGCGCTGCGGATCGCGGACCACGGCATCGAAGTCCACGACAGCGTCAAAAGCCTTACTCGTGCGGATCCATTGATTGACCGATGTTCGGATCTCCTCGCCCCTTTCAGAGGCGGTGGGTACGCCTTCCTCCGGCATAATGGTCGCGCCGATCACTCTGATCCCGTAGGTGTGCGCGCGCTCAATGAGCTGGCGGTAACCGGCGATCAACTCCTCGCTGGTGAGCGCCTCGGGTCCTGGGTTTCGGCCCCGAATATTGATATCGTTGATCCCCTCCAGCAGTATCATCCACTTCACGCCCGGACGGCTCAGCACGTCACGGTCGAAGCGGGCCAGCGCGCTAATTCCGGCGCCGTCACGCAGGACCTGATTACCCGAGATGCCCTGGTTGAGCACGGCGATATGCGCCGTCGCTTTGTTGGCGGCCAATCGCTTCGCCAAAAGCGCCGGCCACGCGAGGTTCGCGTCCCGCGTGGTCGCATAGCCGTCGGTAATCGAATCTCCGTAAGCAACAATCGCGAAGGCTTTCGGCGCGGCCGGAACGTCCACGCTGGAGAGCCACAAGTAGGCGGTGGTTGTGCTGGGCTCTGGCATGACGGCCAGTCCCGTCGTGTCGCCTTTGGAAATATAGGCGGTGTGCAGGCCTACTGGGTGGTTTGTCGGCGGCCCGGTATCCTTCGGCAGGTAAATGGAAACAGCGAGGTCGGACATCGGCGCTACTTCCAGATCCACCGGGTCGCTGAACATCAGGACTCCGGGCTGAATCGCGCAGCCCGGCTTTCCTCCAAACGTCAGCACGCGGTCGGTGGCCGGAATGATTTCCGATTCCTTAGAGCGGGCGGCTATGTGGGCTGAGCCGATCGTCAGTTCGCTTGCGCCAAATGCAACGGAAAGCTGCACACGCACTCGATGCCCGCCGAGGCTGGTGTGAACGACCATGCGCACGGTCTGGTCATTGAGGGAAGGTGGAATGATCCCTTGCGGATTGTTCCCGCGGCCGGGTCCCGGTCCATTTTGCGGCCGAGGCGCCGGAGGAGGACCTAGCTGCGGCGCAGCACCCGCGCGTCCCCCGCCCCGTCCACTGCCTGGGGCTAGTGATTGTGCCGTCGCCCACGTCGAAA
Organism: Bryobacteraceae bacterium; assembly: GCA_025980665.1. Lineage (GTDB taxonomy): Bacteria > Acidobacteriota > Terriglobia > Bryobacterales > Bryobacteraceae > Palsa-187. The sequence goes on from JAICXC010000191.1 coordinate 1,791, forward strand.
CCCAATGCTCCGCGGATGAGGTATTCAGGCTTTGCGCCAGCATCCCTGACTGCACCAGCGCGGTCCCGATGAGAAAGATGCGTAGTATCTGCGGTGCGGGTCGGTTTTGCTTCATTCGGATGAACCTGTATTGACAGCTTTAGACTAATATATTCTGTTCTTGCAGATACGTATGGAATATAGCGTCCGCGGATTTCGTATGTCAAGGCGATTGTCCCAGCCCTTCTTATCCGCGCGTGCCTTACTGGTTTTGAGGTTTTAGCGCAATTAAGGCTTGCGTTCGGGCAAGCGTTTTCTCCAGTACGGACCGATGTGACTCTCGCGCGGTGGCCTTCTCGAAATCGGCCCGGCCCCGCGTATCCGGACACTAGTTTTTCAAATTGGGCAAGCGACAGCGCACCTGCCGCCCAAGGCAGATGACCTCCTGAATTGTTCCTCAATATGATCAGGCATTTACAGGACAGGCCTGTTGGAGGCGTGTTTGGCGACAAATTTGCTCGCAATGGGCCGTGAGGCTCCGATGCCTTGGGCGCAGGGGGTCGGGCATTCGAATCTCGCCGCCCCGACCAAAGAAACAAGCCCTTTATTGCAATGCCGGCCTTCGGGCCGGACTAGACGCACGTGGGATTGCGAAACTGACGATTCAACGAATCAGCTCGTACCCTTTTAACCCTTGGGGTCATGCCGACCGGAAGTTGACCCAAGACTATAAATGGGGCGGAATGCTGGCGATAACAGCCCTTCTCAAGAACGTCCAAACCTCGATCGCTCTACGCCTCGCTATGCGGAGGACAGACTGTAATCGTGCCCTAGTAGTTGTGCTAGCAGCCTTGAAAATGAACTGGGAGCGGGAAATCCTAGCTGGGGAGGACCATCGGACCCAACTCTGCCAAACGACCAACCAGCCCGTCTTTCAGGTCCCAAAGACCTACACGAAGCAGATAGCCGCCTGGTTGCACCTGTAATTCCTCTACCAAATTAACTGCACTATCCGGGTACCACCGCGTTGTCCGAGGATGGACCAGCCGACGTAGGACTCTTACAGGGTGGTTCGGGCTCCATTCGGTCGTGGGCGGGAATGGAGGGAAATCAAGGTTCACGAAGCTCCCATCGGTCCTGGTTGTATCCTGCAAGTGCAGAATTATCAGATACTGTTTCGTCAACCGGCTGGTCGTCAGCATCTGCAACGACACACAGTGTTCACCTTTTCGGCGAACGATCTCATAGCCAAGTACGGATACGGTGTCGCCGATGCTGTGATTGCTCCGAGCATGGGAGATGATCGCCACTTGCGGCTTCTCAACGCAAACGTCTGTTTCACTGTCCCTAGGACCCTTACGGCTGGCGCGTGGGAAGGAGGAGATAACTCGCTGAATAAGCGAGCCACGCCTCGCGTCAACTGAGGCCGACTCTGGATCGTCATTGATCGCGATAAACCGCAAATCCCGCGTAAGAGTCTCCGCGGCCAGATGCCGCAGTAGTTGGTCCCGAGAAACCGACTGAAGGGCCGGCATGCGTGACGCTGTATCGAGAAGCCAGTCTTCCTGTGTCCCATCCCAATCGTATGAAAACGTCTCTGTCAAGCGCAGGCCAGCCTTCGCCAGTAGAGTGAGGGCGGAGCCGGGCGTAAAGTAGTGCAGATGGCCGGGGTAGAAACACCAATCGTACTTTCCAAAATAGTCACGGGTGGCAGGAAGGTAACTGCCATTCGGCAACGCTGCAATGAAAATACCACCTGGCCGAAGGAGCCGCTTTACGACACGAAAAAACTCTAGTGGATCCGGGTAATGCTCGAGGGAATGGTAGCAGGTCAGAATATCGACTCCGCCACGAAGGACATCCGGCAGGGACTTGAAATGAGAATGGAATATTCTGCTGTTTCCGCGCTTCCGGCCCTGTTCAATCGATTCGTGATCGAGATCGCTGCCAGTAGCGTCAAAGCCGAGCATGTTCAGCTTCGAAACCAAAGCCCCATAGCCACAACTAACGTCGTGCAGAACTACTGGGAATGATTCTTTGCAATATTCAACTCGTAGACGCTGGATCGCATTCAGGAAAGTCGCCTTGGGTCTGTGTATTTCGTTTTCCGAGTCTTCAATCCAAGCGGCGTATGCGAAATCGATGGAAGCGCCAGAGCCGTCATTCCAGGATCCATTGTAAAACTCAGTCAGGCGATGGTCGGGCGGTGCAGGGAAGAAGAATGTGTGCGTGCAGACTCTGCAAACAAATAAATAGGAGATGAGGTCCTGAAATACAAAGCTAGTGGCTCGACTATCTTGAATCAGAGGGGATGCCTCGCCTCCGCAAGGACAAGTGGTAATCATCTCACGCGTCGAATACTACCAAACGGGATAACCATAACTCAATGTAGCTCGAATCGGGATTGACGCGCCCCTGTATGTCGCCGCCAGTCGGTCTTCCAATGAAATCAGAAGCGTAAAAGCGGCTGGGGAACGCGACGACGCGCGTTACTCACAGCCGCCACTTGCTGACGCAAAGGCTAGAATCTCCATGGTCAGCCGCGGGCGTGGACCTCATGTGTCATCATGTGTCATCCGGAAGGCGTGTTTGGCGACAAACTTGCTCCTCAATGGGCCGTGAGGTTCAACTGAAGGACTTCATGATGGGTTTGGGCCATGTTGGTAGTAGCCCCCTCTTTCGGAACCGTGTCGAAGCCGGTCGCCGTTTGGCTCAGATGCGCCGAGGGGAGGCGATTGGCCCGAACGCTCTTGTACTGGCGCTCCGGCGCGGTGGCATTCCGGTCGCATTTGAAATCAGCCAATCGTTGGACACAGATTTCGAACCGACACTCCCGATCAAAGATCGAACGGTGGTTCTAGTGGATGACGCCTTGGCGACTGGCGCATCCATGCTGGCGGCAGCGCACGCCGGAGCTCCTTCAGCGGCATCACATGACCGAGTAGCGTGAGGAGAATTTGTTTACGTGCTGAATTCGCCGAATCTCGACCTTCTGCGTGCGGCGGCGCACCGGATTACTGACAGCAACGGCTCCCTGGATCCCCTTATCCATTTGGCGGGCGATGCCCGCGTCTTGGCGGGCGATGCCCGCGTCTTGGCGGGCGATGCCCGCGTCGTACTTCTCGGCGAAGCATCTCATGGAACGCACGAGTTCTATTCGACCCGCGCTGAAATCACAAAACGACTGATCGCGGAAAAAGGATTCCAGGCGGTCGCGGTGGAGGCGGACTGGCCCGACGCCGAGCGCGTCAACCGCTTTGTGCGTGCTCGTAACAATGACTCAATGGCATCAGGTGCGCTTTCCGGCTTCACTCGCTTTCCCGTATGGATGTGGCGGAATCGGGACGTCGAACGCTTCGTTGGATGGTTGCGCCAGTACAACGATTCGCGGCCGAAACACGCGCCCCAAGTTGGCTTTTATGGACTCGACCTCTACAGTCTGTATCGTTCACGCGATGAGGTA
>JAICXC010000021.1 GCA_025980665.1 Bryobacteraceae bacterium
ACTCCTTGCGTCCAATGCAGTGAGGAGAATCGGATCATGAAAGTTGGGAAACTGGGTAGCTTGCTGGCCATAGCGGCTCTCTCGGCTGCTTCATTTGCGTATGCTTCGGGGCCCGCGCCAGTCCAGAAATCGCTCGAGGAAAAAGTCCGCCACGAGATCAACATGCTGCCGTATTACGGCGTATTTGATGATATTTCGTTCCGCGTGGACGGCGACAAAGTCACACTGCTAGGGAAGGTATGGCAGCCGGTGCTGAAGCTAAATGCGGAAAGCGCGATAAAGAATATCGAAGGCGTCAAGCAGGTGGACGATCAGATCGAAGTTCTTCCGCTATCGAACTTCGATGACCAGATTCGCATGCAAACCTTGCGCGCGATCTATGCGTATCCGGCGCTAAATCGTTACGTCTTAAATACGCATCCGACGATTCACATCATCGTGAAGAACGGTAATGTGACACTGACTGGCGTCGTGGCCAATAAGATGGACAAGGAAATGGCGTATATGCGTGCAAGCGGAATTCACGGAGTGTTTTCGGTGACCAATGACTTGCGCGTCGAGAACTAAGCAGCAGAACGTCGAGAACTGAGCCGTAGAACTAAGCACGACCTTGGATCACCCGGACGCAGTCACCCCCCGCTCGCGGGGAGTTTCCGGGATGGATCCACCGGCGGCCCCATCGCCTCCTGATCGGGCCGCCGTTTCTATTTGTAATCGCACAACGCAACGCGATACGAGCAACTTGAACTCAATGGCCGTGTCGCGTGCTGTGCGCTCCGGACTCTAGCTATCGAGAGCCTGTTCGAAATCGGCCAGCAGATCTCGCCAATCTTCAATCCCCACCGATACCCGCACCAACCCATCGGTTACGCCCGCCTTGGCGAATTGCTCTTCCGTGAAGCCCGAGTGTGTCGTAGTCTTGGGATGGCATACCAGAGTTTCTACGCCTCCCAACGAAACGGCATTGTAAGCCAAGCGGAGTTTGCGCAAGAAATCGAATGCGGCCGGCTTGCCGCCATCCAGTTCCAGCGAAAACATCGCGCCGGGAAAATCGCATTGCGCCTTGTGAATGCGTATCTGGCTGGCATCGTCGAACAACGTGGGATAGTGAACCTTGTGGATTTTGGGGTGCGACGCCAGCCGCTCGGCAATGCGCTGCGCATTCTTGCTCGCGCGGTTCATCCGCAAGCGCACCGTTGGCAGCCGCGATGCGAGCATCCAGCACTCGTCCGGTTGCAGAATATTGCCGAACATATTGCGCTTCAGGCGCATCTTGCGGACCAGCTCGGGATCTGTCGCCAGCGCGACGCCACCGATTAGATCGCTGAATCCGGAAAGGTACTTGGTCGCGGAGTACAACACCAGATGCGCGCCCAGATCCAGCGGATGTTGAAACGTCGGACCGAGCAGCGTGTTGTCAACCATCACCAAAGGTGGCTCGCCTGAGCGCGCCGAACCTGCCTGAGCCGCGCTAAGGATATCGGTCATCGTCAGCGTGGGATTGGCGGGCGTCTCGATCAGAATGACGCGCAGGTTCGGAGTCGTACGGATCGCGTTCTCGATGCCTGCGGTATCGCCGGCCTCGACCGCGATACTAGACACGCCCCAGGAGTCGAGAAACCCTTCAATGAGCGACTGTGTGCCGCCGTAGATCGGCACCGTGTAGACGATCGCGTCGCCCGGGCGCATAAAGGTGAACAGCGCGGTAGTGATTGCGGCCATGCCGGAGTTGAAAACGATCGCCGCGCGCGCGCCGTGTTCAAGCGGCACGATCTGGCTCTCGAAGATTTCCGCGTTGGGGTGATTGAAGCGTGAGTAAATGAGATCCGGCTGTTCGCCTGGTTGTGGTTTGGCCCGTCCGGCCACCAGGTCGAAGGCGCGCTCAGCCGCCTCGGGGCTCGAAAAGACATAGGTAGAACTGCGAAATACAGCAGGCCGGGCCGAGCCGACCGATAAGCGTGGGTCGAATCCGCGCGTCAGTACTTCTGTGGAAGATCGCAAGCCGGGTTTTTCGTCTGCCATCACTTGAAGTGTAACTCCCTGTAGCAGTTGCCCCCGGCTATGATGGGCACCCCTTAGTACGTTCGTATATCAGGCGATACCGGAGGTTAAATAGGGACAATTGCTAATTGGGCGTCCTGCCCTGCCCTTCTACAATGCAGTTATGAGCGTGCAGGTTAGTAGCAGACCGGGTAAGGGGCAGTACTCGGAAGCAGAGGCCGCCGAGCAGTTGGGGATCTCAGTTATCCAACTTCGCACCATGATTCGCAGCCACGTGGTGGACAAGGATGAGGACCTAAACAATGTTCCGGTCCACACCTTCCAGCCGTCGGACTTGCTGATTTTGCGGCTCCTGACAGGCAAGCAGACGAATTCGGATCCGCGCTAGCCCCTCTATCGCCAAGGCCAACAGGAACCCAACTGTCGCAGACAAAAAGCCGCGCGCTGCTTCAGGGACCTGTTTGCGGCTTGAGCCGGATCGTAGACAGCGGCACATAGGAACGCCGTAATTGCCACAGTCCCAATAATTGTCAACGCCGCCGCGATCATCCGATCGTTTCCTCTTGCTAGAATCATAGCTTCTTTAATCCTTCAGGAGGCGCTTCCTTGGCACAACTTGGTTTTCTTGGGCTCGGCATCATGGGCTATCGCATGGCCGGCCATCTTCTCAAAGCTGGTCACGAGGTCGCATTGTGGTCGCACACCGGCAGCAAGGCGCAGCAACTTGCGAAATCCGGCAAAGGCACCGCCGTCGCGACGCCGCGTGAAGTGGCCGAGCGTGCCGATTACATTTTTTACTGCGTGGGCGATACCGCCATGGCACGGAAGATCGCCGTCGGATCTGGCGGCCTGATCGAAACGGTGCGCAAGGACGCAATCATCTGCGATTGCAGCTCCATCGCTCCCGAAGCCAGTATCGAACTGAATAAGGCATTCGCCGCTAAGGGAGCGCATTTCCTCGATTCGCCAGTGACCGGTTCCACGGGCGGGGCCGAGAAGGCCACGCTGACCTTCATGATCGGCGGCGATAAGGCCGTTTTCGAGCGCGCTAAGCCCTATATGGAAATCATGGGCAAGCTGTTTTACTATTGCGGGCCGGCTGGCCAGGGCTTGAAAGCCAAGGTCACGCAAAACCTGGTGGGCGCCAGCATCCTGCAATGTTTCGCCGAAGGCCTGGTGCTCGCGACCAAGGCCGGCATCGCCCCGGAGTTAATGATCGAGATCCTGGAGAATAGCGCGGCCAAGAGCGGTCTGGCAACATATAAGGCCCCGTTCATCCTGAACCGCGATTTCACCACCAATTTCTCCGCCAAGTGGATGCATAAGGATGTCGGATTCGCCCTGGATCTAGCGGAATCATTGGACTTACCCCTTCCGGTTACGGCTGTCACCCACCAGATGCTCCAGGCCACCATCGCCAAAGGCTGGGGCGACGATGATTTCTGCTCGGCAATCCGTGTTTTGGAAGACTGGGCCAAGATTATTGTGACGAAATCGTAGTCCTAGTACTATTTTGTTGCCGTTAGATCGTTTCGTAACAATTAGTTACAACGTTTGTTTCCGGCGTCTACAAAAAACTGTTGCGTTCCAAGGGGAACTATACTATTATTGGAATCAAGCCGGGGAGGGTAACTCCCACCAAAGCGAGACTAACCTCATTAAAGACCCCTGAAGCAACCTCCCCGGCGCCCCTTAAAAAAACCTCCCCAAAAGAAAAGCAGAGCCAGTAAGCACCGGAAGCAGTAACCAATGAGACCGGATGCTATCATCGGAGCGAGTGACTTTCCTGACGCTTCTGGGATCAACGGGATCCATCGGCACCAGCACTCTGGACGTGGTTCGATTGTGGCCCGATCGTTTCGGCGTCTATGCCTTGGCTGCGGGTCGAAACGTCGAGCTGCTAGCCCGCCAAATCGCTGAATTCCGGCCCAAAGTGGTCGTCGTAGCCGATGAAAGTGCACTCGGCGAATTGCGGACGATCCTCAAAGTCGACAACACTCCGATCCCCGAATTGGCCACCGGCCCCCGCGCGCTTGTCGACGCGGCGACCGCGCCGGAAGCGGGTTTCGTGATGTCCGCCATCGTCGGCGTGGACGGCCTGGAAGCTACTTACGAGGCGGTCCGCCGAAAGAAGCGCGTCGGGCTCGCTAACAAGGAAGTGTTGGTTGCAGGCGGCGAGCTGGTGATGCAAGCGCGCCGCGAATCGGGCGCCGAACTTATCCCGGTCGATAGCGAACATAACGGCGCACATCAGTGTTTGCGCGCTGGTCTTCGCAGCGAAGTTTCGAAGTTGATTCTGACCGCGTCGGGAGGCCCATTTCGAAGGACTGCGAGGGAACAGTTGGCCTCCGTAACGCCGGAGCAGGCTCTGAATCATCCTACATGGAAGATGGGCAAGCGGATCACAGTCGATTCAGCCACGTTGATGAACAAAGGGTTCGAGGTAATCGAAGCCTGTTGGCTGTTCGATTTCCCGCCGAAGGATGTAGAGGTTGTGGTCCATCCGGAATCCAAGGTCCACGCGCTGGTCGAGTACTTGGATGGCAGCGTCATCGCCCAGGTATGCGCCACCGACATGCGGATGCCGATTCAATACGCCATGACATACCCTGAGCGAGCGGCCGCGCCGGTGCCACGTTTGGATTGGAGCCAGGCGGCGAACTGGAGTTTCGAGCCGCCGGATTATCAAAAGTTTCCGCTGTTGGGGATGGCGTACGAGGCTATTTCCGCAGGTGGATCGGCCACTGCCACGCTGAACGCGGCCGATGAGATTGCCGTGGAAGCGTTTCTGGCCGGAAGTATTCCCTTCCCCGGCATCGCGGCGACGGTAGCCGAATGTTTGCAACAGGTTCCCGTACGAAAGCTGACGTCAGTGGGGGAATTGTTGGACCTCGACCAGGAATCGCGCCGGGTCGCTAAGCACGTCATCGGGGCGCGTTGGGGTGAAAAGTTCCAACCGGAGTCGCAGCTCGCACGTAAAGTATAGTAAGTAGAGTAACGGGCAAATGGTTTCTGTTTTACAAGATTTCTGGTGGTTCCTGGTTCTGATTGGAGTGATGATCCTGCTCCACGAGCTGGGTCACTATCTGGTCGGCCGCTTCTTCGACGTCAAGATCGACGCATTCAGCATCGGTTTCGGTCCGCGTTTATTCGGATTCCGTCGGGGCGAAACAGACTTCAAGGTTTGCCTGATCCTGTTCGGCGGATACGTGAAGTTCGCAGGCGAGCAGCCGGGCGACGAGCAGGCCGAGGACCCCCGTGCCCTGCCGTCCAAGCCCCGCTGGCAGCGACTGTGCATCACATTTGCCGGACCGGCCACCAATGTCATCCTTGCAATCGCGTTGCTGACGGGCCTGTACATGGTGCAGTACCCGAAGCTCCCCATGCCGCCGGATCCGACGGTGGGATATGTGGCTCCCGACGGCCCAGCGGCCAAAGCTGGGGTCAAAGAAGGCGATAAAGTAGTCCAAATCGATGGCGTCATGGATCCCACCTGGGAGACTATCGCCCTGCAAGAAATCGCCAGCGCCAAGCGGCCCATGGATGTATGGGTGGTGCGCGACGGCCAGAGACTCAATTTCTCCGTGACGCCCGTGTATGACGATAAGCAGCACGTTGGAATCGCGGGTTGGATGCAATCCACGCCGGTTCAGGTAAGCGGCTATTGCTGCAATATAGAAGTCGCCAAGCAGGCCGGCCTGAAAAAAGGCGACACGTTCGTCAGCATCAACGGCAAGCCGGTGCGCACTTCGATGAAGTTGCTGGATTTGATAGCGGAGACGAAGGGATCGCCCGCTGATCTCGTATATTTGCGCGACGGCAAGGAATATCACACCACCGTCAAGCCCGTTTGGAGCGATTATCAGGGGAGCAAAGCTTGGCGCATCGGCGCAGGTTTGGAATCGCCCGTCGAGATCGTCAAGCTGCCGTTCCGCGAAGCCCTGGCCGAATCCTGGCGCCAGAACGTGCAGAACACCAAGCTGATCTACCAGTTCCTGCAGGGAATCGCCGAGCGGCGTATGTCGGCAAAGGGACTGTCCGGCCCCATCGGGATTGCCCAGCTTTCCGGGCAAGCAGCCCGCGAAGGCCCGGCGGTTTATATCGGACTGATGGCGGCCGTGAGCCTGAACCTGGCGATTTTCAACCTGCTTCCGATTCCCATCCTGGATGGAGGCGTCATGCTCATGCTGGCGGTGGAAATGCTGCTGCGGCGCGACCTGAGTCTGCGGATCAAGGAAGCTATCGTGCGGGTAGGATTCGTGTTCCTGATGATGGTGGTGGTGTTCGTGCTGTATAACGACATCGCCAAGATGCTCCCGCAGGGTTAACGAGATGCTGCCTCAGGGGTAACCCCGGGGCAGGCTATCCCGCCTACAATTGCGGACTCTGTGACACAATAGCAAAGACCCCGGTTTTTCTCGCATGCCCCAACCCAACGTACCTGATTCGCCTGAGGCGTCTCCGGCCGACACCTCGTTCGGCGATATCCTGACTCAATTCGAACAAGCCCACCATGCCGGTGGTGAACGCGTCGAAGGCACAGTGGTGTCGGTGACGCCCGACGGCGTCTTCGTCGACATCGGCCGCAAGATGGATGGCATGCTGCCACCCGCGCCCGAGCTGAAGCCCGGCATCAAGGTTATCGTCTCCATCCGGGGGCGTGATGAATCGGGCACCTATCTCCTATCGACCATCAAGGTCGAGACGCCTAAAGATTGGACTGGCCTCGAAGCAGCATTCGCGGAGAAGCGCACCATTGGCGGCACAGTGCTCGAAGTCGTCAAGGGCGGCCTGCGCGTGGATGTGGGTGTGCGCGCCTTCATGCCGGCTTCCCGCAGTGGCGCGCGCGAGCTTGCCGATATGGAGAAGCTGGTGGGCCAGCAGATCGAGTGCCGCATCACCAAGATCAACGCCGCCGAGGAAGATGTCGTCGTCGACCGGCGCGTGATTCTGGAGGAACGGGAACGACAGGCCAAGGAAGAAGCCTTCGACAAGTTGGAAGAGGGCGCTGTCGTCCGCGGCACGGTACGTTCGCTCACCGATTTCGGCGCCTTTGTCGATCTGGGCGGCGTGGATGGACTGCTGCACGTCTCCGACATCAGCTACTCGCGCAACGTGAAGCCCGGCGAGGTGGTCAAGGTAGGCGAGGAACTCGAAGTCAAGATCCTCAAAATCAGCAAAGACACCCGCAAGATTTCGCTGGGGCTCAAGCAGCTCTCGCCCGATCCGTGGACGCTGGCAGTTTCGAAATACACCCAAGGCGACCGCCTCCGGGGAAAAGTCTCGCGCGTGCTGGATTTTGGCGCGTTCGTTGAACTCGAACCGGGCGTGGAAGGGCTGATCCACGTTTCGGAGATGTCCTGGAGCAAGAAGAACGTCCGCGCGGTGGACGTTCTCAAGCCCGGCGAAGTAGTTGACGTAGTTGTCCTAAACGTCAGCCCGGCCGAGAAGCGGATCGCACTGGGTCTGAAGCAGGCGCTGGGCGATCCCTGGGAAGATGCGTTGAAGAAGTTTCCCGTGGGTACGGCGGTCGAAGCGCCCGTAACCAGCCTGGCCAAGTTTGGAGCGTTCGTCGAATTGGGTGAAGGCATCGAAGGCATGATCCACATCGCCGACATCACCGGCGAGAAGCGGCTGAACCATCCCAATGAAGTCCTGAAACAGGGGCAGACGGTCAAAGCTGTGGTCCTCGAAGCCGACAAGGAACGCCGGCGTTTCCGCTTGGGCATGAAGCAGCTGGAGCCCACCAGCATCGACGAGTACCTGGCCGAGCACAAGCTCGGCGAGATCGTCAGCGGACGAGTCGTGAATGTCTCCGGCGATCGCATGAAGGTGGAATTGGGCGAAGGCGTCACGGCGTTTGCACCTGTCCCTGAGCAGCGCAAAGAAGCTGTCGCGGGAGCGCAGAAAGCTGATCTCTCTTCGCTGACTGCGATGCTGACCCAGAAATGGAAATCTGGGGGCGGCGCCGCGGAATCCGCCGAGGCCGTCCGCGCGGGTCAGATCCGCAGCTTTAAGATCGTCCAGATCGATACTGAGAAGAAGCGCATCGATCTGGAGCTTCAGGCCTAAGCTTAAGAAATATCACCTGTTATCGCCTTGGCCGTGACCTTTCGGGCGGGCCGCCGTCCAATATACTGTGTAGTGCTGACGTGACCCACGGAGCCGCCTCTTTGGCCCATAAAGCGGGCTTTCAGACAGACGAAAAGGCGCTCATACAGGCTGCTCAGAAAGGCGATCAGGACGCCTTTGGACAACTTGTACGCGCCTATGACCAAAGTGTGCTCCGGCTTGCGATGAATCTGCTGCGGTCCCCCGAGGACGCGCAGGATGTTTACCAGGAAGCGTTCTTGCGGGTGTATCGCAATCTGAATAACTTCCGGTTCGATTGCAGTTTTCACACCTGGCTGTATCGAATTGTGACTAACTTGTGCCTGGATCACATGCGGAAGCGGAAGGTGCGTAAAGAAGAGTCGTCGCTGGTCGAAGGATCGGACGGCCCCGTGGACCGGATGGACACGCTGCAGGAATCGCGGGCGGAAAGCGATCCGCAGCGGACGATGTTCGCCGGAGAATTGCGGGAGCGCATTCAGAAGGCGCTTAGTGAATTGAGCGCGCGGGAGCGGATGGTTTTCGAGCTTCGGCATTACCAGGGGTTGAAACTGCGGAATATCGGCGAGATTCTCGGGACCACTGAAGAAGCCGCCAAGAATTGTTTATTCCGGGCGACGCAGAAGATGCGAGTAGCCCTCGGAGATTTCGTATGAACACGTGTGAAAAAGTACGGGAGCAGCTAAGTTTGTTGCTCTATGGCGAGTTGTCGTTTGATGAAGAAGGGGCTGTCGACACTCACCTGGAGGGCTGTACAGAGTGCCGCGCGGCGCTAGAGCGGGAACGCGAGCTCCACGCGGCTTTCGATCGGGCAGAGATCGAACCGCCCGCGTCCGTGCTCTGGGAATCCCGGCAGAGTCTCCAGCGTCAGATCGCAGCGGAACATGCGCCAGTGTATCGGGTGAGCTGGTGGGATCAGTTCCTGGACACAAGATGGCTGAAATCGGCGGGAGCCCTGGCGCTGCTGAGTATCGGATTTTTTGGCGCGCGGATGTTTCCGAATCTGGGCTTGGGAGTTACGGGAATGTCCCTGATGGATCCGGGCGCGCAGCGTGTGCGGTCAGTGGAACCGGGACCCAATGGCGGCGTTCAGATTGTCCTCGATGAAACTCGCCAACGTGTTGTATCCGGCGGTTTAGACGACCAGAACATCCGCGTATTGTTGCTCTCGGCGGCGAAGGATCCGTCCGATCCGGGCTTGCGGTATGAGACGGTGGGGATCCTGAACGATCGGGCCCAAATGGCCGAAGTACGGGACACCTTGATTTACGCGCTGGAGCATGACGAGAATGCCGGTGTGCGCCTGAAGGCGATGGACGGGTTGAAGCCTTTTGTGCAGCAGGCCGAGGTTCGCAAGGCGCTGGCGGGTGTGCTGCTCTCGGACGGCAACCCGGGCATGCGCACCCAAGCGATCGACTTGCTGACGCAGGGAGTCGGCGATTCTACGAGCAATGGTCTCGATCGAGATGTTATCGGAACTCTGCAAGAGTTGATGAATCACGAAAACAATGCTTACGTGCGGCAGCGCGGGGACCGCGTGCTGCAGTTAGTTAACGCTTCACAGGAAACCTACTGATGAAATTGCCTATCGCCAGTTTGTTGATGGCGACCGCGGTAGTTGTGACTGCCCAGGAAGCTCCGGTAACCCGAGAAGGCGCCTACTGGGTAGGGAGCGTTGGCGATTCCTTTGGGATAGCCGCCCAGGCCCGTCTTCAGGTCAATACCCGAGGCAACGTCACCGTGCGGCGGGAAGCGGGCGATCAGGTAACCTATCGCGTCCGCCAGCGGGTGAGGGCGGCGAATGAGGAGCAGGCGCGCGCCCTATTGGGCGGCGGCGTGAAGCAGGTGAGCTCGGCGCGAGGACGCGTCGTGCTGGAACTCCAGCCGATCTCTGCGGGGATGGTCAAAACCGATATTGAGATCGGCGTGCCGGCCCAGGTTTCCATGGTGATCGTCCAAACCGATCTGGGTGGAATCAATGTGGCCGACTTCGATGGGGCGGTCCAGCTACGAACCGGAGGCGGCGATATCCAGCTGGGTAAGATCGGTGGAACGGTGCAGTGTTTTTCGGGCGCCGGCGAGGTGATCATCGAGCGAGCGGGTGGCGCGATTAATTGCACCACTGCGGGCGGGAACATGGCGGTTCGTGACGCCGGGGGCTCGGTCGCGCTCTCGAATCAAATGGGCGGCAATATCCGCGTCGACAAGGCCGCGGGCGACGTGCGGGCACATTCGGCGCAAGGTATGATCGAGGTCGGCCAGGCTGGGGGTGCCGTGTTCGCGGATACCCAAGGAGGATTCATCCAGGTGGGCTCGGCTCGCGGAGTTCAGGCAGAATCGATGGCCGGTACGGTGCGAGTGAAGAATGACTCCGGTCCGATGAACTTGGCTGCCATGGCGGGCAACATTCTGGCCGAGCTGCTCAGTGGGGCGCGGATGCAGGATTCGTCGCTGGTTGCGGGCACGGGTGACATTACCGTTCTGATCCCGTCCAACCTGGCGGTGTCGGTTATGGCGAGAAACAGCACGGGCGGGACGCCGCGCATTGTGTCCGACTTCCCGGAGATTCGGATGACGCCTTCTAAATTTTTCCAGGCGCCGATGGTCGGCCAGGGCAGCATTAACGGCGGCGGGCCGGTACTGAATCTGAATGTTTCGAGTGGCGTAATCTACCTTCGCCGGAAGTGACTATGGGGCGGGAATATGTGGAATAGAGTTCTTCTTGCTGCCGTTATGACCATGGGTCTGGCGATGAGCCAGGGACTTGGCAGCTTTCTAGGCGTGGGAATTCAAGAGATTGACAGCAATCGTGCGAAGGAGCTGAAGCTTCCCGACGACGCCGGCGTGGAAGTCACCCGCATCGCTCCGGATAGCCCCGCGGAGAAAGCCGGCATCAAGACCGGCGATGTCGTCGCGCAATACAATGGCCAGCGAGTGGAAAACATGGAGCAATTTTCCCGCATGGTGCGCGAGACGCCGGCCGGGCGCGAGGTGAAGATCGGGATCGTTCGCAATGGTGCGCCGCAGACGGTCACGGCTAAAATTGTTGGCCGCCCCGTTATCACCGGCCAGCTGATTCCGTCCCCGGTTCAAAATCCATTCGAACTGCGCTTTCCGGATATGCCGCAGAGCCGCATGACCTGGCGCAGCACGGTGCTGGGCGTCGAAGCGGAAGCGCTGGATGGGCAGCTGGCCGAGTTCTTCGGCGTGCAGGAAGGCGTTCTAGTTCGCGCCGTGACCAAGGGTTCTTCGGCGGACAAGGCGGGAATCAAGGCCGGTGATGTAATTGTGCGCGTGGACGACGCCAAGGTGTCGACCCCAGCGGATATATCCAATCGTCTGCGCGGTCTGCGCGGCCGTTCGGTGTCCGTGGTGGTGGTGCGAGAGCGTAAGGAAATCAACGTAATGTTGTCTGCCATGACCAGGCCTGAACGGAGCGTGGGCGCGCTCTGGCAGCTCATGCGGCCTGCGTTTGAATAGACGCCGGTGCCGGATCGGGGTGATGTCCTCCCGAAGGCCAGAGTTTAGCCATCATCACTCTGAGCCGCAGGATCGCTTGCATCCTCAGCTGCGAAATGCGCGATTCATGCAAGCCGACGATCTTGGCTATTTCCCGCAACGTCAGTTCACCGTGGTAGTACAGACTTAAGACGGTCTTCTCGATAGCCGGAATTCCGGAGATGGCCTTGGCCAAAACACGCAGAAGTTCGCTGCGCTCGAGCAACGCGGAAGGCAACTCCTTGGGATCGCCTGAAACAAATCGGAGTAGATCGCCGTTCTCCGAATCCCCAGGTCCTCCCGACTCCAACCGTCCGAGGTTCAATCCGCTGGTGTCGACTTGCCACTTGTGATAGCCCTCGACCGTCAGGTTGAGTTCGGCGGCAATCTCGGCTTCCTCGGGCACCCGCTGTAAGCGCTGTTCTGTCACCGCGATGGCAGCATCGATTTGCTTGGCGTGCCTGCGTTGCGTGCGGGGCGCCCAATCCAACCGGCGCAAGCTATCTAAAATCTGTCCTTTGATCCTATGCTCGGCGAACGTCTTCAGGTAGACATGGCGGGACGGGTCGAAATGATCCACGGCCGAAATAAGGCCCAGCATCCCGGTCGATACGAGATCGTCCAGACTCACATTTTCAGGCAGGCGACTATGAATCCTGCGAGCCAGCATGCGGACTTGGGGTACGTGCTCCAGGATCAGGTTCTCGCGCTTTTCCACGCGGAATTTTTCCGTGCGGTCAACACATTTAACGGACTCGGCGACGTTCATGATGATGGGTCTCCGGCCTGATAAGGGCAATTGCGGCCCCACATGTGCGAGGCCCGTCGGAATAGCGGCAAGTGTCCTGAATGCACCCTATTGAGCCTTACGGAACGTAGTCGTGTGCGCGGTTTTCACCGGAGTGCGGCGCTCCAGAAGCGCCACATTCTTAGCACTGGCACTTTCGTGGCGGAGCTCCATCGGCTGGCGGGTAAGGGGAAGCCGAATCCATGCTTCGGTAGCAACCCTATGCCTGTATAAGCGATTCATATGAGGCTCATCCACAGATATATGACCTAATATATGAATATATGCGCGTATTTTTGACGCTGTTCCTGGCAGCCGTGGCGGTTCAGGCCCAGAAGGCTCCGGGTTTCGATCTAGGAGCGCTGAATCGCAATGTAGACCCGTGTGCGAACTTCTATCAGTACGCGTGCGGTGGCTGGATGACGGCCAATCCCGTGCCCGGCGACGCCTCGCGATGGGGACGCTTCGACACTTTGCAGGACCAGAACCGGCTCCTGCTCAAAAACGTGCTGGAGGCGGCGTCGGCCGATCGTCCCAACCGCAGCGCCACCGAGCAAAAGATCGGCGATTTTTATGCAGCTTGCATGGATGAGAAGAATCTGAATGCGCGCGGTTTGGAAGCGATCCAGCGCGATCTGAACCGGATCGCGGTGATCCAGGACCGGAAGGAGCTCACCGATGTGATGGTCTATATGTTCCGCATTGGCTCGTGGCCTTTCTTTCGCTTCGGCTCCGAGCAGGACGCTAAAGATTCGACGCGTGTAATCGCCGCACTAGATCAAGGAGGATTGGGATTACCTGACCGCGATTACTACCTCAAAACGGACGAGAAGTCCGTGGACTTGCGAAACAAGTATCTGGCGCACGTTCAGACCGTATTCGAGCTCCTCGGTTTGCCGACGGCGGACGCGCAAAAGAAGGCGGCTGTGGTGATGGCCATCGAAACGGAGCTGGCCAAGGGTTCGCTGGATCGCGTTTCGCGCCGCGATCCGGAGAAAAGATATCACAAGATGACATTGGCGGAGTTGATGGCGCTGGCCCCGGCCTTGGATTGGACCAGGTTCCTTCAAAACCTGGGCGCTCCGGCGATCGGCAGCCTCAACGTTGTAGTGCCGGATTTCGCACGCGCCGTGAACGTCGTCATTGAGCAGCAGCCTCTGGAGAATCTGAAGACTTATCTCACCTGGAATCTGGTGCGCGACAACTCTCTATTCCTCCCGGACTCGTTCCAGCAGGCCAGTTTCGACTTCTACGAGAAAACTTTAAAGGGAGCCAAGGAGATGCGCGCCCGCTGGAAGCGCTGCGTGGATCTGACCGACGAGCAGTTGCCGGACGCCCTGGGAAAGACGTTTGTCGAGAAGACTCTGGGAGACACCGGCAAGAAGCGCACTCAGGAGATGGTGGCGGCCATCGAAAAGGCGCTGGAGAAAGATATCCGCAGCCTGGATTGGATGACGCCCAAGACCAAGGACCAGGCGATCGTAAAGCTGCACGGGATCACCAACAAGATCGGGAACAAGAGCAAGTGGCTGGACTATTCAGGCGTACCGATCGTGCGTAACGATCCCTACGCGAATACCGCGCGCACCAGTACATTCGAACTAGCGCGCGAGCTGGGCAAGATCGGCAAGCCCGTGGACAAGACGGATTGGGACATGAGCCAGCCCACGGTGAACGCCTACTACGATCCGCAGCACAATGACATTAATTTCCCCGCCGGTATACTGCAACCTCCGTTCTACGACAATAAGATCGACGATGCCGTGAATTACGGCGCCATCGGTGCCGTGATCGGCCACGAACTGACGCACGGTTTCGATGATGAGGGCCGGCAATTCGACGCCAAAGGCAACCTGCGCGACTGGTGGACCGACGAGGATGCCAAGGCGTTCAACCAGCGCGCCGACTGCGTGGTCGACCAGTACAGCGGATATAGTCCGGTTCCGGGGGTGAATCTGAACGGCAAGCTCACTCTGGGCGAGAACACGGCTGACAATGGTGGCCTACGCGTCGCCTACATGGCCTTGATGGACACGCTCGGCGGCAAACAGCCTCCCAAGATCGATGGATTTACCGCCGAGCAGCGGTTCTTTCTTGGCTGGGCGCAGGTGTGGTGTAACAACGTGACCGAGGAAGCATCCCGCTTGCGGGCGCAAACCGATCCGCATAGCCCCGGCGAATTTCGGGTGAATGGGGTGGTCTCGAATATGCCGGAATTCCAGAGGGCTTTCGCTTGCCGCGTGAACCAGCCTATGGTCCGCGGACCCGCTTGCAGGGTCTGGTAGTTCGTCAGGAAAGCGCTTCCACTGTCGTGGTACCGTACTGCGACAATAGTCCATATGGACGAACAACCGCAGTCGCGGCCAAGCCTGGCGACAGTGGTTCTGTTCGCCGCCATCGCCGGTCTTTTCATCGCCCAGATCTTCACTATCCGAATCCTGTGGTCTACTGGAGCCAAACTGGCCGCAGTGCAAGGCGATCAGTCCAAGGTTCGCGAGATGGTCGAGGGCGAGGTCGCCCAGCTTCGCGAAGCTGCCGCCCAAGCCGCGGCAATCTCCGATGCCGAGCGTCAGAAAGCCCTCGACGAGGTGCGGGACGAGGTCGAAAAGGCTCGCCGGCAAGCTCGCGGCGTCGCCGGCAAGGTCAAAGAAGAAACCATGAAGAGCGTGGAGGACCTCGCCACGCGCGTGAACGTCAGTGAATCCAGGCTCAAACAGCATCAGGAGACGGACGCGCGAGTCAATAACGAGATCACCAGCCTGAAGCAGGCCACCAACTCGGCGCAATCGAACATCAGCGATGTCTCTACCCAGGTCAAGCAGGTACGGACGGAAATCGCGAATACGCAGGGCCAATTGGAGCGCACCATCGCGGATTTGAAGCGCGTCCCCGGCGACATGGGCGTGCTGAGCGGGCTGATCGCAACCAACGCGAGGGAGATCGATGCTCTCAAGCAGCTCGGCGACCGGAACTATATCGAATTCACGCTATACAAAGGCAAAGAGCCGGTCAAGCTGGGCGATGTTTCGATCCTGCTAAAGAAGGCCGACGTCAAAGCCAGCCTCTACACTCTGGAACTCCGGGTGGACGACCGCAAGATCGAGAAAAAAGACAGGTCGGCGAATGAGCCCTTGCAATTCTACGTAGGTGGTAGCCGCCAGCCGCACGAGCTGGTGGTTAACGAGGTGGGGAAGGACCTGATTGTAGGGTACCTGGCCACGCCGAAGGCGCCGGCCGCCCGCCCCTGACGTCGCCAGCGTAAGAGCATGCCCGTCCAGGCACATGAGCCTGTTACACTAACGTTTTCTATGGCCATCAGTAAAGAATTGCTGGAAATCCTGGTTTGCCCGCTTTGCAAGGCGCCGGTGGAACTAAAACAGGACCAGAGCGGCCTGAAGTGCGTCGAGTGCAAGAGAGTGTATCCCATTCGCGACGACATCCCGGTGATGTTGGTCGACGAGGCACGAATCGAAGAATAAACACGCGTGGCCAACTTGCTGGAGCGGCTGCCGTCTGGCTCGCGGATCGGCGTGATCCGTCTGCGCTCCCTGGGCGACTGTGTGCTCACGACTCCGGCCCTGGCACTGCTCAAAGCTTATCGTCCAGATCTGAGAATTGGGGTGGTGGTCGAAGACCGGTTTGGGGCGGTGTTCGAAGATAGTCCGCAAGTGAATGACATTCTGCCGCCATCTGCACGCGCCCTTGCGAAGTGGAAACCTCAGATGGCGCTGAACTTTCACGGTGGATCGCGCAGCATGTGGCTTACGGCTACTTCTGGGGCTCAAATCAAGGCCGGATTCGCGCATCACGCCTACAGTTTTCTTTATACCGACAAAATCCCACGGGCACAGGAAATTTTAGGGGATGCCCGCCGCGTACACACAGCCGAACACCTCGCTTCCGCGATGTTCTGGATGGGCGTGCCCCGTACGGAAATCCCGCGCGCGCAATTGGCGGCTGCGCGAGCATTGCAGGCGGGCGCGTATGCCGTGATTCATCCGTTCGCGTCGACTCCCCACAAAACCTGGCCGGCCGAGCGCTTCCGCGCAGTCGCCGAACATCTGCGGGACAAGGCCGGGCTGATGCCTATTTTCCTGGCTGGCCCAGATGATGATCCGAGCGCGTTCGCCAGCTTCCGCGTGATCCGCAATGCGCCTCTGGGTGAAGTGAAGAGCCTGATGGCCGGCGCCCAATTGTTCATCGGCAACGACAGCGGCCCGGCGCACATCGCCGCAGCGTTCGGAGTGCCGGTAGTGGTGCTGTTCGGACCCAGCGATCCGGTGAATTGGGCGCCCTGGCGAACCGAAGGGCATGTTCTGACCACTTCCGAAGCCATCGGGTGTATCGCAGTCGAGGAAGTGATCGCCGCGGCGGAAGCGTTGAGGGTACGCGCGTGAGCGAGCTGGGACGGCTGCTCCAATATTCGAAGCGGTACGTTGGGCTCCTGGTGTTATCGGTCGTGCTGATGGCATGTGTGGGCGCAACGACAGCGCTCACCGTGGGCTTGATCGGTCCAATTTTCGATCGGGTTCTGAATCCCAACTCGCCCGAATCGCCAGTGGTGCTGTTCACGATCCCGTTCTGGAATCATCCGGTCTATCTCGACAGTTTGATGCCTGCCAACGTCCATAATGTCTGGACCATGGTCGCCGTGGGAATCCTCGCCGTATTCCTGATCAAAGGACTATGCGACTACGCCGGGAATTATCTTGTGAACTACGTCGGATTGTCGGCAGTCACGGATTTGCGCCAGGATGTTTTCGATCGCGTCGTCCATCAGGATGCACATTTTTTCGAATCCAACTCCACCGCACGGGTTATGTCGTCCATCATGAACGACCTCGAAAAGATCCAGGTGGCAATGTCGAACATTCTGGCCGATCTGCTGCGCCAGAGTTTCATCTTTTTGGCTTTGGGAGTCAGAATCCTGCAAACCGACTGGAAACTGGCTTTGGCCAGCCTGACGGTTCTGCCATTCGTGATGCTGCCGACTCTGCGTTTAGGCCGCCGCATCCGGCGAACAACGCGCAGCGCACAGGACAACACCGCGGAGCTTAATCAAGTGTTGCAGGAGACGCTGAGTGGCCATCAGGTGGTGAAGTCTTTTGGCGCCGAAGAGATTCAGTCCAACCGGTTCCGGGACCGCGCCGAACGCTTACGACGCAGCAATCTGCGTTATGTCGCGCAGCAGGCCGTGGCATCGCCGGTAATCGAGTTCTTCGCAGCGCTAACCATCGTCGTGTTGCTGGCCTACGCCCGCAACCAAATCAAGGCTGGGAACATGAGCACGGGAGAATTCACCAGCTTCGTGATAGCGCTGTTTTTGTTATATGAGCCTGTGAAGCGTCTTACCGGTATCCACAACATCTTTCAGCAGGCGCTGGGAGCGTCTCAGAAAGTATTCGAGTATCTGGATCGCGATCTACAGGTGCAGGAGAAGCCGGGAGCCGCAAGGCTGGCACGGATCGATAAAGCCATTGTGTTCGAGCACGTGAACTTTCGATATCCGACCTCACCCGAGGGTCTGGTTCTGGATGGGATCGATCTGGACGTTAAGGCTGGTGAAGTGGTCGCACTGGTCGGACCAAGCGGTGCAGGCAAAACCACGCTAGCCAATCTGGTGCCGCGCTTCTACGATGTGACGGGCGGGGCCATCCGGATCGACGGCAAGGATCTTCGCGACCTTAAGCTGGCATCCCTGCGCGATAAGATCAGCATCGTGGCGCAGGATACGTTCCTGTTTAACGATACCGTGGGGGCGAACATCGGCTATGGCTTGTCGCACGCGGCGCCCGAGCAGGTTCACAAGGCCGCTCGCGATGCCCTGGCGGAAGAGTTTATCCTGCGCATGCCAGAAGGATACGGCACCATCATCGGCGAACGTGGCGTTAAACTGAGCGGCGGACAGCGGCAGCGCCTGGCGATCGCGCGCGCGTTGCTCAAGAACGCGCCGATTTTGATCCTGGACGAAGCCACTTCACATCTGGACACCGAATCCGAGGTGCTCGTACAAAAGGCGCTGCAAACCTTAATGGCCAACCGCACGGTCATCGTAATTGCACACCGGCTATCCACCGTGCGGCGGGCCGACAAGATCGTTGTGCTGGACCGTGGACGCATCTCCGAGACCGGCCGGCACGACGAATTGGTAAGCCGGGGAGGCCTTTACCAGAGGCTGTACGAATTACAATTTCTGGAAGCGGACGTGAACCCCTAAGATGGCCAATTCTCCTCTGCGTAGCATGACTGGATTTGCGCGCGCCCGCCGTCCCCTAGGCGACGGCGAGATGGTGGTCAGTGTGAAGACGCTGAATCATCGCTCGCTGGATGTGCATGTGCACGCGCCCTCCGCCGCCGATCTCTTTGAGAACGCCGTGCGATCGCTGGTCAAGAGCCGCTTGGCGCGCGGGCACGTGGAGGTGCGGATCTCTCTCCCACTGGGCGCCGCGAACGAAAGTGCGGTCACTCTGAACCACAAGATGCTCCAAGAATACCTTGGGGCTTTTCGCCAAGCCGCGGCCGAGCATAAACTGAATGCCCAGCCGGACCTAAACGCTGCCTTGCGAATCCCAGGAATGTTCGGCGAGATTTCCGAGGGTTCCGCACTGCCGCCCGGAACGGAAGAAGCCATACTGGACGCGTTGCGCGCCGCGCTCGATGAGTTGAATCAGTTTCGCGCGCGCGAAGGAGCGGAAATTGCCAAGGAAATGTCCGGGCACAATTCACAGCTCGACGCGCTGGCGGAGCAGATGGAAACGATCCGGGCTAACGCGCCGGAGGTTTTCCAGCATCGGCTCGCCGAGCGCCTCAAAGATCTACTCAAGGGCGCGCAAGGCGTCCAAATCGACCCGCAGCGTCTGGCCCAGGAAGCGGCGATGCTGGCCGATCGCAGTGATATCGGCGAAGAATTAGCCCGCCTGAAGATCCATTCGGGGCAACTGGCCGCGCTACTCGAAGCCGGCGGCGAAAGCGGCAAGAAGATCGATTTTCTTTTGCAGGAGATGAACCGCGAGACCAACACGATACTGTCCAAGACTACCGGTGCGGGAGAAATCGGCCTCAAGATCACCGAACTGGCGCTGGCCGCCAAGGCATGCATCGAGAAGATCCGAGAGCAGTCGCTAAACCTTGAATAACAGTCCTGGAATGACCACAGTCTTCATCATTTCGGCGCCATCGGGCTCCGGCAAATCGACCCTGGTTAGCGCGCTGATGAGGTCCGTCGACAACCTATGCTTCTCGGTTTCCTACACCACCCGCCCCCCGCGCGGCCAGGAACGCGACGGGCAGGAGTACCACTTTATCACCCGCGCCGAATTTGAGCGGCGGCTGGCCAACGACGAGTTTCTTGAATCGGCTGAAGTATTTGGAAACTATTACGGGACCCACCGCAGCGAGTTGGATCGGGCCAAAGCGGCTGGCATGGACCTGGTCCTCGACATCGACGTCCAGGGTGCGCGACAATTAAAAGGGAGAATATTCGAAGCGGTATCGATATTTATTCTTCCGCCCAGCCGCCAGGTTCTCGAAGAGCGTTTGCGGGCCCGGTCTCAGGACTCCGAATCGGTGATTGAGCGTAGGCTCAGGGAGGCCGCGGAGGAAATTCGGAAGTATTCGCAGTACGACTACCTGCTGGTGAATCGGGAGGTGCAAGCGTCCACCGATACACTGGTATCGATTGTACGATCCGTGCGGAGCCGCCGCGACCGGATGGAGCAGCAGATTCGCCCGATTCTGGAGACTTTTGAAAATGGCAGAAACAAATCTTAAACAGATTGCGCAGAGCGTGATTCCCGACGATCCGGAGGCCAGCGCCTACCGCTTCATCATCGTGGCCGCCAAGCGCGCGCGGCAGCTTCAGAACGGGGCGCGGAGCTTCCTCCCCACCACGTCCAAGAAGCCCACCGTGATGGCCATGGAAGAAGTCCGTCGGGGCTTGGTCCAGTATGAGGACATCGCGATCCAGCACCTGTTCGAGCAGCCGGTCCCCGAAGAATAGGCCGATTTTATTCCGGTAACGAGCATGCCGGTCACCACCAACGTTGCCTTGGGAGTCGGAGGAGGCATCGCCGCGTACAAGGCGGCGGAGCTGGCTCGCGCGCTGATGGAGCGCGGTTTCTCCGTGCAGGTGGTCATGACCCGGTCAGCCGAGGAATTCGTGCGGCCCTTGACGTTCGCCGCGCTCACTGGCCGTAAGGTGATCACCAACCTGTTCAGCGCGGCCAGCGCTGAAGATACCCTTTCGAGTGCGATCGAACATATTCGTGTAGCCCAGGAGAATCATATCCTGGTGATCGCGCCGGCCACGGCCGATCTTCTCGCCAAGCTGGCTCACGGGCTCGCCGACGATTTCCTGACGACTACTTATCTGGCGTTCACCGGCTCGGTGGTGCTCGCTCCGGCGATGAACACCAACATGTGGAATCACCCGGCCACCCAGGAGAATCTGCGCATTTTGCGGGAGCGCGGGCATGTGATTGTCGAGCCCGATGATGGGATTCTGGCTTGCGGTATGGTCGGCCCGGGCCGTTTGGCTGAGCCCGAGATCATCGCACAAGCAGTCGCTGGCGTGGCTGGTCGCGGCAGTTCCAAGCATGATCTGGATGGCGAGACTGTCTTAATCACGGCCGGACCCACGCAGGAACCGCTCGATCCGGTTCGCTATCTCAGCAACCGTTCCAGCGGGAAGATGGGCTACGCGCTGGCCGAGGCTGCCGCGGAACGCGGAGCACGCGTGATCCTGGTTTCTGGGCCTGTTACGCTCGCCCCACCGGCGCGCGTGGAACTGATTCTGGTGCGCACTGCTGTCGAAATGCGCCAGGCGGTGATGGATCACCTGGAGCAGGCCACCATGATCATTAAGGCTGCGGCCGTCGCTGATTATCACCGGGCCAACCCGCCGCAGCAGAAGGTCAAGAAAACTGCGGCGCGGCTTTCACTCGAGCTCGATCCCACGCCGGATATCCTGGCCGAAGTCGGCCGCAAAAAAGGCGATCGTCTGCTGGTGGGCTTCGCGGCGGAGACTGAGAACCTGATCGAGGCGGCTCGCCGCAAGCTGCAATCTAAAAACTGCGACATGGTGGTGGCCAATCTGGTATCGCAGCCGGGAATCGGATTTGAATCGGACGAGAATGCCGTAACCCTGGTGCTGCGCACCGGCGAAACCATTCCTGTCGAGCGGGCTTCGAAGAGCATCATCGCGCACCGCATCTTCGATGAAGCGATGAAGCTGCGCCTGGCCCTGCACAGCGCCCAATGACTGTTGCGCAGCTCCGGGAACGCCTGAACTTTTACCGTGACCTCGGAGTCGACGAAATCTATCGCCGTGAGAATGTAGGACAGGCAATCTCGTTGCCTGTCATTCCAGAAGGAGTAATCTTGCCAGCTGCCCCTGCCGCCCTACCCTCTCTAGCGCCGGAAGGCGACACGCTTCTCAAGATTCGCCAGGACATCGGCGACGATTGCCGCCGCTGCCGCCTGTGTGAGGGCCGGGCGAAGATCGTTTTCGGATCGGGCAATGAACAGTCGCGCTTGGTGTTTGTCGGCGAAGGACCAGGGGCGGATGAAGACGCTAGTGGGCTGCCTTTTGTCGGCCGGGCCGGGCAGTTGCTCACGCAGATGATCGAGAACACCGCGACCAAGGAAGGTATTCCCATCCGGCGCCCCGACGTCTACATTTGCAACGTGGTCAAGTGTCGCCCCCCGGAGAATCGCGCGCCGCAGCCCGATGAAATGGAAATTTGCGGCCAGTTTCTATTCCGCCAGCTCATGGCAATCCGTCCCAAAGCCATCTGCGCGATGGGTTCGACGGCAGCTAAAGCAGTGCTCGGCACTAAGGACGGAGTCACTAAGCTGCGCGGCAAATGGCACAAGTGGCGCGATATTCCAGTGATGGTGACGTATCATCCGTCCTATCTGCTGCGCCCCTATAACCAAGACGCGAAACGCGAAGCGTGGGAAGATCTGAAGAAGGTCCTGCACTTCGTTTACGACTGAAGTGGCGAATGAGCTCGCTTATGAGTGGGCGCGGCCGATTCATTACGTTTGAAGGCCCGGAAGGCAGCGGCAAATCCACCCAACTTCGCTTGCTCGGCGAGCGGCTGCGGAAAGCCGGGCACGATGTTCTGGAAACTCAGGAGCCGGGCGGCACTCCCATCGGTACCCAGATCCGCCATGTGTTGCTGGATGCCAAGAATCGCGAATTGTGTCCCACCGCCGAGCTGCTGCTGATGTTTGCGAGCCGCGCACAAAACGTCGACCAGTTGATCTTGCCGGCTCTATCGGCCGGCCGCACCGTTCTCTCCGACCGATTTACCGATTCCACTCTGGTCTACCAGGGCGTGGGCCGAGGCCTGGGCGCCGACGTCGTCTATGAGCTCGACCGGATTGCCTGCCGCGGATTGATTCCGGACCTCACTCTTGTCATCGATATCGATGCGGAAGCGGGCCTGGCGCGCGCGCATCGCCGCGGCGCTCGAACCGCGGGTTCCGAGACTCGCTCCGAGACCAGGATAGAAGAGCAGGATGTCGCTTTTCACCGGCGCGTTCGCGAAGCCTATCGCCAGCTCGCCGCCGACGAGTCCAAACGCGTGCGGCTTATCGACGGGAGTCAAACTCGGGAAGCCGTGGCGGAACAAGTGTGGCACGCCGTGGCGTTACCGATAACGCCCGGCTAACTGGTGCCATCGCACCGCCGCCAGATCCCAGAACGCGCGAGCTCCGTTCAATGGGCTAACCTTGGTGCCCTCCACGTTGTCCCAACGCACCGGCACTTCGACCACTTTGAATCCGTGGATGCGAGCGATCAGCAGATCTTCCACATCGAAGCCAAATCCATCCAGCCGCTGGCGGGGAAAGATGGCGTGAGCGGCATCCTTACGAAACAGCTTGAAGCCGCACTGCGTATCGCGAAACGGTAGTCCCGTGGCTGCGCGCATCACCACGTTGAACACGCGACCGCTGGCCTCTCGGAACGCAGCCTGGTGGACGCCCACCAGCGAGCGATCCAGCGCCCGCGATCCGATGGCGGCCGCGGCCTTTTCCCTCTCTACCGCACTCAGAAGTTTGTCGACTTCTTCCAGCGGGCTGGAGAGATCCGCATCCGTCGAAAGGATCCAATCACCCTGGGCCTTCTGCATTCCGTGACGCACCGAATATCCTTTGCCGCGGTTGCCGGGATTTTGGAGCAAACGTGCAAACGGATGCCGGTTCGCGAACTCCTGAACAAGGGCAGCGGTCGAATCCTTCGATCCGTCATCCACAATGAGAATCTCGATGGACCCTTGGCGTTCGCAGAACTCCGCCATCTTAGGAAGAGTCAGGGGAAGACGGGCCGCCTCATTATAGGCGGGGACCACGATCGAAAGCCGGGGCAAAGCCTATTGTATGGCAGCCGATTCGGAAACTTCAGTAGTCCTGGTTTCCGCCACCAGATTCGCCGCGCGTAACAACGATTCAAACGTGCCGGCATCAGTCCACCATCCATCCAGGAATGAATAGCTCATGCTACCTTCCTGGATGTAGGCATTATTTACATCGGTAATCTCAAGCTCGTTGCGGCGGCTGGGCACCAGCTTACGCACTTTCTCGAACACCGTACCGTCGTACAGATAGATCCCGATCACCGCATAGGGAGATTTCGGCTGGGCCGGCTTTTCCTCGATACCCAGGATGCGGTCACCCGACAGTTCCGCCACGCCAAAGCGCTCCGCATCGGGGACCTCCTTAAGCAAAATGCGTGCCCCGCGCTCCTGTTTTTCGAATGCCTGCACCGCCGGGGCGATGGAGCCCTCAATGATGTTGTCGCCCAGAATCACGCAGATCTTTTCGCCATCCGCAAAGTGTTCGGCCAGGGCCAGCGCATCGGCAATACCGCCCTCGCCTTCCTGATAGGTGTAGTTCAGATGAGCCAGCCCGAACTTCTTGCCGTTGGCCAGCAGGCGGAGAAAATCGCCTGAGTTCTGCCCACCCGTTACCAGCAGGATGTCGCGGATTCCAGCATCTACCAGAGCCTGGATCGGGTAGAAGATCATAGGCTTGTCATAGATCGGAAGCAAGTGTTTGTTGGTGATCTTGGTCAGAGGGAACAGACGGCTTCCAGTTCCTCCGGCGAGCACAATACCTTTCACGTAAGCTCCTTAGGCCGCGTGCCACGCGGCATCCTTACATCTAAGCACAATGCTGGAGCAGCATGAAATACTACACTAAACCAATGCGATCGTTCGATCCCAAGCTTGGTGAGTTGCTCATTCCTGCTCTCATGGTTTTAGCGAGCCTCGCGCCAACGTTCGCGCAGTCCTCTACATCCCACACGTGCCCTACGAATTCGAATTGCTGGCCCGCGCCGCTGGGCTTTATGCCGTTCCAGTCGGTGTATTACATAACCCCACCGAATGCGGTCGGAGATCGCCTGGTGGTGGGGAAGCCTTTTAGCGGACAGCAACTGGTTCAATCGATAAATTCGATTCCTATTGCCGACGCCAATACGGGGCCGAAATTCTGCGGTCTGGTTCAGGTTGCTCCTGGCTTGGCGGTCCAAGCGTATTTGCCACCGCTTCCGGAGCGTCAGGGCGATTTCGCCGCTTTCGCCGGGCAGTTAATTGATCCCCTATCGGGAATTCCGTTCCCCGCCGGGATCATTCCTCTCACTCGGTTCGCCGACATTTTTGCCTGGCGGATACACGACCCGCCAACGCAGGTGCAGCTACCTTCCTACTCGGCGGGTTCCACCGACCCTTCTGCTTATCCGCCCCTGCAGAAGGCATTGAATCTGGGCCAGGACGTAGGAGCAGCCTTAGGTGTAGCTTCTGCGGGAGTCTTCGCCTGTTCGACGAGTGCGCTGCTGCCGGGCTCCTTTCTTGAATGGCTCAATGGCCTGCCGGCGTTGCAGGGCCAATACGCGGCCGTATCCATGGGACCTGTGGATATCGTCGTCACCGACGCTCTTGGTCGCGTTACTTCGCGATCCGGCCAGGCGATTCCAGACTCCGCCTATTTCGAGCTCGATTTCGGAGGCGTGCTTCCCCATCCGATGGACGTTGTGCTCATTCGGCAATCTGTCGAAGGGCAAGGTCATTATACGATCGGCGTGGAGCCTGACAGCACAGCGAAGACCGGCGATGCATTCTCCCTCGTCAGTGTTTCAGGAAGCGCGCTCGATCCTCAAGGGCGAGTGCTTGCCATGGACTCGCCGGTCTCGCCTGGGCAGCAGAGTGCATTCGTGGATCTTCCTCTGGTTACCGAATCCGCGGCTAGTTCCACCCCGCCCGGCACAATGGCCAGCGGCATGATCATGATCAGCGTGGCCAGCGGGTTAGCGCGGGGTACAGCTTCGGGCACCGGCGACTATCTTCCCAATCAGTTACTGGAAACCAAGGTGACGCTAACGGACAGCGTGGGCAACGTTCTTAACCCATCTCTGTTCTTTGTCGATCCGAGCGTTGTAATCTTCGCGGTTCCGCCATTCACCGCTTTGGGTAATGCGACCCTGAGGATTCAGAGCGGCACCGGTGGGATGGTCTCACAGCAGATTGTGGTCGATAAAGTACTTCCATCGCTCTTCACCGCGAATGCCAGCGGGTCGGGCGTTCCGGCGGGCCTGTGGATACGAATCGCCTCCAACGGAGCCCGTAGCCAGGATTACCTGTTCAATCCGGCAGAACCCATCGGAAGCCGTATTCCCGTCCCAGTGAATCTCGGCTCAGCAGGGGACCAGGTTTTTCTCTCGCTTTACGGCACTGGATTCCGGAATGCCGGTCAGGCGATTGGCACTGTCGGTGGTGTAAGCGTACCAGCCGCTCTTGCTGCGGTCGGCGGCTACGAAGGAGAGGACGCCGTCAATATAGGGCCTCTACCCTCTTCCTTGGCTGGACGAGGGCAGGTCGATATCGTGGTTATCTTTGATGGCAAGGCCGCCAATACCGTCACAACTAGCATTCGCTAACCAAATCCGAAACATAATCACCTGCGAGAAACACCTGTCTGAAACCACTAACGGTCTATGGCCCTGTTCCGGACGCGATCGGCCGCAGTGTATGGCATCGACGCCTATCTCGTAGATGTCGAAGTGGATATGTATCCCGGCACGAACCGCGATTTCATCACCGTAGGCATGCCGGATACGGCCGTCCGGGAGAGCCGCGAACGAATTAAGTCAGCGCTGCTCAACTCCGGGTTCGGCTATCCCAACAAAAGCGTGACCATCAACCTGGCGCCGGCCAACGTTCGCAAAGAGGGCGCCGGATTCGATCTTCCGATGGCGCTGGGAATTCTGGGTGCGATGGGAACCGTGGCACCCAGCAACGAGCATCTCCTGGTAGGCGAATTATCCCTGGACGGCGCCATCCGGCCGGTACGCGGCGTGCTTTCGATCGCGACGTGCGCGCGGCGGCAAAAGATCGCGAACCTGCTGGTGCCAGCCGACAACGCTTCCGAAGCTGCCGTGGCCGACGATCTGAAAGTGTTCGGGATGCGGCATCTGAGCGAGGTGGTGGCGTTCCTCAACAATCCGGACCAGTTTACGCCGCACGTGCGCGAAACAAGTCTGATACCAACTCTGAGCGCGTCGATGCTTGATTTTGGCGATGTGCGCGGCCAGACTACATCTAAGCGCGCTCTAGAGGTCGCTGCGGCGGGCGGCCACAACGTACTTCTCGTAGGACCGCCGGGATCGGGCAAGACCATGCTGGCGAAACGGCTCCCTGGGATCCTGCCGCCGTTGACCTATCCCGAGGCGCTTGAGACCACCCAGGTCCACAGTGTGGCGGGACTGTTGCCCAAGGGAATCGGACTGCTGGCCGAGCGCCCGTTCCGCGCGCCGCACCACTCGGTCTCGGATGCAGGCCTGATCGGTGGAGGCTCGGGAATGCCTCGGCCCGGCGAAGTGAGTCTGGCGCACAACGGCGTCTTGTTTCTGGATGAGCTGCCGGAGTTTCCCCGCAACGTGCTGGAGCAGTTGCGCCAGCCGCTTGAGGAGGGCAGCGTCACGCTCGCCCGCGCCCAGATGACCCTTTCCTTCCCGTCGAATTTCATGCTGATCGCTGCCATGAACCCATGCCCCTGCGGGCACTTTTCCGATCCTACGCGCGAGTGCCGCTGTACCGGCGGCATTATCCAGCGCTACCTGGGAAAGATCAGCGGTCCTCTGCTCGACCGCATCGATCTGCACATCGAAGTTCCCGCAGTCGCCTATCAGGAGTTGCGCGGCCAGCCTACGGGCGCCACATCCGCCGATATGCGCGCTCGCGTGGAGCGCGTCCGCGGCATCCAGCACGGCCGCGGCTACTACAATTCGCAGATTCCGGTTCGCCAGATCCGGAAAATCTGCGCACTGGATGACGCGGGCGAACGAACCCTTGAAATGGCGGTGCGCCGGATGGGGCTTTCGGCGCGCGCGCACGATCGCATTCTCAAAGTGGCCCGCACCATCGCTGATCTGGATAGCTCGGATAACGTTACGGCCAAGCATTTAGCCGAAGCGGTCCAGTATCGGAGCCTGGACCGGAATTATTGGCAATAATGTTCAGGTGACCAATTCCTCCGAACTCCTCGCGCAAGCAAGGATCAACCACAAGCGCCTTCTGGAACTTCCCCCGGCGATCCGACCAAAGACACCCGCCGAAGCCTATGTTGTCCAGGACGGCCTCGTCGACCAATTGCTCGCGCATTACGGCGGTAATGTGATCGGATACAAAGTCGCTTGCACCAACGTCACCGCGCAGCGCCAATTGAACGTCGACGCGCCTTTCTGCGGACGACTGCTATCCGCGTTCTTCTTCGACGGTCCCGCCCAGGTTGACGCGAGCAAATTCTTTATGCGCGTGGTCGAGGCCGAATTCGCCTTCGAGATGGAGCGCGATCTGCCACCGACAGCCGCGCAGCGCTCGCGCGATGAAATCGCCGCGGCGGTGAAAGGGGTGGTCCCTGCCATCGAAATCGTCGACAGTCGGTTCGACGACTGGACCACCATCGGCGCGGGGTCGCTGATCGCCGACAACGCCTGCAACGCGGCCTGGGTCAAGGGCGCCTTAGTTACCGATTGGCAGGCTTTCGACCTGGCCGCGCAGGCCGTGCGCGTAACGGTTAACGGAAAAGTGCTGCGCGAAGGCAGTGGATGCAACGTGCTGGGTCATCCACTCAACGCCCTGGAATGGCTGGTCAACAGTTTGAGCGCACGCGGGCTTGGCTTGAAAGCCGGCCAATACGTCACCACTGGCGTCACGACCGAAGTCTACATGGGGGAGCGTGGAGATCGCATCACGGCCGATTTCGGCCCCGTAGGATCGGTCGACCTGGAATTCGTCTGAACTACTCGACGCGAAATGTCTCGCGCTGTTCGGCAGTCTGGCCGCCGATCTTATCGCGCACCGTGACCACTAGCGTATAGGTCGCGGGCGGGACGTTGGCATCCAGATGCAGGCTCAAAGCGCCTGGGACGCGCAGCTGTGGATAGAACGATTCTTTCGATTCCGCGGCCGCCTCCGGCTGTGCGAAGAGCTCCTTGCCGTCCGCGTTCAGCACGGCCAAGCCGTAATCCACCGAAAATTTATGATTCGCTTCGAACTTGTATCCCGCCATTTCGAATCGGGCCCATAGTGTGCTTCCCGGCCGGTAGACCACCGGTGGGCGCAAAGCCTCTGCATCGGTCTCATTGCGCAGGAAACGAAATTTCCGAATCACGAACGATGTGCTCGGCTCTATACTCTCCGCGCGCACGTGAAACGCCAGCTCTTCGCTGATATCCGAGCCTGCTAGTTCGTCTTTCACTGTGACCGGGATTTTGTAATTTCCGCCGGGAATGAAGGACGGCAGGAGAAACGAAACTACGAATTTCGGGACCCAGTCTTTGTCTTGGGTGCGCAGCGAGTCATCCAGCCGGCCGGTTTTGGTGGCCTCCACAGCCACGCCGTCCGGGTCCACGATTCCCACCTTCCAAGATAGTTTTACGTTGCGATTGTCGCCAACTATCTGGCTGTCGAAACCAGCCACCCGGGCACTGAACCAAACCGTTTCCCCCGGCAGGAAATCATGGGATGCCGGTAGCAGCGGACCGTCCTCATATTGGTGCAGAGCCAAACGCTCAAACGCGAGCCTCGATGCCGCCGGCAGTAGCCCTGCCGTGAACAGCAGTGTCAGGGCGATGATCCAGCCTCTGGATCTCACGGATACTATTTTAAGACGTCCGGATTAGTCGGCGTTTGAATCGGCACCTCCGCGTCCATCCGCAACGGAATTTGAATGGAAGCGTACGTGTCGAAGCCCGTATCGTTGATATCCGGCACCCGGAGTTTGTAGGAGGTGAGCGGCACATCGAACAGGATGTTCCCCTGCTGCGTCTGTCCCTGATTAATGGTCCTTAACAAGCCAAACCAGTTATCTACACCGTTGCCATCGGCAATTTCGCGATACATCTGCCCGTTAGTTCCCTCCAGTGTCAGCAGAGGAACGGAAATGTCTTTACCGGTGCCGTTGGTAACGGAAAGCTTGATGAGCAGAAAACGCTGCTCCGGTGTCCGCACCTTGAATGAATCCCCTAACTGGGTTCGCCACGCGCTCTCGATCACCGAGTAGGTCAGTTGTCCAACTGGGACTCGCTCGCCCATGGAATACTCGCTGCGAACTTGTTGTTGTGCTTGGCAGCCGCCCAGAAGCAGGGCGACAAAGATGCTGGAACCCCACAGCGCGTACGAGCGAACATATTTCGTCATCCAGGAACCCTCCCTCAATGTATCGGTTGCTCTTAATATCGGCGTTAATGCATGATGCACTAGTTGTTAATGCATGATGCACTAGTTAGGGTGCGTCCGGCAAGTTTTGGAGCAGCCGGTCCAAGATCTCCGCCTGCCCTTTGAGAATCTTGCGGCGCGCGGTTACCAGAGAAAACCACTCCGCGCGATCAATTTCCGGGAATTCCTGCCATTTTCCGGAATTCGGAGGCCAGGGTAGCGAGAACGTGTTGCTGAGCAGGTTCCTCGGGTCAAGGTCGCCCTCCACCGCCCAGACGCTGACTATTTTGCCCCCAGGTTGTCGAACTTCTCCAAGCGGAATGAAGTCCCCCGAGGGCGTTACGCCGGTTTCTTCGGCAAACTCCCGTTTCGCGGCTGCCAGTGGATCCTCTTGGTCCCCATACTCACCTTTCGGAATCGACCAGGCGCCTTCGTCTTTGTGCTTCCAAAAGGGACCGCCGGGATGCGCCAGGAGGACTTCGATCTCGGATGCGGTCCGCCGGAACAGAAGAACGCCCGCACTCCGTTTGGGCTTAGGCATGATCGAGCTTAGCTCACATCAGGCCTATTCCGGCGCGACCTTAGTAGATTCGTCCTATTGTCCCGCTGAGGTTCGTTGCTTAGGCTGGAAGGGAGCTAGGTGGCTCCGAGACTCTCCATGTTTCAAGTCGGACAATCCCTCGGTGACTATGCGATCCTCCAAGAGCTTGGAAAAGGCGGCTTTGGCCAAGTCTATAAGGTAGAGCACACCATTACCGGCCGGCGCGAAGCGATGAAGGTTCTCGCCTCCGGCAATGCCAATGCCGCGGAGCAATCCGAGCGGTTTCTTCGTGAAATCCGGCTGCAAGCCAGCTTAAGTCACCCCAATATTGCAGTGGTACACACCGCCTTCTGGGTCAACGATGACCTTGCCCTGGTATGCGAATTTCTGGAAGGCGAGTCTCTACAGCAGCTCTTGGAGCGTCAGCCGCTATCGCAGAATCAGGCCTTAGACATCATAGCGCAAGTCCTGGGCGCCCTCAGCTACGCCCACGCCCGCGGAATCATCCACCGGGATATTTCTCCCGCCAACATCTTTCTCACCGCTGGCGGAAGCGTGAAGATCATCGACTTCGGTTTGGCCAAGGCTGCTACCGACCTGCGCCTTACACGCGAGGGCTCGCCCATTGGTGCTGCCCACTATATGTCCCCCGAGCAGATCCGTGGCGCTCAGGATATCGATGTGCGTACCGATGTCTACTCGGCGGGAGTGGTCCTCTACGAACTCCTGGTGGGGAAAAAGCCCTTCGGAGGCGATAGCGCATTCACGATCATGAAGGCTCATACGGAAGAGGCGCCTTCGTCACCCACAGCAACAAACCCTGAAATACCAAATGCGCTTTCGGCGATCGTTCTGCGCGCTTTGGCAAAGAAACCGGAAGCGCGATTCCAGTCAGCGGACGCATTCCTCCAGGCGATCGAAGACGTTCGAATAAAACCCATCGCATCGAGCCAGCGCCGTTCGATCAGCCGGCCCTTGATGGCGGCGTGCGTAGCACTCTCGATCCTTATCGGAGGTTTGATCGCGGCGGTTACCACCAGGCACGGTAATGCTCAGGTTCAGACCGGAAAATCTCCTACAGCGGTACCGCCCCCAGACGCCGCAACGCCTGCCGTAGCCATTCCCGCTGTCGAAACCATCCCGGCAGCGGTTCCCATTGCAGCCAAGAAGACGCTACATCGAAAGCCTGCGCGGCTGGCACCCAAGCCCCAGACGAGTAACGATTTGGTCGACCCGGAGTCGCCAACGCATGTCGTTGCCATCGAAACCCCGGCGTCCCCGAGCGACGACAGCGCTGTCTCGGTAAGCGCGAGTTCTGATGCCAAAACGAAGAATCCGGTGGTTAAACTTGGGGGATTTCTAAAACGCATCAATCCTTTGCAGCAAAGCAGTTCCACTTCCCACAAGGACGATCCTAAGAATTAAGGGCTTACGTTTTCTGCCAGCGGGCTAGCGCGGCCTGGCCGGCGGCCAGAGCGCCTTGCGCATCCAGCTTTCGCAGCGCAAGTTCACATAGCCGGATTTGATCGGCCGTTTCGCGCACTCGTTCGGGACCGAAGGCTTGGCTCCGGTCCACCACGAGAAGAGTCCTGCCATCCTTACCAGGAAGCAGGAGCCGCTCGAAATTGAGATAGATCAGTGTATCGAGCGCACCGTTGAGATTGCGCTTGCGGATGCGGCTGACGGCCTCTTCCAGCGCCTGTAGAATCGATTCTTCGCTCAACCACGTGTCTTTTTCATTCATCGAGCAGCGTCTGGCTACCCTAACATCGACGATCTATCGGGCTTACGTGCCTGGCTCTTGACGCGAACCACAGCCGGGATGGCCACAACTACAGACGATGTCGGCGGTCTTGGCCTCACCCTCACAGAAGGTGCTGCAATATTTGGTTCCTTCTTTTACTGTGCACCGACAGCTCGGATGAGCGCATTTATTGGGTTGAGTTGCCATAAGGTTTCCTTCCCGTGGGGGAGCTACTTCGCCGCGATCTTAGACACGGTGATTGTGTCGGCTTCATGGTTCAGGTTGAGGCGAAACTAAGAACGCAATTTTCTTGATCATAAGCAGCCGTCTCAGGAAGGAGAGCCTTATTTGTACTGAAGCGTTGCAAGGTTTTCACGCCGCGGTGAAACTCAGCCTGGGATAACCCCAGCGGCGCTTGCAGGGTGGCGCACCAGCACAGAATTACTGCCGATCCAATTCGTATCGTGGTGCGCCTCCCGTTCAACTGCAGACGGATTAGCCGCTTGGGGAGCATATCATCCTCCGGCCTGATGCAGTAAGCGCTCGGCCTGGTGGTTTGAACTTAGGTCGGACACTGCCGCAGCGATGAAGAAGTACATTGGGTCGTTCGAAAAGGAAGCTCAGCATGTCGCGATCGCTCCCGCCATCCACTAAATGCCAATTAGGTCGAAGCTCTAGCGGAAAATCTGCCACCATTTACGTTTCGAGGTAGGTGAAGCCACGGTGGCAGCCCTGTTCGGTTTTGAAGTGCTTTTTTGAACTTTCACGAACTCGCCCACCAGCCCTACTTGTAAACTCGTTTCAATCTTCACCTCGTCGCCGTTGCGAAGCGTTACGACCACCTGCGACGTTGCGAAACCAATGGTGGTGACGGCAAATCGGCAATCACCTAATGGAAGATCCGCAAAGACAATCTCGCCTCTTTCGTTCGCATGTTCCGTCCGCGTTGGCTTGTTGTCAGACCCTAGCAGCGACGCTTGGGCTGTTGGAATCACGGTGCCGGTTGGATCGGTGACCATGATACGAACACGACCAGCCTGGGCCATCAATGGTGAGATTGCGGTTAGTAGCGCGCCTAAGAGGACAGCACGTCGGCTTCGAGGCTGCGGAGGTAGTTCTTCACATAGAAGGCCACAGACGCGCCCGCCGGATTCCTTCCAGACTTCCTCCCACTCCTGCTCGGAGTACTTTTCTATCGCGTGCACAGACGTCCGGCAAGCCTCGCAGTATCGATGGCGTCCATCGCCCTTCAAATCAGCCCACTGTTTCTGGCAGGGATTCAAGATGGCGAACCGTAGACTCACGGCGTTATTCTATATCGGAAAGGTCGCCCGCTATCCAACCACTGACTCGGTTCCCATCCGAACGAACTGCTCTTTGCCGAACGTTCCCGGGCCTTCGCAGACCGAACTATCTACCTTGTTTGTGGGGATTTGGGGCTAACTTGTTGGAGGCGCGGGGGGGAATCGAACCCCCGAATAAAGGTTTTGCAGACCTCTGCCTTACCACTTGGCTACCGCGCCTCGCCCATACATTGAGGACACTTCCACAGATACCACATCTGAAGGCGGACCCGCCTCCATAGATGGAAACCCGGCGAGTGTTCCAGAGCGAATCGGTCTAATTGTTTTCTAGACTGCGCTGCTTCGAAGAAGGGGCAAAACAGGCTGGCTACCCAACTTGACAATGCCGAGCCAAGGCCTTATTTCGCGCCGTTTCGAGCGAGAATTGCTCGAATGGCATTAACATTACTCATGAACACACGGCGGCTGCCCGTCGGCGGATCGAGTCTCACACGATCCGCCGTAAGCCGCAACGCGGTATGAGATATTTGCCCCGGTTTTATTGGTTGGCTGCTTCGACATTTCTAATGTCAACGCTAGCGTGCACAAAAACGCACAAGGTCACTCGAGAGATGTCGTGGTCCGACCGGTCCAAACCTTATCCCTATCGTCCCTTGCCCACCGGAGCCGTTCGCTTGACATTCGTAGCGGCACCGCACACCCACATCGGCATTGAGGCTCCGGGAGTGCAGGAGCATTTGCGAGCATCGGGCAAAGATAAGGTCTTAGTCGAATTCGATGTAGCCTGCCATTCAGGTCAAGTGCGTTGGTTTCGGACGCTGTCTGTAGACGGGCAGGCCGTGATCAATGTCCTTCACGACGCATGGATGGAGACCGTCGATGCTCACGATCTTGAAGCGCCATTTGGGAACACATGCGAGTAGTTTCGCTACGAGCCTTGCGGAGCCAAGTTATCCTCTGTCCAGTATTTACCTTGGTGGCGCAAGGGGAGCGTCAATACGCGAGAGAGCCAAGCGCGCCGCTTGAGGCTTCTCGCTATCGGCGTTTGCACTGGCAATACGCTCCAGCTCCGATCTGGCGGCAATCGCAGCTGGACCGATCATCCCCAATGTCCGATCGCGTCTAGCGCCACGCTCCGGTCAGGATCATCAAGCATCGCACGGAGTTTTTCGACGATCGCTGCGTGATCAACCTTCGCGCTGCCGACGGCCTGCGTCGCTATTCGCCGCTTCGCAACCGAGGGATCGGACAGTAGTTCCTCCAATGCATTAAGAGCATCGGGCAATCTTCCAATGCATTGGGCGAGTCCGTGAGCTACGACTGCCAAAGTTCTGGGGTTGTCGGTGGACCGTGCGAGCGCGAGTAGCGCCGGTAGGGCCTCCAGTCGCGGATACTGGATGTATCCGCAATCCGCGCCGCCGCGAAATGAGTCCGCATACTACGCCCGATCCCCGAAGATCGGTGCTTCTGACCATCGACGTCCAACAGGACTTCACGAATCCTGGCGCCGTTGCGGAAATCCCTGGAACCAGCGCCCGCGTCCCAGCGATGCGGCGTCTGTTGGATGTGTACCGGCAGCATCGGTGGCCGATCGTGCACGTCGTGCGTCTCTACCTGGCAGACGGAACCAACGTTGATCTCTGCCGTAAGGAAACGGTCGCTTCCGGGAGCCCGATCGTGCGTCCTGGCAGCGTCGGGGCCGAACTGGTGGACGCGATCAAACCGAACCTCAATGTCCAGCTCGATGCCGACACGCTGCTCGCCGGACGGCTCCAGCGACTCGCCGAAAACGAGTGGGCCATGTACAAGCCTCGCTGGGATGCGTTCTACGGAACTCCGCTCGAGAAGCACCTTCACGACCTGGGCATAACAACCGTAGTCGTGGTGGGCTGCAACTTTCCGAATTGCCCTCGCGCGACGATTTATAGCGTCACTATGCGGGATTTTCGAGCAGTCCTCATTGCCGACGCGGTCTCGGGGGTATATGAGCAAGGACTCACGGAATTGAACGGGATCGGAGTGGCCACCCCGCAACTGGAGGAATACCTAAGCTGGCTTACTGCTGGCTCAAGGCCGGAGCCGGGGGCTGCGGTTGGGCCTCGCTAGGCCGCGAGGGCGAGTCTTTGGGTCCGCCCTTGGCTAAGCGACGCGCGCGTCCCCCGCCCTTTTGCGATCCCGGGCCGCGGCCGGCATTTTCGAGCCCCGATCCCTGCTCCCGCTGGCGGCGCTGCAGTTCCTGCCACTGCTGGGTGGTGAGCACGGCGCGCATCCGCAGACTCATCTCGGAAACCGATTTGGTCATGTCCGCCCGGGCCTTGGTCAGGCGATCAATCGCTTCAGAACCGCGGCGCTGATCCACGGTATCTTCGTTGAAGACCGCATCCAGCTCGCCTTCCGCCTTTTGCACCGCCCCCCGGACCTCCATCATCTTGCCCCGATAATCGCGGATCACCGAGCGGATTTCGGTGCGCTGCGCATCGGTGAGGTCCAGCCCACTGACTAAGGGACCATCCCACCATGGAAAAAATCCGCTGCGCGCCCCCTGTGCACTTAAAGCTACCGGCAACGCCAGTATTATTCCTGCGAGGAAATAGGTCCATCGACGCACTTTCATTGGCGCTCCTCTTCCAATGCTGTCTCCTGAAACAAAGCGCGAATGGGAGCCGCGGCTTTTGGTTCCACATCCTGCTCCATCGAATACACGTCGGTGAACAGCTGGGCATCGGCCTCGGCATTGACGGCAGCGGACGCCGCCGGCGAGTGCTTGGGAACCGCGGGACGCTCATGGAAGAACATCGCCGCCGCCAGAAGTGAAGCGGCAGTAGCGACGGGGACCCATCGCCATCCAAGAGATATCGAATCCGGCTGCTCCACGCGTTCCAGAATTTGCTGCCGCTGGATCGCCAGCCTGCGCCCACTGATTTCCGTGGCCGTTGACGACTCGGCGCGAGCCATTCCCAGCGCCTTGTGCATCTCGCTCCAGCGCTCGCCACACTCCGAGCAGTGCGTCAGATGACCCTCGCCGTCACCGAGCCCATATAACAGCCCGATCAGTTCGTCATCACTTAGATGCTGTGGGCGATTCATCTCCGTCCTCCGTACAAATCGCGCAGCTCATGACGCAGTTTCACCACCGCGCGATGCATGTGCGCTTTTACCGTGCCGATATCCAGATCCAGGAGGTTGCCGATTTCCTCCAGGCTCAAATCGTCGTAGTGCCGCAACGTAAAGGTCGCCCGTTGGCGCGGGGAAAGCTTTTCCAGTGCCGTTTCGAGACGCGCCCGAATCTGCACGGCAAAATACCGGTCCTCTGCCTCGGGGCGCGGGGACGAAGCCAATCTCAGAATTAATTGCTCGTCCTGTTGGGACGGACGTTTGCGCCAGAACCGCCAGCGCTGCGAGCGCAGCCGGTCCAGGCAGGTGTTGACGGCGATCCGGGTGAGCCAGCGCGCCGGATCGTCCAGAACCTTGCCATCCTCCTTGCGGAGGGCTTCCTTACACAGGGCGTTGTGGGCCTTCAGAAACACGTCCTGCGTGGCCGAATCGGCTTCGTCGAGGTCGCGGAGCAGCCGCTGGCACAGCCCGAATACGCGCCTCTGCTCGGACGCCATCCAAATAGTGAAATCCGCGCTGAAATCCCGGAGTTCTTCGGTCTCGGTCCGCGCGGCCAGTGCAGGCCCTGCCATAAGGCCCATGATACCGTTCAGACGTAGGATGTGCGGGAAAGGTTTACGACTTTGAGCGCAAAGGGCGCGTAGCGCTTCGTTTTGCGCGTTCTATTGTGCTCCGAACACCGCGTGTGCGGCGATCAGCGAATTGGAACGATTGGACGCCGCGGGCCGGACCACGGCCGTATTATCCAGCAGTTTTGAGATAGGCAATCGGCCGCCGTTGGTGGATAAACCGAC
Source organism: Bryobacteraceae bacterium (assembly GCA_025980665.1). Taxonomy (GTDB): domain Bacteria; phylum Acidobacteriota; class Terriglobia; order Bryobacterales; family Bryobacteraceae; genus Palsa-187. The sequence goes on from JAICXC010000021.1 coordinate 37,618, forward strand.
GGGCAAACCTGCATGCGAGCCCGCGGGCAAGGAGGCCCCACCGAAGACGGAAACCTGCTCTTGCAGGCGCTTCAGGTCGCTGCCGACCTCGACCACCATTTCGTGTTCCACCCAATCGGACAACGGGATATTGCGGAAAAACAGGCGTTCCTGCATGATCATGCTGCGTTTCTCGGAACCTAGCGACTTGGTCTCGCGCGCGTAACTGCGCTCCTCAACCCGGAAGTCCTTGAGAAATTCATCCAGCGCCGCGCGCCTAACGGCTTCCTCGGTGGCGCGAATTCGCTCTTCCATCATGACCTTCTGCGAGCTGATGGTCGCATGGGCCTCGGCCAGCGTTTCGCGCTCCTTCGAGACTGCAACTTCCATCTTGGCCTGCATGATGTAGAAGGACAGAAGGGCGCTTCCTCCCGCCACGAAAACTGGAAGAAATAGCCACAATAAAGCATCGAGATGCATAGGCATGACCTGCTGGGTGGTCTATCGGCGCGAGGTAGGCAAAAGGTTAGAGGCTTAGGATAAATCCCTTAGAAGTCCTACGTTACGCGGCTTGCGACCCGTCCAACTTCTGCCCCCCGGTCAGTTTGCCGACCATTCCCAGGTCAAACCGGGCGAGTGCGGAAAGGACCGCTCCCAACTTGAAACTAAAGCTGGCCATCCCGCCTTCATACTTGCCGACCAGGGCCGCCGCGCCGTTCACGCGGTCGGCCTTGGCGAGGGAATCGCCCTCCACCGGATCGGGCGCGGGGTGATAGATCGCCCGAACGCCGGGATACAGGCGGATCTGTTTCCCCGCACGGCGGATCTGCATGGCCAGGTCAGCGTCCGCCCAGTAATGGCCGAAACGCGGGTCGAAATAATTCATGCTGCGGACAAAATGCTTGCGGATCAGGATCGCGTCCAGCTCGGGATAGGCTACGGCGATACTTTCCTGCGCAAGATCAAGTTCGGTAGATGGAAGCGCTCCCCCGCGTGCCGCCTCCTGAAGCTCCGCACGCGTAGGAATGGGATGGATGCGCGACGCAGGATGCCCCTCGGCATCCACCAAAAGGGGCAACACGGCGGCGACGTCGGTCTCCGCCGCGTCCGGATCCGGCTGCAGATGATCCGCGAGCGCCGTGACCGTTTCGGGCGCGACTTCCACATTCGGGGAAACGTAAAACAGCAGCTCGGCCTTGGCCGTACGTGTAGCGATATTCATGGCTCGTGCCGCGCCCAGGTGATGCGGCAACCGAAGCATGTTGATGGCGGGAAAATCCGTATCGAGCTGGGTGCTTTCGTCTCTGCTGCCGCAATCCACTACCAGGATTTCAAGCTTGTCGCGATCGCGCGAATTTTCCAGAGCCTGGACCGCCCGGCGCAAGGCTGCCGCCTGGTTGTAGGAAACCAGAATGGCCGACACGCGCGGAGCTTGCGGCTCTGGCTCGACGCGCTGGGGCTTCTGAGCCGGCTCAATGCTCTCGCCAGTCGGATTGACGCGGGGATTCGCGGGTCGTGAAAGGGGCAAGGCTCATTTTACCCTGGTTGCAATGCTTTTCATGGCGAGCGGGCAACATTAGCTAGATGCTGGTAATTCAACTGCGCTAGAATAAAGTTCCCCGATGCGAAGGGGACCAAGAAGTCACAGTTCCAGAGTTAACCACGATCGACGTGACGAAGGGGAGCGGCGACGCTCCCCTTCTCGCATTTAAGAGCCGATTAGGCACAGCATGCCGGCCTAATAATGGATTTGCCATTGCAAACGCGCATTGCGTAAACAGTTCAAAAATTACAAACTGCCCGGTGTGGATCACCACGGCTGACTACTCGGCCAGGACCTTATGGACAAACTGCACCGCCATGGACCCTTCGCCGACGGCTGAGGCTACACGTTTCACACTCCCTGCCCGGATATCGCCCACCGCGAAAACTCCCGGAAGGCTGGTTTCGAGCAGGTAAGGAGTTCGGCGTAACGGCCAACCATTGCTCACGTCCGCACCAGTCTTGATGAATCCGTTCGCGTCTAGTTCGACGCGACCTTGCAGCCACTCCGTGTTGGGATCGGCGCCCGTCATCACGAACACGTGGCGGATTTCAAGGACGCCATCCGCACCTGTCTTCGTGTTGCGCCAGCGAACCCGTTCCAGGTCTTTGGTTCCATCGAGCTCCTCGATTCTGGTCCAGGTCATGAGAGTGATCTGCGGACTGGCCTCGATGCGGGAAATCAAGTATTGCGACATGGTCTTCGCGAGGCAAGGTCCGCGGACCAGAAGAAAGACGTGTTTGGCGATTCCGGATAGGAACATCGCGGCTTGACCCGCCGAGTTTCCGCCTCCTACCACCGCGATCTCTTCCTCGCGGCAGAATTCGGCCTCTACGCGGGTGGCGCCGTAATAGATCCCTACTCCTTCGAACTGAGCCAAGTTGGGCAGATCCAGCCGGCGATAGCGTCCGCCGGCCGCCATGATGATGCTCCGGCCGCGCACTAATTTTCCATCGTCCAACTCCACCGTGTAGGGCGAGCGGGTGCTTTTCAGCGCGGTAGCCGATCGAGCAATGGCGATACGCGCCCCGAACTTCTCGGCCTGAATGAAGGCGCGGCTAGCGAGCTCCTGTCCCGAAATCCCCAGCGGGAAACCGAGATAATTCTCGATTCTGGAGCTGGCTCCGGCTTGGCCGCCGGGCGCATTCCTCTCAAGAACCTGGACTGTCAAACCCTCCGAGGCTCCATAAACGGCGGCGGCCAGCCCGCTAGGCCCACCTCCGACGACGATGAGATCGCACACTTCGCCCTGATCGATCTCGTCGTTCAGTCCAAAACAGGCAGCCGCTTCGGCATTGCTTGGATTGCGAAGGGCTTGGTCACCGCGACAGATCAGAACCGGGATGTCCGTGACGGAGATTCCGAACTGTTCGAGAATCGCATAAACGGTGGAGTCGGTCTCGATATCGAGGTAGTGGTGAGGATGTCCGTTGCGGGTAAGGAACTCGCGCAGCCGCATAGTATCGCTCGAATGGCTGGACCCGATCAATACGGCATCGCCCACGGAGTTGGCGATTAGATAGACCCGGCGCGATATGAAAGCGTTCAGGAATATCTCACCCAGTGCGACATCCGTCTGCATGATACGGCGCAAGTTCGCGCGGTTGATTTCCAGCAGCGTGCCGGCCTCACGGGCCTGGATGCGGACCAGAGTTCGGCGGCCCGAAAGCACGTTTACTTCGCCTGTGAACTCGCCGCGGCCGAGAACGCGAATGACTGGCCCATCGCCTGCGGAAACATTCCGGACTTCAATGCTGCCCTTCAGGACAACGAAGATGCCGTGGTGTGAATCGCCCTGATTCACAATCACTGCACCCGCCTCCACATCCCCTTGCTGGCCGAATGGCATGAGGCGCTCAATTTGTGCGTCCCCAAGTTTGGGAAACATCGCGGCCATTGGATCGGGTGTTTCGGGCATAGGCTGTTGTGGACGTTTCTGCCGCGTTTAAGCGGCCACCTGTCTCAGGAGGTTTTCGACTTTCGAATCCAGCACTCTCGCGACCTTCAGAGCTTCCGCATTTCCATAAGATTCCAGGAATCCGGCCATCGTGTCATAGGACAGGTGGACGCCGTCCGCACGTTCGTCGATCAGCACCGTCACCGGGGCATAAGATGCGGCATCAGGAACGTGTTTTGCCATGTCCTTCATGATTAGCGGATTGCCAATAATAAAGCGCAGGATCTTCGGTGTATTCAGCCCGCTCTCCTTGCGCAAGACCGCGCCGAGGTTGAAGCGGATGAACTCTATGAATCCTGATGGCCCTTGCGCTTTGTGAACGATATCCGCTAACTCGGCGAACGTGCGGGCCGCGCCCATTGCACTTTGAAAGACATTAACATTTGGATGGCCGACGGCCGCTTCAAACGCGGCGATTACAGTATCGAAAGGTTTGGAAGAAAGGACGCTCAATCGTGGCACGGTGTTTGCCTTGCTGACCGACAGGGGCCTGCGGAATAGAAAGACTAATAGACGCCGCGGATCTTCAGCGCTTCATCGATAATCGCCAGCAGCTGCTCGCGGGTGAGCTCGTGCTTTTCGGTTGGTTCGGGCATGTCCTCAGCCGCCAGCGGCCAACCCGGCTCAAAACGATTATGCGACTCGACGCCGTAACGGGGACGCGCGTCGAAAAGTTTCTGGATTTCGATGCGGGGCAGAACCTTGGCACCGCCCAGCAGTTCGGCAACCAGCGCGATCCGGGCGAAGTGCTCCACAGTGTCCATCCGGAAGAAAGCTCGCATTACGTCGGGCCCATAGGCGACTGCGCCGTGATTCGCCAGCAGCATGGCATCGTATTTGGGGATGTAGGGGAGCATTCCTTCGGCGAACGCGGGCGTTCCCGGCAGACCATATTCCGCCAAAGGCACCGACCCCAGGCAAATGATGACCTCCGGCAGGGTCCCGAGATTCAGGGCTCGCCCCGCCACTGCAAAACCCGTCGCCGTGGGAGGGTGCGCGTGCACCACCGCACTCACGTCTGAACGCTCACGGTAGATGGTGAGGTGCATGCCGATCTCGGTAGTGACTTCCAGACGGCCAGAAACCTTGCCGCCCTCCAGATCCACCACCACCAGATCCTCGGGCGTAAGCATGCCCTTGCTGACTCCGCGCGGTGTGGCCAGCAAGTGGCCGCTATCCAGGCGAATCGTGATATTTCCGTCGTTGGCCGCGATCCAGCCTTTTTCGAACATGAGTCGGCCGACGCGGACCATCTCCTCGCGGTGCTCTTGTTCGGTTCTCGGCATCGAATAAACTCGCGCCATTGATTCTAGCAGCTTGCGAAGTCTTTCAGCTTGCGGCCCCAGGTCCCTTACAATTGAGGGACGGAGTAACCAGCTTGGATAAGCGCCGCATGTGCCCGAACTGCCGGGCGTTCATCACGTCTGACGACAAAATCTGCCCGTATTGCCAGGCGCAGGTAGGGGAGCGCGTCATCGACCGGCGTGCGCCCTCGGACGTGCTCGGCGGCCTGATTCCGCATCAGCGCTTCGTGACCATGCTGATTCTGCTGATCAACACCGGCATGTATCTCGCGACGATGCTGCGGACGCAGCAGCAGGGCGGCAGCGGATTCGGCGATCCCAGCATGCAGACACTGGTGGATTTCGGGGCCAAGTACGCACCCTTCATTTTTTATCGCGGAGAATGGTGGCGCCTTATCACGGCGGGCTATCTGCATGGCGGCCTGCTCCACATAGGGATGAATTCCTGGGTGCTGTTCGACCTTGGCCCGCAAGTGAACCAGACTTTTGGAACGCCCCGCTTCCTATCCATATATTTCATCTCTTCGGTGACGGGATATCTGGCCAGCCTGTACTGGTCTCCCGCAGTTTCCATTGGCGCGTCGGCCGGACTGTGCGGTTTAATCGGCGCGATGATTGCGTTCGGCACGCGCGAGCGTTCGGCCTTTGCCTCGGCGATCCGCCGCCAGTACATCCAATGGGTTATCTATCTCTTGATCTTCGGACTGCTTCCCGGCTTCAACGTGGATAATGCCGCGCACCTGGGCGGTTTAGCGGGAGGATTCGTCGTGGCCTACCTGGCCGGGACGCCGGGCTTTTCCGAGGCAATTGAAAACTTCTGGCGCCTGGCCGCCGGCTTGTCGCTGGCCGCTACCGCATGGGCGTTCTTCGAGATGTTCATGCACCTGACGTCGACGGCGACTTAAGGAGAGAACGATGAAAGCGTACACGGCAGTCATCGAGCGATGTGCCGACACCGGGTATGTATGTGGGCTCTGTTTTTCCCGGGTGCTCACAGTCAGGCGAGGTCCTTAGACGAATTGAATGCCAATCTCAAGGAAGTCATTGAGATGCTCCTCGAAGAAGGCGAGCCAAAGTTGGAAGCTCAATTCGTCGGCACGCAAACTGTGACAGTTCCCTAAGCATGGGAAGAGTCCCGGTTCTGAAGCCCCGAGAGGTCATTGCTATCCTCGAAGCGCTCGGTTTCGTCGAGGTTCGTCAGCGTGGGTCGCACAAACAGTTCCGTCTTCAGGACGGGCAGGAGTACCCAATTTCTCAAACACCGATAGATCTTTACTAGTTATCCCCAGCTGTTTCCAAGACCATCTGCCACAGTAATTCCGCGCCGCTCTCGATGTTCTGTAAGGAAATTCTTTCGTCGTTACCGTGCTCGCGGCTCTGGCCGGGTTCCCGTAGAAAAACCGGGACGCCATAAACCGCCATGCCGCGCGATCGCAGGAAGCTGCCATCCGTGGCGCCGCGCGACATGAAGGCGACAACTGCGCCTTGGCGCGGATAGACCAATCCAATGGCTCGCTCTAGGGATCGGTAGGCCGCGCTGCTCCGAGAGCTGGATTCCGTGGCGGGCAGTTGCGACCCCGGCGCCAGTGCGATTTCAACGGCCGGATCCGCCACGATCTGCCGGAACCGCGCCAGGACTTCGTCGGAAGTTTCGTTCGGCAACCGGCGAACATCCAGCTGGGCTTCCGCGGTGCTGGGGATGCTGTTGATTTTGATTCCGGCGTTCAGCATCGTAGGCGTGACGGTCGTGCGCAGGGCCGCATCCAGCTCCGGATCGCGTGCGCGAATCTGACCCGCTGCGGCTTGGATAGTAGCCGCGTTTTCGAGACGCGGCAGTAGTTGCGTCAGCCAGTCATACTCCGGGAATGCCGACAGGTCGCGCAAATAGCGCCGTGTCGTGGGGGTCAGACGAACCGGCTGGTCGGCGTCGGCCAGCTTCACCAGTGCGCGCGCTAGCCGCAGCACCGCATTATCGGAACGTGGCAGCGATCCATGACCGGCCGGACCCTTGGCGGTCAACACTACGCGGGTTGGAATTTTCTCCGCGGTCTGAATCAGAAACACGCGGGTGCCGTTCTTCGATTCCCACACGGATCCGCCTTCGTTGAACGCGAATTCGGCGTCGATCTTAGGCCATGCATGCTGGATTAGCCACTGTATTCCGGTAGATCCGGCCTCTTCGTCGGCCTCCGATAGCAGAATCAGGTCGCGGCTCAGCTTGATATTGCGGCGCTTGATTTCGACCATCACCGCTAATTCCGCGGCAAGAAGGGATTTTGTGTCCAAAGCGCCGCGCCCGTACAAAAATTCATCGCGGACCTCGCCTTTAAAAGGATCCACGGTCCACTGCTTGCGCTCGGCAGGCACGACGTCGCTGTGGGCCATCAGCAGCAGAGGCTTGTTCTTGCCGTTTCCCTTGATCCGCGCGACCAGGTTTAAGCGCTTGGGATCGTCGCCCAATAATTCGGTGGCGATGCCGCTCGAATCGGCAACCTGTTTCAGATAGCTGGCGACCCTGGATTCGTTGCCCGGCGGATTAGACGTATCCAGGCGAATGAGGTCGGTAAGATACTGACGGGTCCGCATGCCCAGGGAACGATTGTCATCGGCGGCAGCCCAAGCAACTACCCCCGCTGTCATCGCAAACAGGGCGAACAATGCGGAAAACATTCGCATTTGTTCCTGATCTTAGCACGCAAACATGAATCTCACTCAGGTATGCTATTCCGCAAAGGGTATCCTTAAATTATGGCTAGCAGAAGCGTCAATAAAGTCACTCTCATTGGGCATCTCGGACGGGACGCCGAGACCGCTTACACCGCCTCGCAGACGGCGGTGACCAAGTTTTCCGTCGCGACGAACCGGCGTTGGAAGGATCAACAGTCGGGCGAGTGGAAAGAAGAAACCAACTGGACCAACGTGGTCCTGTGGCGCGGGGAAAACGTCGCGCCGTATTTGCTCAAGGGCAAGCAGATCTATGTCGAAGGGCGATTGCAGACGCGCAGCTACGACGATAAAGACGGCAAGAAGGTCTGGACCACTGAAGTGGTGGCCGAAGACGTGATCCTGCTCGGTGGCCGCGGCGAAGGCGGCGGACCGGATGAAATGTCTCAGGAACCGCGCAGCGAGCCTCGTAGTGCACCACGCTCGCGTCAGGCGGCGGCTCCGTCCACTCACTCGGCCCCGCCGTCGCACGAAGGCATCGGTGACGACGACGTGCCTTTTTAGCGGACGATGCTTATTCCAGCCGGCGTCAAGTTCGCCGGTTTAAGCTCGATTCGCGAATCTATATGGTCCGGGCTACCCGTCCAATCCATTACAAATTGGCCAGAGGTTGCAAACCCTTCGAGGCCGTTGCCAAACGCGAATACCCCGGCGTGCCGCCGGAAGCCAGCATGCACGCCGGCCCTCGCCGACAGCCCAGTGTAATAGCATCGCTCTAAAATCGAAGCTGCTAATTCTCGGCTCGGGAACGTCGCCAAGCCGCGTTCGTTGGCGATCTGATCTTCCTCGTGTGAGCGTGTTTCCGCTGAATAGTTCTGGTAGATCAAACGGACGGTGGCGCCTTGAACCGGTCGCCCAGCACCGTCAAACCGAGACGTCCCATCCCGGACTGAGATAAGGAATTGGTATCAGTGAAAGACTGACGAGAACCACTCCGACAAGCGCAATTCTCCTCGTCGTGGCCATTCCGTTCGATCTTATCAAGGCTGCGAAACCTGTCGTGCCGGATTGGCTAGCCAGCCAGAGTAACTCCTGTAAGCCCTAGGTGCCGGTCGGTCGACCAGCAATTTCGAATTCGCCGCTGATTCATGATTATCAGGCCATGCGCGTCCGCGAGCGTCAGCGGCTGATCCGAAAACTTGTGCAGTATCCGGCGCGCCGGATCAATGGCTTCCGGCCCAAACGGTTCGATCGCTAGAGCCGGAAGTTCGCCCAGGAAGTTAAGGAATTGCAAAGCCCGGTTAAAGTCGTAGCGACGAAGAAACCATCCGTGCCCTTCGGCAATCACCAATCCTGAAGTCGTTAGCCGCGGCGGCTGGGAAAAGAGCCTGCGGTACACCGCGTGATAGCTGTCAGACCGGTCCAGGAATGCGATGAAGGCCGAGGTGTCGACGTACGCCTCGGCCCGCGGCTCAGTCTTTCGCGCCATACACGATTTCATCGACAGACGCGCTGGAGCGAGAGTTGCCCGACTCGATGAACCCGGCGTAGCGCATCCATGCTCCCGATGGTGCTCCGGACCCATTCCCGCCGTTTGAAGGAAGCTGCTCCCGAATCGCGCGACGTACGAATTCGGCAATTGAGAGTCCCAAGGCTTTCGCTTCGCGGCGGGCCAGCGCGTATTCCTTGGCGTCGAGGCTGATCTGAGTCCGGATCATGTTATCACCTATAAGTAACATGATAACACCCGGGTGGAACTTACTCACGCTGGGCGATAATCAGTAGTCGCGGTGAACCCAATTGATACGGCTCGCCCGTCATGCCCCCTTGAAATGAGAGCGTCTGGAAGCCTGCCGCTTCCAGCATCCGTCGAAGTTCGGCGGAGGTGAAAACATAGTGCGTCGTCGGCCGCGTCTCGATGGTCCCGTCGCGCACGAACGTGTAATCAATATTGAGCCGACTCTCCCACGGATCGTAACGGTTTTCGCTAAGAACCATGAGATCGTCAAGACGGTGCCAGCGCTTCTGCACTAGCGCCGGCAGAATGGATTCGGCAGCCATGCCGGTTTCGATCACCAGCTTCGCCCCGGGCTTCATCGCTCCGGCCAGCGCGGAGAGGAAGTCCACTGCACTCGTGTGATCCAGATAGCCGAAGCTGTTGCCGAAACAGAACGCGCCATCGAATGTTGACGGTTCCAGTTCCAACGCACGCATGTCGCCCTTGCGCCAGTCCGCGTCGAGCTCCGCCTGTGCGGCAGCCAGGAACTCGTCTGACAGATCGATGCCGGTTACACTATACCCGCGGCGCGCCAGTTCGATCGAGTGGCGCCCGTTGCCGCAGGGCACGTCCAGCAAACGTGCTCCTGGTTTGACGTCGAAAGCCTTCTCCAGAAAATCGACATCTGCAAGGGTGAGGGCCGGGGTCATGGCGCGAGTCCAGAAATCGACCGCGGGGCCCTGAAAAAAGGTTTCAAACCATTGGTGTTCCAAATGAGATTTCAAGCGAGATTCTCCTGTGACCTTGGGTGGAGGGGGAAGGGCCGCGATGAGCTATCGGACGGCGAACATATTCACAAACTTCGCGGTCACAGGCAACGTTTAGAGTATATCCGTTAGGGCCGAACCGACGCTGCACCCAGAATATGCCGTGTGATACGATCCTGGACGAAAAGCACCAGCGTCACATTGGAGCGATTCCAATCCTGACGCAGATTGAGCTGGGCCACACCCGAATATTCTCCGGGACGCCTAGGATCGAGCCGGCCGAGGCTGGTGAGACTCCGGACCACCGCGGCGTGGCGCAACTGGCGTCCGCTGTTTTCCCCGCCAAAAACAGAAGTGACGAGTCCGCCCTCGGTGACGCCCAGAAGGATTTCGGCTTCGTGGCTGCCGGGCGGCAGCTTGGACGCGCTAAACGAAATGGTCTGCGGCGAGGTCATCGCAATCGCTACCTGGGCTTGCGGTTCTTTCGCGGCTTTGCCGATAGCGTCTTGCACCGCCCGGGAATCGGAACCGAGCACTTCTTTTTGACCGTTCACCACAATCTCGGGCGTATAGACGCTCTCGAGATGAAGCGCCCTTCCATAATCCTGCTGGCGGGCGGAAAATAGCGGTGACGAGAATTTGTCTTTCCAGCCGAGCTGGTCCCAGTAATCGACGTGTTCCCCGAGCGCAATCACCTGAATGCCAGGTGCCACCATCACTACCTGTTTCGACTTGCCGGCGTTTCCATAGCGGGGCGACTCGAGCCGCGACAATATCTGGTCGGCCGGCGGACAACTGGAGCATCCCTCGGAGGTAAACAATTCGACGACCACCGTCGTCTGCGCTTGTGAAAGCGCTGCAACCAAACCGAAAATAAAAATTCTGGCCGTCACTATTGCTATTTTGACGCTTCTGCGATCGCAAGTGTGGAGACAATGGTAGGGTTAATTCTTGGAAAAGTTTTTTGGAAACCCCGCCGCTGCCGCCGCACTTAGCGACATGATCCGGCGGGAGCGAATCCCGCAGACCCTGCTTTTATCTGGCCCAGAGGGCGTGGGCAAGGCTACCTTAGCGCGGCGCTTCGCCACCGAGCTGCTTCATTACGACGCGACTAAAATCGACCAGGACGACCTCAGCCGGGAATCCAACGCCTCGCTCATCGCGGATCGCGAAAAATGGACCGCCGATAAGCGCAATGACGACCCGCTGGTGTTCGGCTCACACCCCGATTTCCTGACGTTTCCACCGGATGGCCCGCTGCGGCAGATCACGATCCAGCAGATGCGGTCACTAAAGGAACGCGCGTCGCTCAAGCCGCTCAAGGGCTCGTGGCGCGTGTTTCTGATCGACGGGATCGATCGTGCCAATCCTCAAGCCGCCAACTCGCTGCTGAAGACGCTGGAGGAGCCGCCGCCACACCTGATCCTGATCCTGACCGCGCGGAATCCTTACGATCTACTGCCGACCATCCGGTCACGCTCGGTTCCCTTCCAGCTCGGCCGGCTTCAGGAAGACGACATGCGGGCTTTTATCAAATCGCGAAATCTTGATGAGCCGGAGCGCCGCCTGGCGTTGGCGGAAGGCGCCCCTGGGTTGGCTGTCTCGATCGATCTTGAAGCCTATGATCGCCGCAGGACAGCCATGCTGGCGCTGCTGAAGGTCGCCGGCGGTCTGGCGGGATTCGACACTTGGCTGAAGCATGCCGATTCCGTCGCCGCGCGGCGCACGGAAAAGCTCGAATCCTACCTGGAAGTGCTGTATTCGCTGTTGGAGGATATCGTCCTTCTGGTCCATATCTCGCGGAAACAGTTAAGAAACAATGACATACGGGCTGAACTCGAAGCCCTGGCGAGCCGCGTCGATTTCGAATGGCTCCGCCGGGCGATCGGGCGTGTTGACGAATTAGTGGAACTGGGGCGGCGCAACATCCAGAAGTCGATTGCCTTCGATGCATTCGCTGCAAGTTTGCGAACCCACTAGCGCTGTGTTATCCATGAAGGAAAGACTCAGCAGGCCCCAAACCCCGCTAGTTCGCCTCTGATAGAAGGAGCCCGCAAGTGGAACCCGGAAACCGGCGCCTGATCCGGCCGCCGTTAAATGAAATGAAAGATCCCCGAAGTCCCCGGAAAGAATTACAACCAAAGAAGGCCACCCCGCCGGACCAGACCAATGCGGAAAACTTCTATTACCTGAAGCAGATGCAGTCCAAAACTCAGATGACCATCGTCCTCAAGGATGGGGAGATTCTGAAGGGCGTCATCGAGTGGTACGACAAAGGCTGCCTCAAGGTGAATCGCGATGGCGAGCCGAATCTGCTGATCTACAAATCCAACATCAAGTACATGTACAAGGTCTAGGGGCCCCCGTTCCGTGCGCTTTTACTCCCCACGCCGGGAGTCCGGAGACTGTACCGGCGACATCCACTGATACGCAGGCCCGTCCACCGCGGGGTCTAGAATGCGGGTGGTTGGCCGATTCGGCTCTCCAATGGAAGAGCGCGCGAATTCCTTGGTTTGAGGCTAATCCGGGCGTGTTCACAAATAGCCGGGAGTAGCCTTGAAGTTATTGAACGCGCGAAGTCTGCGGGGCACGGAATGGTGTGACGCTAATCCCGGCGATGGTCGAGTGTGTGGGGTGCTGGCAGGGCGCGGGATCCACCCTAGTTCGCGGACGGTCTCTCGACCTTGTCGATAACAAGCACCTCAATTGGGCCCTTGGTCGATTTCAGTTTTAGACCAAGTTGTTCCTGTAGAGCAGTAACCAGAGAGGGTCCTAACGGCTCAGCAGGCGGGGATGATTTGTCGATCTCGACGAGGCCAGGGGATTGAGTCGGCTCGACGTACCATTCCACCGTAGCGTTGAAGGTAGGCTTATATCCGGTGTGATCAATAAACGGTCGAGGCGAAAAGTTGGAAAGCGAAAGAAGGAAATGCGTCATCGTCATCCCGCTCCCGGTTACTTTAAAGGACAATCCGTTTTGCTCGGACGGGGCTTGCCCGCAATATGCTGGACGAAACTGACCGGGCCTGAGGGCTGCCGGTCGATTCGGATCGAACGTGATGCATTTCGCAGGCTGAACTTTTGGGCCGCCTTTAACGACGGTGACCGCGAAAATAGGAAGTTGGCGAATTTCGCGATGAACCTTCAGGCTGAACCTGGCCTCAAGCAGCGCCTGGAGTCTCAGCCTGTCCCGATCAAACATTGGTTGAATACCGTTGCGGGTGCTCCGCGCCTCTTCTGCGCTGGTTTCCGCTCTTGCCAGGATTTCGTACCCGTCCGAACTAACCCAAACCGGTCCTCCGAAGATGTACGCGGCTCTGATGTCGTAGGCTTGCGCGACGATGAGTTGCAGGGGCGTGTTCCTGGCAAGGTACTGACCTGGTCCGGCATTGCCGTAGGATCTCTGGTATGGGGAGGAGACCTCGCGCGGAACGGACGGCTTGATCGACGCCACGTCGAATTGGGGTCGGGAAGTGGATTCCGGAGTTTGACCCAGCAAGATGTTCAATGCAGCAATTGAAACTAGGCATAGGCGAAGCACACCTACTTTGACGGCGAGCATAGCCCAAATGTGGAATGATTAAAGCAATTTTCGGCTCGCGCCTTTAAGGGCTTCGTGGCGCGGCCTTCCGGCAAATTCTAGAGCTTGGGCAAAATCGTGCGGGCGATAGTAATTGTTTTCGTATTCGCGTCGGGAACCGGACCCGCAATGAGTCGAATGAGGGTGTTTCCCTGGAGAACGTTCAAACCGAGATTCGCAAGGCGCACGGCCCGGTCGCCCAAGCCAGGAATGTCAGCGCCGAAGCCTTCTTTTCCATCGGTGGCGCCTTTTGCAATTCCACCGAAGATAGCTTTGGAGGCGGTGAGGGCGGTCATCTGCGGCTTGCCGTCTTCACCATCGACAACTAACGTCAGAAGAGGAACATCGCCACTACTCCCCGCCGCATCCCCGGTTCCGGCGGCGCCTGCGGCGGCGAGGCCGCCCACCAGCTTGCTCAAAGAATCGGCCACGTCGTTTCCATTGACTTGCGCGCCCGGTTTTTGCATTTGCTTCAGGAGATCCGCGGTGCCTTCCTGGGCGAGCTTCCCGCTCAAGCCTGCAGGGCCGTAGTAAAGGCAAGTGCCTCCCTGGTCCTCTATGCGCTCGACGGGTTCGCCGAGCATAGCTGCGGCGTCCGTTTTCGAAAGAAGGTCGCAGGCTTTGTAGCTTCGAATTTTCGACGCAGTATTGGACGCTGTAGGAGACGAAATCGAATTGAGGTCCACACCAACGCTCGCGGCTTTTTCGACCACAGCCTGCTTCACTTTGTGCGCGACGTAATACAGTCCGCCCACCGTTGCGGCCCCCGCCAACATCAAAAAGACCAGTACGACAGCAAGAATTTTTAAACCCGACCCCGCCTTTGCCGCCGGCGGCAGAGCGGCCGCAGGACCGGGATCAGGCTGCGCTGGAGGGCCGGCAGGTGCTGCCTGGCGCGCTCCACAATTAGCGCAGAAGGCA
>JAICXC010000214.1 GCA_025980665.1 Bryobacteraceae bacterium
TCCAGGCGTCGTCGAGAAGCCGCGAATTGCAGGCGGACATCGCGCTGCACCAGTCTTGTTGCAACTCCATCCAGCGCGCGTGTTCGCAGTCCAAGCGCGACTCGAATACCGTCGCGCAGCGCGTACTCCAGCTCATCGATCCGTTGAGCTCTTCGTCCAAGCGTCCGATGCAGACGCGCGGGATCGATCGCCACGCGGTGAAATTGTCGAGCCCGTAGCGCCAGCGTCAAACGCGCCGCCTGACGCAATCGTCCTTCGGCTCCTGACAATCCGTCCAGAAGGCTCTGCCGCGTGGACGCGACCAATTCCGCTGCTGCTGAGGGAGTCGGAGCACGAAGATCGGCCACGAAATCGGCGATGGTGAAATCAGTCTCATGCCCGACGGCTGAAATCACCGGAACCGGCGACGCTGCAATCGCACGAGCCACGCGTTCCTCATTGAACGCCCACAGGTCTTCAAGGGAGCCGCCCCCACGGGCCACGATCAGCACTTCCGGCCAGCCAGATAGTGCGAAGTATTCGATTCCGGCGGCGATCTGCTCGGCCGCTCCCTCGCCTTGCACTTGCGCCGGATACAGACGAATGTGCCGACCCGGGCAACGCCGCTCCAGGATGTGGATCATGTCGCGGATCACCGCGCCTGAAGGCGACGTCACGATCCCGATACGCTCCGGCAGCGCCGGCAGCGGACGCTTGCGGGCCTGCTCGAAAAGCCCTTCCATGGCGAGCTTGCGTTTCAATTGCTCGAACGCTAGTTGCAGTGCGCCGTGACCCTGCGGCTCCAGAGCTTCGATCACCAATTGCACTTCGCCGCGGGCATCGTACAGGTCGATCCGGCCGCGAGCCAGTACCGCCACGCCATCCTGGGGCTTGAACTTGAGGTACCGCGCGGTCATTTTGTAACACACGCAACGAATCTGCGCGGACTCGTCTTTCAAAGTGAAGTAGTAGTGGCCGCTGGGCGGGAGCTTCGCACCCGAAATTTCGCCAGCCACCCAGACATCGGAGAATTCGCCCGATAGCATCGAGCGCATCTCCGCGGTCAATTCGCTGACGGTATACGATCGCCTCTGGATACCCCAGTCGAGTATGATTTGCTCCATGACCCTTATGTGTCCAGTGTAAGCCGAGAGTTTATGTATATCATGTGGGAATGACTCCCAAAGAGGCTCTCGAATTCGCGAAGAAGAATGACGTTAAGCAGCTGGATCTGCGCTTCACCGACCTGCCAGGCGTTCAACAGCACATCTCTTACCCCATCGGCGAGCTGAGCGAATCGAGCTTCGAAGAAGGCTTCGGGTTCGACGGCAGCTCCATTCGCGGCTGGGCGGCCATCAATGAGTCGGACATGCTGCTGGTGCCCGATCCAGCCACCGCCATCGTCGATCCTTTTTTCGAAGTTAAAACTCTGGTGATGAACTGCAACGTGATCGATCCCATCACCCGCCAGAGCTACGATCGCGATCCGCGCTGGATCGCCCGCAAGGCCGAGCTATACGTCAAAAACTCGGGACTTGCCGACACGGCGTTCTTTGGCGCGGAAGCCGAGTTTTTCATCTTCGACAGCGTCAGTTTCGACCAGAATGCGCACTCCGGATTCTATTTCATCGAAGCCGAGGAAGGCCGCTGGAACTCCGCTCGCAGGGAGAACAACCTCGGCTACCGGCCGCGCTATAAAGAAGGATATTTTCCCGTCCCGCCGACCGACCAGCACCAGGATTTGCGCGCCGAGATGGTCGAGACCATGGGCAAGGTCGGTCTCGATATCGAGTGCCATCATCACGAAGTCGCCACCGCAGGCCAGTGCGAGATCGATCAGCGGTTCAACACACTGACGAAGTCAGCCGACAACATGATGTTGTACAAATACGTAATTCGCAACACGGCGTATCAGTATGGCAAGACGGTCACCTTCATGCCCAAGCCCCTGTTCGGCGATAACGGCAGTGGCATGCACGTGCACCAGAGCCTATGGAAGGGCGGCAAGCCTCTGTTCGCGGGCGATCTGTACGCGGGCCTGAGCCAGATGGCGTTGTGGTATATCGGCGGGCTGCTCAAGCACGCCCGCGCGCTGGCGGCCATCATCGCGCCGACCACCAATAGTTATAAGAGACTGGTTCCGGGCTATGAAGCGCCGGTGAATTTGGCGTACTCTCGGCGTAATCGCTCCGCGGCTTGCCGCATCCCGATGTATTCGGCATCGCCCAAAGCTAAGCGTGTCGAGTTCCGGCCGCCGGATCCGTCGTCCAATCCCTACCTGGCATTCGCGGCGATGGTCATGGCGGGTCTCGATGGCGTAATGAACAAGATCGATCCCGGCGAACCACTGGACAAGGACATCTACGATCTCTCACCCGAGGAAATGAAGGCCGTACCATCCATGCCTGCCTCGTTAGAGGAAGCTCTTGGAGCCCTCGAAGACGATCACGCCTTTCTGCTGAAGGGCGATGTTTTCACCGAGGAGCTGCTCGAGAACTACATCAACTACAAGCGCAGGAACGAGGCCGACGCAGTGCGCTTGCGCCCGCACCCCTACGAGTTCGCGCTTTATTACGATATTTAAA
>JAICXC010000157.1 GCA_025980665.1 Bryobacteraceae bacterium
AAATACTGCGGTGTGGCCGCAACCGTGCGGCCCACCGCGGAGATCGTTACCAGCTACGAGATCCAGCAAGAACCGGAAGACACAGCGCAGTAGTTACTTCTTCTGTAGCTCCGCCAGCGCTTCGAGCACTTCCTTGCTGTGCGGATTCGGATCCACCTTCAAGTAGACCTTGCGGATGGTCCCCTGCGGGTCCACCAGGAAGGTGTTGCGCGCGGCGACTTCATTCGCTCCGAATTTTTGCGTGGACCCATAGGTGTTCACTACTTCATGCTTCTCGTCGGACAGCAGCTTGAAGCTGAGGTTCTCTTTGGTGCAGAACTGCTGGTGGGAATCGACGGTATCGACGCTGACGCCCACGATGGCGGCGTTCATCTTGGTGTACTTGTCCTGGTCGGCCTGGAAATTGTGGGCTTCAATGGTGCAGCCCTGGGTGAAATCCTTGGGATAGAAATACAATACGACCCATTTGCCCTTGAAATCGTGGAGGCTGACGGTCTTGCCTTCCTGCGATTTGAGTGTAAAGTCGGGAGCCTTGGTTCCGGCGGTGGGGGCTTCGGCGGCGGGAACGGCCACAACCATCAGCATCGCAGCAACCACAACCAGCCCCAAAATCTTCAGAGACGTTTTCATGTAGAGTTCTCCTCTCGGTCCAGTTTACACGGAATCCCCAGAGCGAAGTCTGGCCCAGTGGTCTGGGCTCAATCGCGAACGGGTGCTTAGGGGCCGACTGGCCGAATCCCGGCCCGTGGCTATCAGACGGCGGCGCACCAGGCGGGAATCGCGGATGATTCAATTCTCCGAGGGCCGGTCCACATGGTCGATTACGAGAATCTTAGTGGGTACCTTCGCGGGCTTTAGACGCAGTCCTAGCTGTTGTTGAAGGGCAGTGAAGATTGAGGGCTTCCCGCTGTCCAGGTTGTTCGCATCCGTTGTGGTGTCGAGGGAGCGCGGGCCGCGGCCCGTGAGGTTCGTGCCTTCGGGATTGAACTCGAGATGTATGTCATAAACGCCCGTCGTTCCTGTGTTATCGACTACGGGAGCAGCAAGGACCATGGCCAGCGTATCTGCAAACTGCGGCGTCGACATCTTGCGGACATCTAACGAAGTCGGTCCCGTAAAGAATGTGCCGCAAGTGACCACATTGGGATCGCGTGGATCGCGCGGAGTGCCCGGCTCAGCGCAGGGCGCACTCGCGGCGTTAAGCTTCGGCCCGGTCTTGTCAGCAATCAGCGCGTATCCGCTACGCTCCTTTTCTTCGGCATGTGCGGAGAGCCGGAACCGGTCGGCGAGCAGCGCCCGCAACATGAGCGCGTATTCGTTGCGGGTGGGATCGGACTTCGCAGCCTTCGCCGCCACATCATATCTTTCTGAACTGATCCACGTGGGAGCTCCCGAGATGTCACGGGCTCCCACTCCATAGGCGAATGAGATCAGGATATTAAGGGGGATATTCTCTACTGCGAATCGGCCGTTTGAGGGAACCGGGAATCGCATTGATTCGCTCGCGGATGTGTTACGTTTGACTGAGGCAACCTCGAATTCCACCCGTTCTCCGGGCGCGATGGTATCTTGTGCTACTAGACTTGCACCGATGGCGGTTGTGAAAAGAAGGATGACGGTTCTAGGCAGCGACTTGAGTTGCATGCCTGTGATACTCCGTTCCGGCAAAAAGGTTACGCTAGGCACGCCGCGGGGTTTGTTCCGCCGACAATCCGACGATATTTCAATCTTGCACCGCTAAGTCCCGACCCTTTCCCCCTCCGTCCCCCATCTGTATACTGAATGACGTATCCAAAGGAGGCCCCGTGGCTGCAGTTAAATTTACCCTGAACGGAAAATCGCAAACGGTGGACGTCGCTCCGCAGATGCCCTTGTTGTGGGCGTTGCGCGACACGCTTGGCATGACCGGCACTAAGTTTGGTTGCGGCATGGCCCTGTGCGGCGCCTGCACCGTGCATATCAACGGCCAGCCGACCCGCTCCTGTACGACGCAGGTTTCGACGGTCGCGGGCAAGACCGTCACGACCATCGAAGGGCTTTCCTCCGATAATAGTCATCCGGTCCAGAAAGCCTGGATCGAGGCCGACGTGCCGCAGTGCGGCTACTGCCAGTCGGGCCAGATCATGACGGCGGCGGCGCTGGTGGCCAAGACCACCAATCCTTCGGATTCCGATATCGACGAAGCCATGCGCGGCAACCTGTGCCGCTGCGGGACGTATCAAGCGATCCGCCAGGCGGTACATCTCGCTGCGCGCTATCAAGCGCAGGCCAAAGGAGGTGCGCAATGAACCCGGTTAATCGCAGAAGTTTCCTGAAGACCGGAGCCGCGGTAGGAGGCGGGTTACTGGTCGGCTTCCAACTGCCGGTGAAAAGTCAGGCGCAGACTGCCGGCCCACTCACACTCAACGCTTTCGTGAAGGTCGGCACGGACGATACCGTCACGCTCGAGATCCACAAGTCGGAGATGGGGCAAGGTACGGTAACCTCGCTCTCCCAGTTGCTGGCCGAAGAGCTGGAGTGCGACTGGAAGAAGATTCGTACCGAGTTCCCGGGCGTTGCTCCCGTGTATGGCGCGCCCATGATGGGAGCTTACGGGAGCCTCAGCATTCGGACCTCGTGGCAGCCTCTGCGCCAGGCTGGCGCCGCTGCTCGCGAAATGCTGGTGCAGGCTGCCGCCCAGCAATGGAAGGTCGATAAATCGCAGTGCCGCGCAGAGAACAATACCGTCGTCAATACTACGACCGGCGCCAAGTTGACATACGGTGCCCTCGCTGAAGCCGCCGCGAAATTGCCCGCGCCCGCGAACGTTCCGCTGAAGACCGCCGCGCAGTACAAACTGATCGGCACTTCGCCCAAGCGCCTCGACACGCCGGCGAAGGTGAACGGCTCTATCGGATTCGGACTCGACGTGCGTCGTCCGGGAATGCTATACGCGTCGCTCGAGCGGTGCCCGGTGTTCGAGGGCAAGGTCGCAAGTTTCGACGCCACCAAGGCGATGGCCGTACCGGGCGTAAAGAAGGTCGTGCAGATTTCGAACGGGGTGGCCGTGGTTGCCGACAATACCTGGAGCGCAATGGAAGGCCGCAAGGCACTCGTTATTAAATGGGACGAGGGCAAATGGGCCAACGTATCCACGCCGGGTCTGCGGCAGGAGTGGGCGGGGCTTGCCGCCAAGCCCGGTATGTCGATGCGCAAGGCAGGTGACCCTGAGGCTGCGTTCGCCGGCGCCGCCAAGAAGGTCGAAGCGGTGTATGAAGCGCCATATCTTTCGCATGCGCCGATGGAGCCGCTGAATGCCACCGTCGAGGTGCGTCCGGACGGTTGCGACATCTGGGTGGCATCGCAGATTCAATCCTTGGCGCAGCAGACGGCCGCGATGGTCACTGGGCTGCCCGCCAACAAGTGCCTGATCCACACGCAGTATTTAGGCGGTGGATTCGGACGGCGCGGCGGCGCGGATTACGTCACCGAAGCCGTGGAAATCGCCAAAGCCATGTCACCGACGCCGGTCAAGCTTACCTGGTCGCGCGAAGACGACTTGCAGCATGACACCTATCGTCCGGCTTCCTACGTGAAGTTCTCGGGCGGGTTGGACGCTCAGGGATCACCGGTATCGTTCAGCGCGCGAGTGGTCTGCCCCCCGTTTGGCGGCAACAGCACGGCCGTCGAAGGCATCCAGGACATGAAATATGCCATCCCGAATGTGCAGGTGGAATTTACGGCTCCCGACACCGGTACGCCGGTGAGCTACTGGCGTTCGGTGGGCTATTCGCAGAACACCTACTTCATGGAGGCGTTTATCGACGAGATGGCCGGCGCGGCCGGAGCGGATCCAGTCGAGTTCCGCCGCAAGCTGCTGGCGGGTACTCCGCGCCTGTTGAATGTGCTGAATATCGTGGCGGAAAAGTCCAATTGGGGCAAGCCGCTGCCGGCCGGCCGCTTCCGCGGTGTGGGTATCGTCAACAACATCGGCAGCTTCAACGCACAGGTGGCCGAAGTTTCGGTGACTCAGGGCAAGGTAAAGGTGCATAAGGTGGTCTGCGCGGTCGATTGTGGGCAGGTGGTCAACCCGGCGATCGTCGAGGCGCAGATCCAAAGCGGCATCGTCTACGGCCTGAGCACCGTCACGAAGCTCGGCATCACGCTCGACAAGGGACGCGTGGTGCAGAAGAACTTCAACAACTACGACCCGATCCGCATCGATGAGATGCCGGTGGTGGAGGTTCACATCGTGTCGAGCCACGAGAATCCCGGCGGCATCGGCGAGGCCAGCACGCCGAGTATCGTCCCGGCCGTTGTGAACGCTGTGTACGCGGCAACCAAAAAGCGCGTCCGGATGCTACCGATCAAGGCCGCGGACTTAGTCTGATCGATATCATGCAGCGGACCTGACCTGACGGCCCGGAGCGAACACGCAGGGAAACACGATCGAGGAGGCCCGCGAGAACCTTAACGAGGCCGTAGCTCTCGTTCTGGAGGCGAATCGGTCCTGGCAGAACAGGCTATAGATGGTTCGGAGGTCATCCGCCAGTCGTTCGCCCTCCCCTCGGCATGAAGCGGATCGATCTGATCCGTCACCTGGAATAGCACGGCTGCGAGTTCCGGCGGGAAGGCGGCGAACACACGGTTTACGTTAACCGGGCGGCTCGAAGGTCTTCGGCGGTTCCGCGCCATCGTGAGATCAACGAATTTCTTGCTCGCAAGATGTGATGATCTTCAGATCCAGCGTCCGAAATAGCCATTACTTCCCGACCAGGTGTTTCAAATCCTTCTCGTTCTCATCGCAGACGTACTCGATCAGTTCGGTGTCGGGCGTCGCGGTGAACTCGAGATTCACCGTCCAAGGCTTGGTATAAGCCTTCGGATCGTCGATGGTGAACTGAAGATCGATGTGGCCATAGTCGCGCCGGTGGAAACGCTCCGTCAGCTTCAGGGCTTCCGTTCCCGGGTGGCCGCCGTTATCCAGCCAGTTGTTGTCCACGAAGCCCGACGAATTGACCACCAGCGTGTCGCCATCCCAATGGCCCACTGAGTAGCCCATCCATGTGGGATTTGGATCTTTGGGAAGCTTCCTGCCGTCCATGAATATCTGCCGATAACTGTGGAGCGCCTCGTACAGAATCACGATCATCCTCGAGCTATTCAAGATCTTGAACGGATACGGCACCACATGTTCTCGAGGTACCCCGGACAGCACGCAAGCCCCCTGGGGATCTTCTTTGCTCAGCGTCTCCTGGCGATGCTTGTATAGCGCTGACGCCCACGGCGTGAACGATAGTTCTCCCGGCTTCAAATCTTTTGCGATATTTCCCGTGTAGCCGACTTTTGTCGTCCAGATTCCCGACAGATCCGGCTTACCGTCCGGTGTCTTAGGCGCAGGCGCGGTGAGATTGGGCTTGCCGTCCGGCAGCCGCGGAACACCGGGAGTCGGATATTCGAGCCATTGTGCTCCACCAATCCCTACAACAACCAAGAAGCCCACGATTATTTTCGTCATATTACTTCGCCACCAAGTGTGGACCATCCTTCTCATTCTCGACGCAATAATAATCCAGCAGATCCGTATCGGCTTTCAGCAGTTGCGTGAGTTTCACCGTCCACGGACTGGTATACGCTTTGGGATCGTTCACCGTGATCTCGATCTCCAGCGTTCCGAAGTTCACGCGCCGGATCCGTTCGGTGATTTTCCCTGATTCCGTCAACGGGCTGCCGTTCGCATCCAGCCACAGCCCATCGCGGAAACCGCTCGATTGGACTACCAGCGTATCTCCCTCCCATTTCCCCGTCGAGTAGCCGACCCAGGACGGCTGCGGATCCTCCGGCAAAGGCCGTCCGTCCGTGAAAATCTGGCGATACATCGCCTCGCGTTCGTTGAGGATCACCAGGAGTCCCGGGGTCTGGATCATCTTTCTATATAGCGGCGTCGTGTACATTCTGACGATTCCCGTCGGCAAGCAATGCGCGTTCGGATCGGTGAAGCGGTTCTCCGCCATCCTCTCCTTTACGAGCGCAGCCGCCCACGGCTGATAGGGCAGTCCTCCTTTGAGGCTGAAACCGATATTGAGGAACTCCTCGGGAATCCACATGTCGGCGCAGCCTTCGGGTGGGCACGGCCGGTTATGCAGCACGTCCCAGATCCCCGACAGGTCGGGTTTTCCATCTTTTGTGCGCGGCACAGGCGCCGAAAGATTTGGCTTGCCGTCCTTGGTTCGCGGTATCCCGGCCGTCGGATAATGCACCCACTGAGCTTGTGCAGCGACCACGGCGATCATCGCCGCCACGATAAGTGCGCTTATGGTCCTATTTACCGGCAAGGTGTCCGTAATCCTTTTCGTTCTCGACGCAGGCGTATTCCAGCAACTCGGTGTCCGGAATCAGCCGCACGTCTTCCTTCACCGTCCAAGGTTTGGTGTACGCTTTGGGATCGTCGATGGTCAGCAGAATATCCATGTGCCCGAAATCGTGGCGCTGGAAACGCTCGATCAAATGCAGCGCGTCGCTATGTGGCCGCCCGGCGTTATCGAGCCACGTCGATTCCCGAATGCCGATGGTGTTCACCACCCAGTCGTCGCCCTCCCACTTGCCGACCGAATACCCGAACCACGCCGGATTCGGATCCTTGGGCAACTGACGGCCATCCGTGAAAATTTGGCGAAATGTGGTGAACCCCTCGAACAGCATCATGACCATGCCGGGGGTCTCGATGATCTTGAACGGATAGGGCAGCGCATCGAGCTTGGGCATCCCCGGAATGCATCTTGCCGCTGGATCGGTCTTGCCCAAGGCGCCGTCCTGTCGCGCCTCGAATAGCTGCTCGGCCCAGGGCTGATACGGGACGTCCCCGGGCTTCATGTCCGCAGCAATGTTCTGAAGATACTTGCCGTTCATCTGCCAGATCCCATTTAGAATCGGCTTACCATCCGCACCGCGTGGCGTGGGCGCGGAAAGATTCGGCTTTCCGTCCGGCGTACGCGGGATCCCCGGGGTCGGTACTCTGAACCACTGCGCGGATGTGGATGCCGCAAACAGCGCCGACACAAAGATGATCCGGCCGAGCATTACTTCTTCGTCACCATGTGCTTGATGTCTTGTTCGTTCTCGCTACAGACGAATTCCAGCAGCTCGGTATCCGCGGCGAGAGTCGGCGATTCCTTGACGGTCCAAGGCTTGGTGTAGGCGCCCGGATCGTCGATAGTGATTTCCAGATCCATGTGCCCGAAATCCTTGCGATGGAATTTTTCGGTTACCTTCAGCTTCTCAGTGGCGGGATGCCCGGACTGATCCAACCACGCCTTGCCGTTGAAACCGTTGCTTTCGACCACCAGCGTGTCGCCGTCCCAGTGCCCCACCGAGTATCCGAGCCAGATGGGATTCGGATCCACGGGCAGCTTTCGGCCGTCCATGTGGATCTGGCGAAATTGCGTGAACGCCTCATAGAGGATTACGACTTCGTTCGGCATCTGAATGAGTTTCCATGGCACTGGCGCGGCATCGATCTTGGGAACGCCCTGCGGCAGGCAATTTGCGTCCGGCTCTTCACTCGCGTGAAGTCCGGCTGCACGCTCTTTATAGATTGCGGCAGCCCACGGCTGCATCTGAACAGCTTCGGGTTTAAGGTCCTTCGCGAGATTGACCAGATAACTACGATCAGCGTCCCAGATCCCGGACAGGTCCGGCTTACCGTCGGGAAGTTTCGGAGCGGGAGCGGTCAGATTCGGTTTGCCGTCGGCGGTCCGCGGTACGTTTGGGGTCTTGAGGTTCAACCACTGTGCCGCGGCGGCGCAAGTTAATAGCCCGCCCGCCGCCAGAATGCGCGTAATTCCTCGGAAGCTATGCATGATAGTCAACCGGGATTATACACCCCCAGGAGATCTAATGATTTACTTGTCCAAGAGCTCGACCGTGAGCAGCATACCTTTGCCAACTACCTCCAGGCTATGTTGCGAGACCTTGTCTATCGTGTCTGTGTTGGCGTGATGAAACTCGCCCATCGAATCGAAGGTCGGACCCATGCGGCCGTATCGGGCGTCCACCACATCCACTGCGGGTATTCCCGCCTGAATGAATGGAACGTGGTCGTCAATGATGCCAACGTCGTATTGGAAGAAGTACTGGCCATACCCCAGTTGGCCCGCGGCGCGAGCGATGACTTCCTGCAGCTGCCGATTGGACTCGGTCTCGCGGGCCACGCCCAGTTGTTTGTCGCCGATCATATCCAGCAGGAAGAATCCTCGGACGCGCGAGCTAGTGCCATTTGACGCTAGTTTTTGCGCGAGGTGCCGGCTACCGTAAAGACCGTCATCGCCGGTGAAGGAGTTTATGGCCTCTTCCAGATCGGTCCACACCAGCCAGGTCTGCATCCCCATCTTTTGTCCGGCGAAGGCGTCGGCGAATGCGAGCAGGATAGCCGTGCTGGAACCTCCGTCGTTGGCGCCGATGAACCCCGGCTGGAAGAGCGTGTCATAGTGACCCGCCAGGATCAGGATTCCCTGCTTCGGATCGGTGCTCACATTAAATTTGCCGATGATGTTGTGTACCGCAATCGGACCGCGCGGCGTACGCGCTGTAAAGTCGTCGGCTTCGATGCGAGCGCCGTCTTTTTGTAGCACCTGATGAATAAGGTCTTCCGTCTTCTTGTGTCCGGGCGATCCGGGCCAGCGTTCGCCAAAGCCCGCGATTTGCGCCGTGTAGGCGTAGGCTTGTTGAGAGTTGAAGCGCTCGTGTAGTGACGCGGCCAGTGTGTCGGGGCGCGCCGACACTGCAAAAAGAATGGCGATGAGGCCGAGCTTGAAAGACATCAGATCTTTTTCGGCTTGAATCCGCCGTGAGACTTGTCGTACAACCAGATGGCTCCGAATACGATCAGCAGCACCGCGGGCAGAATCGCCACTGCGCGAAACGAAGCTTGCGCCGCGATACCCAGAATACGTTCCAGCGTTGGACCCGGCTGCAGCGCGTTGAACGCTGCCTCGCCGCCCGCGACTTCGATCTTCTTGCGATCGTAGATCGTCCCCATGATCGGCAGGACGAACTGGATCGAGAGCGTTCC
>JAICXC010000134.1 GCA_025980665.1 Bryobacteraceae bacterium
TAGAGATCCTGATGCAGGGAATACTAAGTTCCGCTTGAAGTGCTCCGCGCCTACATGCGAGACGCTGATCCGGATGGGATCGAACGATTATCGCCAGCGATGCTAAAAAAGCGCTCCCACGAGCTTAGTTTCGAGTACCACCGAAAGCACAATTCCTCTCGCGCGTAGGCGCAATCCCATGGCCTCCCTCCGAATCTGCGGCAAAGGTTTCCAAACCGCGGCGTAATCAGGTGTTCCCGCGAGACTACCGATAATGGTACTTATCGGGCCCTTCGGGTCTGTTTCTGGCCATTTCTCAGGTAGGAAACTTATCGGGACTTTGGCGATCGCACTCGACTCAAGACCTAAAACCGATTAGCTTCTTGCCAGCTTCTGACTTGGACGGTATGGACTACGTCGAACCTTCCATCAGAACGTGAAGCGAGCTATCATTTGACCCTGCCGCTGACCAGTGGTATTTGCATTGTTGATGTATCCGAATCCAGCTGTGGTCTGCTTTCCAGGCGCGCAAGCACCTCCTGCGCAAGTTTGCGTTGCCAGCGCATTGGTCGATGTCGGACTGTTCAGCACGACGCGGTTAAACATATTAGTAAACTCGGCCCGGATCTGCAAATTAGTCTTTTCAGTCATCCGGAAGTTCCGGGCTAGACTGATACTTTCCGCCGGACGCCGCCGGTCCCGGTAGTCACCGTAGTAAGCGGCCGACACGCCATAAAGTCCGGCCGGCGGATTCACCCATGCTTTCGGATTCAGGACGAAGGTGGTATTTGGATCGAAGCAGTGGCAATTAAGGTCCTGGGTGAATAAGGGCTCGCCGGGCACGCGATTCATCACCGTGGGCTGGAACAGATAGGTTGCCAGGCTCGTGGTGGCTTGAGGCACCAGGATCGGCACACCGCTTGCGTACCGCAAAAGTGTTCCGAGCTGCCAGTCCTTTATCGCCCAGGAAAGAACTTTCATGGTCGTGCCGCCTACGCCTAACCCAGGAGTGGTGTAGCTGCCCGAAAACACAAACTGGAACGGTTGATCATACACCGAAATGGCCTTTTGATTCGGCCGGTTAAAGGGGTCGTTGATATAGACTCCACCACCGCGCCCGAACTTGTCTTCGACACCGCTGTCCAGACTCTTCTGCCACGTGAAGTTCGAGCTAAAATCCAGACCGTGGGAGAACCGCTTGGTCAACTTCGCCTGCAGGGAGTTGTACCATGTCTTGCCCAGCGGCACCCAGTGGTTGTTCGACAGGTCGCTGAACTGTGGGTAGGGGCGCAGCGTTTGGGCTACGGTAGACCCGATTGGATACCCGGTATAAGGCAACGTGGCGAATCCCCGCTGGGCCGCAATCGAAGAGAACAACGGAGCCGCCAATAGTGTGCGGTCGTCAGCCCGAGTGGGGTCAAGTCCGTAGCGCGCAAGATCCGATGGCTGGAGCGAATTGGGAGCGATGAGACCGGCTGCATTCCACCATACGCCTAGGTTTCCCACATAACTCACCTCTGCGATTAGATCCTTGGATACCTCGCGCTGGAAGCCAAAACTCCATTGAACTTGCCGCGCAGGCCGGCCGGCATGTCTGTCCATCAACTGCGGGATCGAAGCTGTCGTACCTGGAAGCGGATACTGCCCCGGATCGAAGTTCGGGAAACTGATTTTGTATGGCAGACCGTCCTGCATGTAATAGGCAGGGTCTCCATATGATGGCGAGTTGTACAGGAACTGCGATCCGGAGGAAAAGCCGAAGTTATTGTCATCCGACTTGTTATACGAGATGCCCAGCCCAGCACGAAGCACCGTCTTAGACGTGATCTGATAGGCCACGCCGAGGCGTGGGCCCCAAGCGTAAGGATAATTGTGCGCCAGGTCGCAATTGCAGCGCCCGCCGCCGTAACCGTCGTAGACTACCGCGCCCAATCGTCCGCCTGCGCTCGGATTGACCGTGCCGGGGCCAAATACCCCGTAGTAGCCGTTACCGTCCTTTAAGTAAGTTGCAAAATCATACCGCAGACCGTAGTCGAGAGTGAGCTTCCGAGTCACTTTCCAGGTATCTTGAGCGAATCCCGACAAAGTATGGGAGCCCATATGCGTAACGGATCGCACCGCCGTTTGACCATTGTCCACTGCGCCCAAGAAGAAGCTGGCGTAGTTGAATCCCGGTTGAGCCGCGAGGCTCTTTCCGTTGAGTGCCGGAAGCCCGGTTTCAATCGCTGAGAAGGTCAAGTATCCGTTCGCGTACGTCCCGTTGCGATTGAGGTATCCGTTCACCATCACTTCTCCGCCGAATTTATAAGTGTGATTATTCCGAACCCAGGTAAGGCTTACGTTTCCAGTGGGTTTATAGTAGTTCACGTTGATATCTTGCCCGGGCCCCATTCCGGCTGACATGCCGCCCTGGGCATTGCCCATACCTCCAAACACCGGAAAAAGATTATTGTTGGTTCCACGCAAGCCAATCAGAGCCACCGGATCATAACGATTGTGAGGTTGCCAGTTGTGCATTCCCAGAAGCCCAGACCCAAAATGCAGCAACAACGATGGCGTCAGCGTTTCATCGAAGTTCAGGCGCAACGTATGCGACGTGATCAAGCTGGGAAGACCGCCACGAATGGGATCCGGCAGAATGTTAACGTTCGGATTGTCTTGCCAGTTGCCAGACCAATATCCCGAAAGCTTGGAAGTGGAGTTGAACTGGTAGTCCCCTTTTATCGAGGGAATGATGGTGTGCTTCGGATTGGTGAAAGTACGAATGTAATTGTTGGTGAGCCCGGATTTAGTCGGAAGCGGGATCAGAGACTGCACCCTCTTGGCGACCGCATCCATGTCGGTCAGCGGAACGACATTGCCAGGATATGGATCCCGGTAACGCAGGCCATCCGGCCCCAGGTGGTCGGTCGAGGGGTTGTAGATCATGTTTTCGAATACTTGCCGGCCCAACCCATCGGTGGTCACAAGGCGGTTGGTCAAGGCCTCGCCAAAGTCACCAGCACGATAGGAGAGAGTGGGAAGCGTCGTCGATGTAGCGTTGTTGACGGTGGTTTCGCGGTACTGCTCGTAACCGAAGAAGAAGAAAGCTTTGTTTCGACCGTCAAACAGTTTTGGTATATAAACCGGGCCACCGGCCGTGAAACCGAAGTCGTTTCTCCGCTGGCGGGGCCGGAGTAAGTTCCCGCTGCCATCGTTGGTGAACGGCTGGCCCGCATTCAGAAACTCATTCACGAAATATTCGTATCCGGTTCCGTGCAGCTGGTTCGTGCCTGACTTCATCGTCAGATTGAATACGCCGCCCCCGGCCAGCCCGAACTCCGCCGAGTAGTTGCTGGTTTGAATCGCGAATTCCTGAATCGAGTCAACGCTCGCCTGAGTTTGGGACTGAGTCGAGTACCAACCATTGGTTGCGTCCTGGCCGTCGATCCGCATGGCTTGCGAATTCGTAGGATTCCCATTGATCCGGATCGATGAGTCGGTGGCGTAATTGGCGCCCGGTAGCAACTGAACCACCGCGTAAGGGTTCCGAATGCCGGAAGCACTGGCGGTTGAGCCGATCCCCAGGACGGGCAGATTGTTCAGCGTGTTCGTCTCAACGGTATGGCTAAGCTCTCCGCTTTCGGTCTTCAGCAATGGAGCGGCTTCCGTAACCGTCACCGACTCGGCGTTCGACCCCACCTCAAGGACTACGTCAACACGGAAAGTCTGGGCCACTCCGACGGTTAGGCTTTGTCGAAGATATTTCTTGAAACCCGGAACGGTTACCGACAACTCGTACCGTCCCGCTGGTAGCTGAGCCAGAGTATAATTGCCAGTGGAAGAACTGGCCACCCGGCTTATCACTCCGGTTTCTACGTTCCGCATTTCGATCGGGGCGCCAGCGACGACCGCCCCTGCCGGGTCGGCGACCGTGCCCGTGATGGTCCCGCGGTCGCTTTGAGCAAACAACTTCAAAGCTAGCAAGCAGCAACAAACTGCGACGAACGAAGAGCGCATCGGCCACCTCCAACTAACGACGTAGAGTAAGAAACCAAGTCAAGCCTGAGTGGCGCCAAATATAAAAACGAAGTCAGTCTACACCTGACGGATGGTCGGGTCAAGCGATCATTCGAATACTAGATACTTTGGCAGAAGACCTGACGTCCTGCAAATGATGACGGGTCACACCGCGCATCTTTGGGAAGCTTCCGATAATGGCGGTTATCGGGTAACTTCCCAGAACCCGACTTCTCGCCCGCTATGGCTTACCAACTTTGTACGAGTGGCGTGTCAAACCGACCGGGATCTTGGTAACATACGACGGATTATCGAACGTTGCATCGCCACTCGGTTTACCGGCCGCCCTTGGGAGGGAATAATCTGCCATTCAGATGAAAAGAATTCGACCCAGTATCGGTCGCCGTATAGGAAAGCAGGATCGGCGGCAGCTTCGCGTCCTTTACCAAGACGATGCTGTTGTAGTCCTCAATAAGCCGGCCAAAATGCTGGCGGTGCCTACGGACGACTCCGACCTTCCGTCCGCGCTCTCTCTTCTTTCGGAAGAACTGGAATCGAAGAGGCAACGGGCCTTTGTCGTGCATCGCATCGATCGTCTCACGTCTGGGATTCTGCTCTTTGCAAAAACCTGGCCAGATCGAGAAGCACTCGTTCAACAGTTTATACGACACACCCCGGTGAGGGAGTATCTCGCGGCAGTTCGCGGCCATCTCCGCTTGAACGAAGGGACACTCGTTCATTACTTTCGGCAAGAAGGAATGTTTCAAAGGGTGACCACAGAAAGCGATCCAAAATCGGCTCGCGCTGAGCTGCGCTATTCCGTGGAACATCGCTTTAAGGGCGCATCGCTCGTCCGAGTCTCGCTGGTTACCGGATTACAAAATCAAATCCGTGTTCAGTTTTCAGCGATTGGACACCCGGTCATCGGCGACAGGAAGTACAATCCAGCCGAAAAGCTGGAACGGCGAATTACTCGCGTCGCGCTGCACGCGGCGCATCTTCAGTTCATCCACCCGCGCTCTGGAGACAGCGTTTGCGTTGACTGCGAACCCCCTCCAGACTTTCAAGCTCTTCTTAGGGCATTAGGGTTGCCAATCAGCATGCGTCGATGACGTGATCAGCGCGAATCTGATGGGGATCTTACCACTCCGTCCGGAGGCGTTGGGAAGGATACCTCCCGTGAAACGCCGTTCACGGAAGCTCGGCAACGTCTAAACCAATTGGACGAGTAGTCGGCTTCCCGTAGAACTGGCGTGCGGAAATGGCTATTAGCACCGGCCAAGCAACGGACTGATTCGAGGTTATTCCTCAGTCCGCAAGGAGGCCGTGCCAAAACCGCAACCTTGTCGCACGTATCTTGCTTCCAACACCCAACTGACAGGCATGGGATATCGCGATTTTCACCTGGCGTTGACACATACGGATGTGTTGGATGTGTTGATTGACAAGGGGAACCGGGAGGAGTACGATCGATCTCAGTTTGGATCTTTAGGTGTTTTACATCTGTAAGTTTCTTAAAGGGGTGAATATCGTGCGTACTCGTCCTTTTCTGCAACTCGTCGCATGTTTCTTGATGCTTGCATCTCTGGCGTTCGGCCAAGTGGGAAACGGTACCATCACGGGGACGGTAACGGATCCGGCCGGAGCTGTGGTCGCCGGAGCGGCGGTGGAAGCTAAGAACACCGCGACCGGAGTAGTCTATTCCGCGGTGTCGACGAATACCGGCAACTATGCGATTCCGAATTTGCCGGTCGGCACTTACGACGTCACGGTAAAGGCGCAAGGGTTCAAAACCTACACCCACACGAATCTGCCGGTGGGGGCTACTCAGGTCCTACGTGAAGATGTCCCACTACAGGTAGGCGCCGCCACGGAGTCCGTGACCGTCACCGCCGAAACCTCGCTGCTGAAAACCGAAAGCGGCGAACAATCCAACAATATCACCCTGGAACAATTACAGGATCTGCCGTTGTTGGGTGTCGGGACCGCCAACTCCGGCAGTACCGGCGTCCGCAACCCGTACAACGCGATTCAGACACTCCCCGGAGTGAACAACTATAACCTCAACACGGGCGGCTTGTTTACTGTCAACGGGCTGGGCGGCGGCTTCCAACTCAGCGAGACGATGCGCGTGGAAGGCCAGGATGCAACCTCCCGGTTCTTCAACGCATATGACTACGTGCAAATGTCCCAGCCGAACGCGGACGCAATTCAGGAAGTCTCCTATCAGGCCAGTAACTATTCTCCGGAATTTGGGCAGGCCGGCAACGTGGTCATCAACATGACCATGAAGTCCGGGACCAATCAATATCACGGTACTGGTTTCGACTACTTCGTAAACGAAGACCTGAACGCGGGCTACCCGTACAGCACCAGCGCGAGCGGGAGCGGCAACAAAGTGCGGCCCACCAACCGCCGTAACGATTTCGGCGGCACGCTGGGCGGGCCGATCAGCATACCCAAAATCTACAACGGCAAAGACCGGACCTTCTTCTTCTTCGCATACGAACAATACCTCGAAAGCAACGTGTACTCCTTCACCGACACGGTCCCGACGACCGACTACCTGGGTGGCATCTTCTCGCACATCTCCCCGGTTGGCGATTGCAGCCTATGCAGCACCTACGGCATCCCGACCGGGCCTTTGGGCGGCCTCAACGCGCAGGGCCAGCCGAACTATACGGATGCTCTGAGCCGCTCGGTGTTCGCCAACGAGATCTACGATCCCACCACGCGCGCCATCGATCCGGTCAGCGGCCGGGCGTACGCCAATCCGTTTCCGAATAACGTTATTCCGCTGACGAGGTTTGCCCAGAGTTCGAAGGCGATTCAAGCACTCTTCCCCGCGGCGGAAAATACCAACTTGACCAATAACTACACGGGAAGCGTCCCTGGCAGCCGGTACTCCGCGATCCCGTCGTTCAAGATCGACCACTCTATCTCGCCCAAGGACAAGCTTTCGTTCTATTGGTCCAGGATCAACACCGAATCGCAAGTGTCGGTTCCGTTTGGAGGCGCAGACGGTCTGCCGCTGGAGATCGGTCAGTACCGCGGAACCTTCATTCCGAACTACACCCTCCGGCTCAACTACGATCGCACAGTGACGCCGACTATGCTCCTGCACCTGGGCGCCGGCTACTATCACACCAGCTTCAGCGACCGGGCGCCGGAATTGAATTTCGACCCAACTTCCATCGGGCTCTCCGGCTTCCTTATCCATCGCAACTTCCCGGTGATCACCGGATTGTGCGTGGCGCCCAGCCTGTTTGGCGCCTCCCAGGGCTGCGGCGGTTATGGCGGCATGCAGCAGCTCGGCCCGGGTGCCGGCCAGTCGCAAACTTACGAAGAAAAGCCGAGCTTCAACGCCACTCTGACTTGGGTGAAAGGCAACCACAACCTCAAATTCGGCGGGGAGATGTACTTGGAGCAAAACCTCCCCGGGACCATTTCCCTGGTTACGCTCACCGGCGGTCTTAACGCGACTTCTTTGCCCGAAAACCCGACGGTCGGTTTCGGCGGGTATAACGCAGGTTTCGGTTATGCCAGCTTTCTGCTTGGCGACTACAACAGCACCACTCAGGGTCCGAACGAGTTTTATCGGTTAGGGTCCCAAACGTGGGGATTGTACGCGCAGGATTCCTGGAAGCTGACGCCCAAGCTGACCTTGGATTACGGCTTACGCTGGGACTACTTTACGCCCGAGCATGAAACCTACGGGCGTCTGGGGCAGTTGGACGCGACCGCACCGAATGCCAACGCTGGAGGCAGGCTGGGTGCCGTGCGTTATGCCAGCACCTGCAATTGCGATTTCTACAAGTCCGCTTATCCGTACGCCATCGGTCCCCGGATCAGCGTCGCCTATCAGATCACGCCCAAGACTGTGTTTCGCGGCGGCTTCGGAATCACTTACCAGTTTGTGGGCGCGGCCGCCGGCGCCGTGGTCGGCACCGCGGGACTCAACCAGCCCGCGGGCGTCAACCCGTATGTGGACGTCTCGCAGCCGGGCTCGATTGTGGCTCCGACCTGGCCGGTGACGAACCCTAACGTCTATCCGGTCCTCGGAACTACCGCGCCGGCTCCGAATGTCCCTGACGGTAACCAGAACCGGCCTCCTCGCATCACGCAATGGAGCATCGGCTTCCAGCAGGAGATCACCCGGAACTTTGTACTGGAGGCTTCCTATGTCGGCAACCGCGCGGCCTGGATTGGAGGCCTGCCTGGCGGCCCGTTGGGCTTCCTGAGCCAGCTCTCCCCGACAGCGTTCTCCCAGTATGGCTTGTATCCCTACCCCGGCACGGGTCCCGCCGGTTACAGCTTCAAACCCGCCGGCATCAACTGCGTCGCCGGAAACGATTGCGACCGGGCTCTTCTCACCCAGTCGCTGGGTAGTCCGGCGGTGCAGGCAAAGCTGGCCTCTGTAGGTCTGGCTGGCTGGACGCCTTATTCGGGCTTCTCTACGAGCAACACGCTGTTGAGCGCCCTCTACCCCTACCCGCAGTTCGGAAACCTGGGCGTGTCCGGATCGCCGACCGGCGCTTCCAAGTACGACTCCCTCCAAGTCAAGCTCACCAAGCGCTATTCGCGCGGACTTCAGGTTTTCGGCAGCTTTACCTGGGGCCAAGGTTTCACGAGGCCCGGGCGCCAG
Source organism: Bryobacteraceae bacterium (assembly GCA_025980665.1). Taxonomy (GTDB): domain Bacteria; phylum Acidobacteriota; class Terriglobia; order Bryobacterales; family Bryobacteraceae; genus Palsa-187. Next base: position 8,624 of record JAICXC010000134.1, read on the forward strand.
GATTTCTTCAATCCTCAGAGTGCGGTGTGGCAATTGCAGCAGCTTCCGCTGCTAAACGTGAACTTCAACGCGGTGTACACCGTTCAGAATGCCAGCTTCCTGCCCAAGTATGTCAACGCATTCACCAAGGATTGGCAGATCGGCTGGTTCGCGAACTACCAGAGCGGGCAGTACCTGGCGCCTCCCACCAGCAATGTGAACGCGGAGTTCCTCCCCAGCGAGGATAGTCGGGTTCCAGGCCAGCCCCTGTATATGCCGGGCGTAAACATTAACGATCACAGCACGTTCCAACCGTATTACACCCAGGTGCTGAATCCCCAAGCGTGGAAGGCCTGCCCTGTCAATGCGGCGTGCGCGGCCGCGGTCAATGGGGCCTTTGGTCCGTCGGCCACGGTGTACTACAAGGACTTCAGAGGCCCGCGCACCCCGACCGAGAACATGAATGTCGGCCGCCACTTCCGTGTCGGGCACGAAGGCAAGTATGACTTCTACATCCGGGCCGAGTTCGTCAATATCTTCAATCGGACTCTGCTGCCGAATCCGAGCACGGCGAACCCGCAGAACACTCCACTGCGCAACGGGCAAGGCTTGTACACCGGCGGTTTCGGTGTCGTCAACGCAGTCTTCACCCCTGGAACCTTTAACTCCATCAGCAACGCGCCTTACCTGCAACCTCGTACGGGAACCTTGATCGCCCGGTTCTCGTTCTAAAATGACGTAGTGCTCTCGAAGACCACGGGCAAGCCGCCGCGACCCACACCGGGTTTTGGCGGCCTTCGCCGTTTTAGAACGCCTGGAATCTCTGCTGTCCTCCTCCTCGCGGCCTTTGTTGTATTCGCAGCCTTCACCTTAATCGCGGCCGGCCGCGAGTTCCTCCCCTACTCGAGCGCGAAACCCATCCTGGACGTGCAGCGCGACCACCTGCCCGCCGCGCTTCAAAACGCGGATGCAACGAAATGGGCGGCCTGGGCCCGGCAGGAGGACGAGACCATTCGCGCGCGCCTCGAACAAGGCGATCTGGACTCCATGGTGAATCTCCTGCTCTACGGCACCTCGTTCACCCAACAGCCTCGGATCCGGATGGAGAGCCTCACCGAAGCCTCCAAGACCGGCGTCCTGCGGTCCCGGGTGGACGATTTGGTCGCGGGTCTGCGCAGTCCGGGCGACAACGAGCGTCTCGTTTTTCTGAACGGTCTTCTGCGAAGCAAGGGAATCGATCCGGGAGCGCCCGGCGCGACCGGCGAGTTCCTCTACAAGAATCTCCTACGGGTTCTGGAGGAAAGGAAGACCCTGGCAGCGCGCGCCGCGGAAGCCAAGCCAGCGTCGCTGTTGGACCGCGCGTCGCTCTTCGCGGATCGCGGTGTTTCGCTCGATACCAGCATCCTGCCGGACTTCTCGATCGAGCAGACCCTGCGCGATCTGAAGAAGCGCGGCGTGCTGCGCGAAGGCCAGGTGGCTCGCGTCGCCGTGATCGGGCCGGGCCTCGACTTTATCGATAAGAACGAGGAATCCGGATACGATTATTATCCCCAGCAGACGCTGCAGCCCTTTGCGCTGTACGATTCCCTGGTCCGGCTCGGCCTCGCGAAAAACAATGCCGTATCCCTGTCGATTTTCGACATCAGCTCCAGAGTCATCGACCACATGCAGCGCGCGCGCGCCAGGAATAACACCGGCTACGTCATCCAGTTGCCGCGAGACATCGCGCGCCCGTGGCCGCCGGAACTCATCTCCTACTGGCGTTCGCTGGGCGACCAGGTTGGAACCGCGGTCGCGCCGATCCGGCCGCCGAAGATTTTTCGGCCTTTGAACGGCGGGCAGGGCTTGGAAACGCGGGCGGTGCGAATCCGTCCGGACGTGGTGCTCGCCTGTGAGCCGATGGATCTTAACATCGTTCTCGAGCGCTTGAATCTGGCCGCCGCGGATCGTTTCGACCTGATGGTGGGCACCAACATCTTTGTCTACTACAACGCTTTCGAACAGACGCTGGCGCTGGAGAATGCCGGCGCCATGCTGAAGCCCGGAGGTCTCCTGTTGACCAATGACCGGCTGGCCGAGGTTCCCGGAGGGCGCTCCTCGATGCGGCTGGCCGGCACGACCGACGTGCGCTACGATGATCATGGTGTGAGTGCTCACGAACCCGTGGGCTGGTATCAGAAGCTGGTCATCCGGAACTAATCCAGGCGGATCGTTGACGCCTCGCGACAGGGTTGAGCTTCAATTGAGAACCCGCCCGGACTCCCTCCTTAGCCCGCCGTCTTCCGCCCCCGGCCTGGGTATCGCGCAACTGGTTGGTCTCGCTCATGCCCGTATGGTCAAGAAATTCATGCGGCACGTTCGTAGTATTTGAGTAGACCCCCGAGACGACGTTCGCACCGAATCGGACGGGCATTCCGGCCGGATCTATGTGGAGTCTGTGGAAAGAGCAGCAAGTTACCTTTCCCCTGGTGATTTCGTTCGCGATGATAGTGGGCGCTGTACTCTGTCAGCACTCGTGACAGTGAGCCTGGTCCGAAAAGAACGAGTTTGGATAGACATTCCTGCGACCGAGCGGACCCAGCGTTCTGCGAACGCGTTCAGATTCGGGCTCCTGGCCGGGGAATCGCTTTGATCCCACCGGTTGCCAAGCCCGACCGAAACGAAGCGCAGAACTTCGTGTCGCGATCATGCAGGACATAACGGCAAGGATGAAGATAGCCCCAGGTATCCTGCGTCGCGCTACGAGCAATTTGCTCCATCCATTCTTGATCTGGATGTCGGGTGATCCCGGCAACGCTCACTCGGCGGCTTTCTAAATGAAGGAAGAATAGAACGTAGTAAGTCACCGGCCCTTTCCAAGTGAGGACCTTGACCGTAAAGAAGTCACAACCCGCCAGGACGCTGATGTGAGCGGCCAGAAAGTCCTTCCATGTCGTGACTTGGCTTCTTTTGGGGGCTGGAGCGATACCATGGCGACGGAGTATGTTCCCTACCGTTTGATCGGACAGGTGATGACCCAGGTTGGCAAGGGCGCCGACGATCCGGTCATATCCCCAGCCGGAATTCTCTCGTGCCATCCGGACCACCAAACCTTCGACTTCTGCTGAAACTGGAGGACGACCTGGGTACTGCCTTTGCTTGGAGCCGTCGAACTTTTGGGCGACCAGTCTCCGATACCACGCCAGGATGGTATCCGGTTTGGCCACGGAGGCAACGTCGCCGAGCGCCTTGCGCCCCAGGCAGAAGTTAGGCCCAGCAACCCAGGCATAGCAACCAGAGGAGGTGAAGTCGCCAGTCCGATAGGCATCGGTGGGCACCGTCTGAATCCCGTTGGAAATCGTCTGGCTTTCGCGGAACTGCTCAAAGCTGAAAAAGAAAAA
>JAICXC010000104.1 GCA_025980665.1 Bryobacteraceae bacterium
CTGGACTTTCGTGACTGCTGGGCTTTCGTGACTGCGGCGGCGATAAGAACCTGCAAGCGCTCAAGCCGGACGCTACGAGAATACCCTCGTCCGCGAGGACGGCTATTGGAAATTCGAGCGCCGGACGGCGCCCCACAACATCCCCATACCCGAGCAACCCCCGCCGAATAAGCGTAATCGGACATTTGGCCTTGTATCTCATAGATTCAGCGAGGGTTTTGCGTCCCAGGCATCCCTGTAGCCCAGGCGACCGAACTGTTGTAACCTAGCAGTGAGTAAGTGCGCCTTTTTTCTTGTAGGGATTGGACTTGCAGTACCGCCGGTAACACTGGGAGCGGTGGCGGCGGTCATGCTGGTTGACTTCGAACTCATAGAACGGGCTCGAAGCGGCGACGATAGTGCGTTTAATCAGGTCGTGCAGGCATACCGCAAACGGATCCTGGGGACTATCGCGCGTCTGATCGGCAGGCCGGAGGATGTAGAGGATGTAGGACAGGAGGTCTTCCTCCGATTGTATTTTTCTCTGGACCAGTTGAGGACGGCCGAGGTTTTCGAGCCCTGGCTGTACCGGCTGACGGTGAATGCGGCGTATGATTATTTGCGCCGGCAGCGGCGGCGGCGCGAGAGCCGGATGTCGGATTTGAGCGAGCAGCAGGTGATGATGGCCGATGCTGCCGCAGGTGGGAAACGCGACGTAGAAGAGACCCGTCGAACGAAGATACGTGAGACGGTGGACGATTTACTCGGCAAGATTTCCGAGGAAGACCGGATCCTGTTGACGCTGAAAGAAGTAGAAGGGTTATCTCTCAAGGAGCTGGAGAAGATATACCGGGTGAACGAAAACGCTCTGAAGGTACGATTGTTCCGGGCTAGGCAGCGGGTTCTAAAGGCTTACGACGCCGGGGAGCCCCAGGCGGGCGAGTAGCAAATTCGATGTCCGGAGGTATAGAATGGATCGCATGAAAGACAGACTCGACGCGCTCTGGGTTGAGTATCGCGAGGCAACTCCTGATCCTGAGGTTGGCCCAAGCTTCATGCCGCAAATGTGGCAGAAGATCGAGGCGCGTCGCGTTGAAACCACGTCCGTTTTTCGCCGGCTCGCTCAGATATGCGTAATGGCCGCCGTCGCTCTAGCTCTCGTGATGAGCGCGGTGCTGATTCCGCATAATAACTTCGACGAAGTATTCTACAGCGGGACCTACGTAGATGCTCTCGCTGCGGAACACTCCAACGACTATGTTGATGTGTTTGCCGCTGCTGACCTGCGATGAACTTAACTCGCAGTTCCATCGCCGTGTATATCGGCTTGGTTTTTGTCAGCGGTGTCCTTCTGGGAGGGTTCGGCGATCACGTGTATGGGACTCGTATTTCGCCATCCAAGAGCGGCAAGGCATCCAAGAGTCCGGAAGATGTTCGCCGCGCGATTATTGACTTCTGGAAAAGTCATCTTAAATTGACGGACGATCAGGTTGCCAAGGTCGGTCTGATCATGGACGAAACCCGCGTCAGGATGGATGAGGTACATCGCGGAACGATACCTGCCCAACAGGAAATCCGGCGGGAGCAGATGGAAAAGATGCGCGCGATGCTCACGCTTGACCAGCAGAGGGAATATGATCGCCTGCAAAAGGAGCGCGAAAATCGCATGAAGAAGGGCGGCCCTCGCGGCGGCCCCGGCGGATTCTGATCCCCCGGCTTTATTTTGCTGCGGCGCGTTCTCCCCCTACACCAGCGTTCTCATGGCTCTGGCCTTGTTGTACGCCGGCTGGACGCTATACTCCCGCCATCAGGCTGCCGCCGAGGCGGAACGCCAGGCCCAACAGAAGCAGCTCGATGAGGATCAAAAAACCGTCGCTAGGTTTGGCGGGGATCGCCTCACGATCCTGGGATTTAACGCCGCAAAGCGTGAAGTGCCGCCTGGAGGACGCGTAGTCTTATGCTACGGCGTATCGAACGCCATGCAGGTGAAAATCGAACCAGGCGTGGAACCTATCAAACCCGCACTATCGCACTGCCTGGAAGTGTTTCCGAAGAAAACGACAACTTACAAACTGAGCGCGCAAGACTCTGAGGGAAACACCAAGAGCGCGGCTCTGACGATTCGGGTACGCTAAGCGCGATTAGGAAACCGGTACGGGCTTTTTCTTAGCGGCTGCGGCAGCGGCCTGGGCGTCCCGGACCTTCTGGTACTTCTTCTGGAAGCGGTCGACGCGGCCTTCCGTGTCAATCAGCTTCTGCTTTCCAGTGAAGAACGGATGGCAGCTCGAACAGATTTCCACTCGGATATCGCCCTTATGAGCCGAGCGCGTCTTAAACGTGTGCCCGCAGGCGCAGACGACGTTGATTTCTTCGTAGGCGGGGTGAATTCCAGCTTTCATGGGAAATTCCAATATAACACATGCTCTAAACACAAAGCCCTGCAGAGCCCTTGGAAGGGACACAGCAGGGCCTTATGGTTATATCAGGACTCTTTCGCGTTGAGGGGCCGTTCCACATGAGCAGCGGCCTCGACACTGTTCGAAACCTGAACGTTAGCGGGTCGACTTCAACAGTCGGCCACCTCACGCGTGGTTTGAGTGCTGTTTTTACTACTGCCAGATATCATTAGACTGGACCACCTCCTTCCTCAGTGATGCCTTCATCTTAAGACCACTCCGCAAAAGTGTCAAGCTAGAAAACAACAGTATGGAAACATTAGTTAGTTACTCTGTTCGCGACGGTGTGGGTATCATCGTCATCAACAATCCTCCGGTGAACGCGCTCAGTTCTGGCGTTTTGGAAGGCCTCAAGAATGCCATGGACGCATTAGAGAAAAACCTGGGCGCGCGGGCGGTCGTGGTTGTCGGCGGCGGCCGGACGTTTGTGGCGGGTGCGGATATTAACCAGTTTGTCGAGATCATCTCGGGGCAGGGGACCATACCCGCGTTCCATCCGGTGCTCGACGCCATCGAGAATTGTGCCAAGCCCGTGGTGATGGCGATTCATGGTACTGCGCTCGGCGGCGGTCTGGAACTGGCTATGGCCGGACACTATCGTGTGGCGACGCGGGAAGCGCAGGTGGGACAGCCGGAGGTGAAGATCGGGCTCATTCCCGGCGCGGGCGGAACGCAGCGGCTGCCCCGGCTGGCAGGCATCGCCAAGGCTGCCGAAATGTGTGCTTTCGGCGAGCCCATTTCGGCGAAAGAGGCATTGGCTGTCGGCATCATCGATAAAATCACTGACGGTGATCTGCTCGAGGCCGCGATCGCTTTCGCTCGCGAGGCTCAAAGACCGAGACGAACGCGCGATCTGCCGGTGATGCCAGCCGATATCTCGGAGATCCGCAAAAAACTCCGGGGCAAGTTGACCGCGCCGGTCGCGGCGCTGGATGCCGTAGAAGCGTCGGCGGCACTGCCTTTCGAGGAAGGGATTCGCCTAGAGGCTGAAATTTTCGAGCGGTGCCTGCACTCGGACCAGTGCAAGGCCCTCATTCACGCGTTCTTTGCCGAGCGTGCCGTTGGGAAGATTCCCGATCTTCCGAAAAACACGCCGGTCTATCCGATCCGCCAAGCCGCCGTGATCGGCGCCGGGACCATGGGTGGCGGAATCGCGATGGCTCTTTCCAACGCCGGCATCCCAGTCTTTTTAAAAGACGCGGAGCAAGCGGCGCTCGACCGCGGCTTGGCTACCATCCGCAAGAACTACGAGCGCTCGGTCAAAAGCGGCCGGCTCACGGCAGCCGCGGCGGAAGAGCGTATCGCGAGGATCTCGCCGCAACTCGGCTGGGCGGGTTTCGAGCACGCCGACATCATCATTGAAGCCGTCTTCGAATCGCTGGCGATCAAGAAGCAGGTATTCGCGGAGATCGATAAAGTCGCCAAACGCGATTGTATTCTCGCTTCGAATACGTCCACGCTCGATATCGACGCGATTGCGGCCGTTACGTCGCGGCCGCAGATGGTGATCGGGACGCACTTCTTCAGTCCCGCGAACGTGATGCGTCTGGTGGAGGTGGTGCGCGGCAAGGCCACCGAGAATCGCGTGATTGCGACGGCGACGGCGCTGGCGAAGACGCTCAAGAAAGTCGGCGTGGTGGTGCGAAACGCCTCCGGATTCGTTGGCAACCGCATGATGTTCCCGTACATGGAGCAGGCACAGCTGCTGGTAGAGGAAGGCGCTACCCCCGAGCAGGTGGATCGCGCGCTTACCGATTTCGGAATGGCCATGGGACCGCTGGCAGTGGCCGATCTGAGCGGGATCGACGTGTTTTGGAGGATCGAGCAAGAGTTCCCGCCACCCGTTGGATCGAAACAGCCAGAGGCTGTCGACAAATTATACGCGGCGGGACGATACGGGCAAAAGACTGGCGCGGGCTTTTACAAATACGACGAAAATCGCAAGCCCACGGCCGACCCGGAGGTGCTTGCTTTACTCCAGAAAGCTCATCGTGCGATCGCGGACGATGAGATCGTCGAGCGGTGCATCTACGCGCTGATCAATGAAGGCGCTAAGGTGCTCGAAGAAGGAATCGCGTCGCGCGCGGTGGATATCGATGTCATTTATCTAACCGGTTACGGATTCCCGGCATATCGCGGCGGCCCAATGTTCTACGCGGATACCACGGGGCCTAAGAAGATTCGCGAGCGGGTGCGGGAATTTGGTTGGAAGCCAGCGCCGTTACTAGAGAGATTAGCCGAAGAAGGCAAAACATTCGGCAGCCTATGATCCGAGGCAATTACAAGGCGCTCGCCACTGCAATCTGAAACGAGTTCGCGCGGGCTACTTCCTTTTGTTCTGACTCGCGAACCATTGCACCCACTTCGTGGGCGGGAAGATGAACAAGCCGATCAGCACAATGATGACGAAAAAGACGAACAACAAAACCGCTAGAGCCATGTGTCTCTCCATCTTATACTGTGGCTATGAAGTACTGTTATGCCGAAACCCCGATTGGCCCGCTGCTGATCGCCGGCGACGATGAGTGCATTCATCTGATCGCGTTTCCCAAGAACGGCAAGCCGCAGAAACCTGAAGCCGGCTGGACCGAGTCCATGAGCGGTCCGCTGGCGGAATCCGTGCGGCAGTTACGAGAATATTTCGCTGGGAGACGGAAAGATTTCGATCTCCCGCTGGCACCCGAAGGCACCGACTTCCAGCGCAAGGTGTGGCGCACGCTGCAGGAGATTCCCTATGGAGAAACCATCTCGTATGGTGAGCTGGCCAAGCGGGTGGGCAATCCCAGGGCATCGCGCGCGGTGGGCTCGGCGAACGGAAAAAACCGGATTCCCATTGTGATTCCGTGTCATCGTGTGATCGCGGGCGATGGGGGTCTAGGAGGATTCGGCGGCGGTCTTGCGACCAAGGAAAAGCTTCTAGCGATCGAAAAGGCGCCGCTCGCCAAGGCGGCGTCTTAACGGCTTCGTCTAGGGCCGTGGCCGTTTCCACCGTTGTGTCCGTTCCCGGCACTGCGGAGAAAAGCGTCCATGCGCTTACCGAGCGATTTGATGTCGGCCGAGTTTCGCATCACGATCTTCATGCCTGCAACGACGAGTTTACGCGTGGCCTCGATCTCCTTGTCAGCGCGATCCATACGCCTCTCAGCAGCGTCCATGCGACGATTGAAGCGAGCCTCAGCCTGCTCGCCACGCTGCGCCGTTCGTTCCAGAATGGCCCAGACCTCGTCAAACTGACTCCGGACTTCGCGATCCATCTCTCGAATATAACTTAGGCGGTAATCGGACCCTCCCCGCGCGAAAGTGCGGTGACGATCTGTTCCTTGAGCTGCTCGGCCGCGGCCACCGCGGAATTGAGAGATAACTTATAGACGATCGCGCCGATCGCCGCATCCACCGCCAGAACGCCAAAGAAGGCAGCCTCGCTGTCGAACGCGTAACGGGCCAGGTAGGCTAACCCGACGGGTACGAATGCGATCGGCCAGATCATGAAGAGAATCGCCTGAACGCGGCCGGAGGCGCCGGATCGGAATGACGCCGCCGGATTCATCGGGCGCGGCTGGCGCAGCGACAATTGGTTCCCCGCGGCCAGCATGAAGACACTGAGGACTGCTGCCACACTGAAAGACTCTGCCAGCGTGCGCGGGTGCAGCGGCATCCCTAGCAATCCGCAGACTAGAGTGATCATGCCGATCTCGAGCACGATGAAAAACAGCGCACTGAGATTCTTGCCGATCATGACGCGCGAGAATGCGATGGGCGCCAGGAAGTAGAACTGAGCCGCGGAGCGGTCGAATCCGAAAAAGTTCCAGAAGCACGCCTCGCTAAGCAGTATGAGCGAATACATGCTGACCACCGTAAGGTAATTCGAGCCCAGAAACGATTCCGAAGCTCCCTGCCTGCCCAGGGCCATGGGGAGCCAGATCAGCAGGCCGAAAGTGAATCCCATGAGGAACACCAGGCGGAAACGTGGCGAGCGAGTCAGGAAGCGCACTTCTTTTTCGACCAGCGCGCCCAGTGGATCGCCCAGAAGCATGGACGGAAGCCGGAAGAATCGTTCGATGAAGTCCTCCACGAAGCTGGATACGGCGGAGCCGCCCGACGCACGTGCGGATGCGGCCTCAGTGTCGAAGAGAATCGTGCGGCGGAACTGCCAGTAGCTGAAGAGTCCGGCGCCGGCCAGCCACACAGCGAGGATCGACAAGGCACGGAGTTGCCCGTGTCCCTGCAGAAAATCCGCCGTGGCCGTCCAGGGCCAACCAACCCACGATCCTCGCGCCATCAACGCGCGCAGGCGCTCCGCTGATCCCCGGCCGCGGGTGAACACAATCTGCGGCAGGGCAGCGCATAGGATTAGAAGAAAAAAAGCCGCCTCGCGGATGCGCCGGCGTGCCAGCACGCGGGCAATCGTATCGCGCATCCCGACGCCCAACACAAGGTTGAATGCCGCGAAGGGCAGTAAGCCCAGTGCATCCCAGGGATGCAGTGTGGGATTTCGCAGAATCCCGATCCCAGCACCCGTCAGGATCAGGATCACTTCGATAGCCACGGTTATGCGGAGCACCGCCTCCAGCCAAAACAACTGCGAAAAGGGAATCGGATAAGCCTGGAGCTTGCGCAGGTCGAGCGACGCTCCCGAAGCCGCCATGAGCACCGGGACGACTTGCCAGTACAGAAAGACGAGCAAAAACACTCCCGACAGACTGGAAGATAGCGGGGAGCTGGTCAAGAGCATTACGGCGAACGCCCCGGCGATCCAGAATCCATACCAGATCAGGCCAACAATCGCGGTCCAGCCGATCCCCCGGCGCGGGAAGAAATTGCGCTGCGAGCGCCACTGGGCCCAGAGGATGGCGCGGGCCTGATTCATGATGCCATCAGAGCCAATCCAGCGTCTCGCGCAATGCACCGACGCCCACGGCGCGAACGAACGCATCTTCCAGGGTCTGCGACGATCCGCGCAGTTCCTGCATGGATCCTTCTTGCACCAGCTTGCCTTCGTTGATGATGGCGACCCGGTCGCACAGACGTTCGACCACTTCTAATACGTGCGACGTCAGGAAGATGGTCGCGCCGTGGCGGACTTGCTCCAACAGAATGTCTTTCATTAATCGTGCGCCGACGGCATCCACGCCCTCGAATGGCTCGTCCATGAGGAAGAGCTGAGGCCGATGGATCAGAGCGGCCGCCATCGCCACGCGCTTGCGCATGCCTTTGGAATACTCGGAGATTAGCTTGCGCGATGCGTTGCCTAGTTCGAACAAGTTCAGCAGCTCCATGCTGCGTTCCCGGGCGACGGTGCGCTCCAAGCCGTAAATGCGCCCGACGAATTCGATGAACTCACCACCGGTAAGGTGATCGAACAGGAGGGACTCGTCGGGAACCAGTCCGATCTGGCGCTTGATGGCCAAACCTTCTTCCGGCATCGGCAGTCCGAGCAGGTGGATTGATCCGGAAGTGGGCGGCGCCAAGCCCATCAACATCTTAATGGTGGTGGTTTTGCCGGCGCCGTTGGGTCCGAGGAATCCAAAGAAGCAGCCGCGAGGAACGCTGAGAGTGAGTCCGTCCACCGCGGCTTTCTGATCGTACAGCTTCCGGAGATTGCGAACTTCGATCGCTGGAGAAATGCCGACTGGAGCCGTATCCCGGGAGATGTCGGACATGTTTCTTTTCTATGGTAGCTATTCCACTCCGAACGCCAGCAAGACATTGCCGCCCATCCCGCCGCGTGCCGGATATCCGGATACCGAAAACAGCATGCCGCCTGCGACCACTGGTCCAGCGACGTCGATCGCGCCTCCGTGTCCGACGACGCCATTTACCGTCTTGAATTCGCGGGCAGTGTCGAAGTCCCAGATGATCTGCCCATTGCTGGTCGCATACGCCCGCAAGTGACCGTCTTCGGAACCCGAGAATACCGCCCCAGGAATTGCCGTGATGGCTGCCGATTGTGCGGGACTACAAGGCCTCCGGTCGCCACACGGAGGTGGTGGAGTCTGCCACATCCGTTCGCCGTTATCGACGCGAAACGCGAACAGGCCGCCGCCCTTGCTGGGATTGAGCTCGTAGGTCCGGTCATTGCTGCCGGGCTTGCGCGCCACTTCGAAGCGAATGTCGGAGAGAGCGACGTAGATATTGCGTCCGTCGCTGGCCGGACCCCATTCGATCCCGCCGACCGTACCGCCCTCACCGATGCGAGCTTGCCACAGCGTTTGACCTTTCTTATCGGGGTCGATCGCGTAGACCACAGCGGATTTCTGGCCCAGCAGCAGTGCGCGGGAACCATTCGGCAAACTAATCAGGATCGCGGACGCCGCGAAATCGAAATCCGGACCTTCCGTATCCGGGCAGTTCACTTTGCCGGGGAGCTGGCAGGAGCTGTTCCAAGCGTCCTTGGCGGTGAGCTGTTTCGACCAGAGAATATCGCCGCTGGACATTCGCAACGCGACCACGGCGTCACTCAGCGGTGTCGCTGGATCGGAATAGTTGTCGCCAGTAGTCACATACATGGTGTCGCGCTCCGGATCGAGCGTGGGAGCGGTCCACACGCCGACGCCCGACGGTCCGAAAGACGCAGCCCCTTGCTTGGTTTTGCCGTGCTGCTTGGCGACCTCGGGAATCATGTATCTCTTCCAGATCGGCTTGCCGGTGACCGCATCCAGCGCCGATTCGCTGCCGCGAAACGTACAGCACTGGTAGCCGGAAGAAACCGACAGAGCTTCTTCGCGAGACGCCGCTCCGACGTACAAACGTCCGTTGTAGAACACGGGAGTCGCGGTCATGGTCGAAGCCGGATGTTCGTCCGGACGCATCCTCCACAACTGTTTACCCGTGGCGCCGTCCAGCGCGTACACGAATCCGGCGGAGTCCCCGAAAAAGATCGTCGGATTGCCCGCGATCTCTCCGGTCGTTATGCCCGAGCGGACCTGCGACTGAACCGTCGTCGACCAGTGGACGCAGCCCGTAGCGGCGTCGAGCACGTACACGCTGCCGTCTTGGCTGCCGACGAAGATTCGACCGCGATACACCGCCGGCTGCGATCGCAAAGTGGATGTATCCGGGAACGCGAACGCCCACTTCAATGCGAGACGAGGCACGGACTCTGCTTGTAATCCCGCGTCATTCGCTGGGAGGAAGCGCGTGTTCGTGAGTCCGCCTCCCCAACTGGACCAACTCGCGGTGTTCTTCCATTGCGCGCCCGCGGGACAGGGATTAGCGATCTCCTCACGCCGCCGTTCGACGGTCACGGCCGTGCCGAGGAAGTTGGCGATCTTCTGACGCTCGTCGCCGGAAAGCGGAGCGGCTTGCGCGTTCATGATGCCGCTTTCAAGCGTTCGTAGAATCGCCGCAGGCGTCATCGTTTTGAGGGCGGCGATTTGCGGGACCCGAGCCTCCGCTCCAGCCGCGGCCTGGTGGCAGGAGGCGCAGTTCTTTTGAAAAAGCTGCTCGGCGTAGGGATCGGCGGCGAAGATCACAGTGACCGGCGCGATCAGCAAAAGGTACGGATATTTCATTGCAGGCTCCCGCGCCCGGTTGGGACGCACCGCCTGGGAGTATATCTTATTCTTCCCGCAGCGTCGTGGCTGGATCCAGCCGTGCGATGCGCAGGCTGGGGACCAGGCTGGCCAAAGCGGCGACGATTACGAGTAATGCAGTCACGCTCACGAAGGCGGTCCGATCGTCGGGTTGGACGCCCCACAGCACCGACGCGAGCAATCGTCCCGCCCCTTGCGCCAGGAAAAAGCCGACGGCCGCACCGATCAGCGTCAATAGAATGCCCGGCCGCGCGGCTTGTCCGATCGCCTGCCAGCGCGGCGCCCCGAGCGCTAAGCGAATGCCGAACTCGCGGGTCCGTTCCATCACCGAGTGGGCGACCAGGCCGTAGATGCCGACGGCTGCTAACACCAGAGCAAGCGCCGCGAGCGAGCCCAATAGAACCGCCTGAAGCCGCTGACGCGAAAATGCGCCGGAGCGCACTTCATCCATGCTGCGAAATTCCGCGAACGGGAGCTGGCGGTCGACGGATGCCACCGCCGCCCGCATGGCCTGTGCGATATCGGCTTGCGGACCCCCTGCGCGCACCACCCAATGCGGGGAGTAATAGTTGTCCATGGCCTGTAGATCGCGGCCCGATAACTGTGCGGTGGGAACGTAGACCGTGGGGGTGGACGCTATCGGGGCGAAGTTCCCCCAGCCACTCTGTTGCTGAACATCCGCCACCACACCCACGATTTCATGAAGCGCACCAGCCATGCTCAAATGGCGGCCGAGCGGATCGTCATTTTTGAAATAATGGCGGACATACGCTTCGTTCACGATTGCGACCAACGGCGCTCCGACCGTGTCGTGCTCTTCGAACATGCGTCCGCGGCGCATGGTGAAGCGCAGCGCCTCAAAGTAACCCTGGGTAACGTAGAGGAGGTCGGTGATCTGTGCCTCCGTCATCGCATTCGGCCCGTCCACGATTCGTGCGCCGTCATTCAACGCCCGCTCGTAGGGCAGGGTCAATCCGATGCCTGCCGCTTCCACGCCGGGCGTTTGGCGAATCCCGGCGAGCGAAGTTTCGAACAGACGATTCACTGTGCCGTCCGCGGTATAGCGCGCGTCTTTCAGGGAAAGACTAGCCGTCAGGACATGACGGCCGTCGAATCCGGGATTCAAGCCGTTCAGGTAAATGAGTGGACGCAGCACCAAGCCGGCGCTCACCAGAAGTACCATGCCGAGTGCGACTTCACAGACCACCAGTCCGCGCCGAGCCCACGCGTTGCGATATGCCGAGGCCGTCCGGCTGGAGCTGCCCAGCGCATTGAGCAGATCGCCTCGTGAACTCGCTAAAGCAGGATAAAATCCGAAAATCAGGGCGGTTAGTAGCGCGGTGAATACGGTCACGATTACAACCCGCGTATCCAGAGTGATGGGTTGGGTGGGCCGCAACGTGGCCATCACCACGGGTTTGAGAGCGTCTATGGCAACCGAGCCGAGCACCAATCCGGCGATGCCGCCGATGATCGCCAGCACCAGGCTTTCAGAAAGCAATTGCGCGAGGATGCCACCGCGCCCGCTTCCGAGTGCCATCCTCGTCGCGATTTCGTGCTGGCGCGCGCCGCCCCGGGCCAGCATCAGCCCGGCGACGTTCACGCATCCAATCAGCAGGACCAGACCCACCGCCGCCCATAACAGCAGGACCGGTCCGCGATCGCTATCGCCGTTGGCCCGCTGCACGGTGATCAGGTGCCAGCGCATGGACGCAATCTTGAAATGGTTTGCGGCGATGAATTGTGCCCCGAGCGTCTCCAACTCCGCATTCGCCTTTTCGGTGGAAGAGCCAGGCAGCAGGCGCGCGATCATCGAGTAGTTCACGCCCCCGCCTTCGCCACGTGTCGACGGGCGCAGTGGGGTCCACAGCTCCGCTGACGGCGTGGTGTCGAAACCTTGTGGCATGATTCCGATTACGGTATAGGGCTCGCCGCGCAGCAGAATGGTTTGCCCAAGAATCTCGGCATCGGAGGCGAACAGTCGCGTCCACAATCCGTGGCTCAAGACGGCTACAGGTGGGCCGCCGTCGCGATCTTCCTCGGGAGCGATTTCACGCCCGATCCTCGGGGCAACACCCAACACCCGAAAAAAGCCGGTGGATACGCGAACTTGCCGAACATATTGTGCCCCGCCGGCCGGCGCCACCAGATTCACTCCCTCAAATCCGCTGTGTACGGCCACATCGATCGTGCGCGCATGGCCGTGGATATACTCCCAAGTGCGGCCGTTCACCTCGACTTGTTCGTACCAGCCTCGTGGGCTGCGATCCAGGCGCGACACGCGCGCCAGACGGCCCGGGTCAGGGTAGGGCAGAGGACGAAACAGCATCGCATCCACGATGCTGAAGATCGCGGTGTTCGCGCCGATACACAGCGCCAGCGTAACGATCACCGTCAGCGAGAAGGCCGGATTCTTGCGCAGCGTGCGGAAGGCATAGCGGAAGTTGCGAGCGGCGGTATCGGCCCAGGCTAATCCAGAGGATTCACGGACATCTTCCTTCACCGCGATGAACCGGCCGAACTCGCGGCGGGCCCGCAGTTCCGCTTCTTGCGGAGCGATGCCATGGGCAACCAGATCGTCGCTGTATTTCTGTAGGTGGTCGCGTAGTTCAGCGTCCAGATCCGATTCGAATCGCCCACGGTGAAACAGAGACAGGAGTCGCTTGAACATGGGCTACCCCTCGCTGGGCCGGGCCTTCAGGACGTCGCCGATAGCCTCGGTGAGACGACCCCAGTAGGCCGTTTCTTCGGTCAGATGTTTACGCCCGGCCGCGGTCAGCTCGTAAAACTTCGAGCGGCGATTGTTCTCGCTTTCGCCCCACTCGGATGTAATGAATCCGCCGTGTTCCAGCCGGTAGAGCGCCGGGTACAGCGATCCTTGGGGAATCTGCAGGGCTTCGTTGGAGATTTGCAGGATCCGCAGGAGGATGCCATATCCATGCAGCGGACCGAGCGAAACGGCCTTCAAAATCAGCATGTCGAGCGTCCCTTGCAGGATCTCGACGGGAGGTTTGGCCATGAGTCGGGCCCTCCTTCCTAGGATGACTAGGGGAATGCTATCACGACTCTCCTAGAATGGCAAGAGGAAGAATGTGCGGAGTATAAGAGTACTACGCGAGGTTGAGGACCTTCGCCACGACGTTCTTGTCCTGCTCGATCTTCTTTTGCAGGAGCATAATGGCGTAGATCAACTGCTCGGGCCGCGGCGGGCAGCCGGGAACGTAGACGTCGACTGGGATCACCTGATTCACGGGCACCAGAGCGTAATTCGAAAACACGCCGGTGGACGTCGCGCAGGCGCCCATCGAGATCACCCACTTAGGTTCGGGCATCTGCTCATATAGGCGGCGGATGACCGGGGCCATTTTGTTCGATACCCTGCCGGCGATGATCATCAGATCGCTTTGCCGCGGCGAGCCGCGCATGACTTCCGCGCCGAAACGCGAAATGTCGTAGCGCGAGGCGATCATCGACATCATCTCGATGGCGCAGCACGCTAAGCCGAAGCTCATCGGCCAGATGGCGTTCTTGCGGGCCCAGTTGATCACCTTGTCGAGGGACGTTGTGAGGATGGATTGCCCAAATTCATCCAGCGGGGCGGGTTCATCGTCGACGCGCGCGAACAACGCGGGCGGCTGGCTCAACTGAAATTTGGGCTCTTCCACGAACATCATTATCTCACGGGCGATTACACTGAAGGTTGGCCTCCGACCGCGAAGCTCTGGAGCGCGCCGCCGCAGGCTGGGGCGTCGAGCTCGAATACACCGACACCTGGGGACAGATGCATGTCGCTTCGGATGAAAGCCTGCGGGGCGTCCTGGCGGCGCTCGGGGTACCCGCTGCGAACCAATACGAATTGGAGGCCGCGGCCCAGGCACGCGATCTGGACCGATGGTCCCGCGCCTTCGATCGGACCGTAGTCGTTTTCGAAGACTTCGATTCGATCCAGTTGCGTATTCCTGCCGAGCGCGCGGGCGCTTCGATCAAGATGGAGTTTCGGTGGGAAAACGGCGATAAGGAACACCACTGGTTCTGGCTGCCGGAACTAAAGGACCAGGAACGATTCTCGATCGCCTCACACGACTTCATTTCCAAGCGCGTCCCCTTGCCGACCTTGCGGCTGGGCTACCACGATCTGCGCGTGTACTGGATGAAAAAACCTGAGCAAGAGGCGTTTGAAGACGCGCGCTTCATAGTCTGCCCGCGGCGAGCGCGGCAGGTCGAAGGGCGTCCGGCTGGTTTCGCCCTCAGTCTCTACGGCGTGCGGTCGCTACGCAACTGGGGATGCGGCGACTTTACCGATCTGCGCGCCATAGTCGACACGATGGCTCCCGCGGGCGCGGCCTTCATCGCGCTGAATCCGCTGCACGCGATTCCCAACCGCCAGCCTTATAACACCAGCCCCTATCTGCCGCTGTGCTCGCTGTATCGGAATTATCTCTATCTGGATGTCGAGGGCGTGCCGGGATTTCTCGAAGAGGACGCGCCCCGTCATGAGATCGACGCCCTACGAGGGACTGAGCTGGTGGAATACGAACGTGTCGCGCAAGTCAAGCTGCGGGCGCTGCGCCAATGTTTCAAACGATTTCAGGAGTCGGGCGACACCGGCGATTTCGAGGAATTTGGGCGGATCGAAGGCTCGCTGCTGCAGGACTTCGCGGTGTTCTGCGCTCTCGATGAACATATCCATCGTGGGAACGCTGAAGTCTGGCTGTGGAAAGACTGGCCGCCCGAGTATCAGGATCCGCGATCTCCCGCTGTGACGGAATTTGCAGAACAGCATCGCGACGATGTCCGGTTTTACAAGTTTTTACAGTGGCAGGTAGACCAGCAACTGGCCGAGGTGCAGGATCACGCGATCGCGCAAGGAATGAAGATCGGGCTGTATCACGATCTGGCGCTGGCCACCGACCGGTTCGGTGCGGATCTGTGGATGAACCGGTCTTTTTATGCCCACGGTGCGCGCGTGGGAGCTCCCGCGGACGAATTGGCTCCCAGCGGCCAGGACTGGGGGTTTCCGCCGCCCAATCGCGAAGCTCACTGTGAAAATGGCTACGAGTTGTTCGCGCAATCTATCCGCAAGAATGCACGGCATGGCGGCGCGCTGCGCATCGATCATGTGATGCGATTTTTTCGTTTGTTCTGGATACCCGACGCTCTTACGGCGGCACAGGGCGCCTACGTGAAGGATTACGCGGACGATCTGCTCGGCATCCTGGCGCTGGAGAGCGTGCGCGGCGGATTCATCGCGGTCGGTGAAGATCTGGGGACCGTCGAATGGTCGGTGCGCCACAAGCTGGGCGAGATGGGGATTCTCGGATACCGGCTGCTATGGTTCGAGAAGAATCCGGATGGAAGTTTCCGCCTGCCGCAGGAGTATCCCGCGCAGGCGGCTGTCTCGACCACCACACACGATTTGCCGACGGTCGCGGGATTTCGCGAAGGGCGCGACATCGAAGCGCGCCGCGCCGCGGGACTGGTGGACCAGGCGGGCTATGAGCAGCAATGGGCCGCACGCCGGGAAGAACTCGGCCGACTCGAGGATGCGTTACAGCGCGCTGGATTCGCCGGCGATGCGTTGGGGTTCATCCTGTCGACACCGTGCGCGCTGGCCATCGTCAATCAGGAAGATTTGACCGGAGAAACCGAGCAGCAGAACCTACCTGCCAGCACCTGGCAGCATCCCAACTGGCGGCGCAAGATGAAGGTGGCCGTGGAGGACCTGGGTCCAATTGCCGAGGATTTGCGTCGGCGGCTTGAACGCTCCGGACGGCTTACATGAAATAATCTTTGACCTTCGACAGGATGCTCTTCTCTTCTGGCTCATTCTCAGCCGGGAGCATGTTGCGGAGTTCTTCCAGCAGGCGGCGCTGGTCGCGGGTTAGCTTTTGGGGGACTTTGACCGCGACGTGAACGTATAGGTCGCCGCGTCCACTGGAGTTCAGATGTGGGACACCGAGGCCTCTCAGCTTCAGTCGTGTCCCAGCCTGCGATCCTTCGGGGACTTTCACGCTCTGCAGGCCGTCGAACGTCAGCACGTCCACCGAACATCCCAGCGCAGCCTGTGCGATATTCACGGGAACCGTGCAGTGCAGATCGAATTCGTGCCGCTCGAACACTGGATGCTCGGCGACCTTCAGAACTACAAACAAGTCTCCAGGGGGTCCGCCATTTCCGCCAGGCTGCCCTTCCTGGGTCAAGCGGAGCTGGGTGCCGTTGTCGACACCGGCCGGAATGTTGACCTTGAGCTTGCGTTCGTGGCGCAGGTAGGCTTGGCCCTTGCACTCCTTGCAGGGACGCCGGATGATCTGGCCTCGCCCACTGCACATGTTGCATGTTCGACGGACCGATAGGAACGCCTGCTGATAAATTACTTCGCCGCGTCCGCGGCACGTGGGGCACGTGGTGACGCCGTCTTCGGGCTCGGCGCCTTTGCCCTTGCAGCGACCGCACTCTTCCATGCGCGGGACCTGAATGTCGACGGCCAGGCCGCGCATCGAATCCTCAAAGCTGATATCCAAGTCGTAACGAAGGTCTTCGCCCCGCTGCGGCCGCGATCGGCGCTGCTGGCGTGATCCCGAACTGAACACATCGCCGAACCCGAACATCTCGTTCAGGATGTCGCTCAGATCCGGCATTCCGTTGGGGTCGAAGCCTCCGCCGGCGGCGCTGGAAACACCCTGGTGTCCGTAGCGGTCATAGGCGGCACGCTTCTGCGGATCGCTCAAGACGCTATAAGCCTCGGCGGCTTCCTTGAATTTTTCTTCAGCGTGTTTATCGCCCGGATTGCGGTCGGGATGATGCGCCAAGGCGAGCTTGCGGTAGGACGCCTTCAGCAAAGTTTCGTCGCAGTCCCGGACTACACCGAGGACTTCATAATAGTCTCTTTTGGTCACGCTCACTGGTTAATCTCGCTTCGGCTCGACAGCGACCTTGACCATCGCCGGACGCAGCAGGCGGCCCTTGAAATTGTAGCCACGCTGGTATTCGGCTAGGACGGTATGGTCGGGTGCGTCCTCGGTCTCCACCATTTCCACGGCGTGGTGGATGTGCGGATCAAACGGCTCTCCCTGCACAATCATCGGCTCCAGGCCTAGTTTCTTGAGGGTCTCGAACAGACGCTGGCGAATCAGTTCCATGCCCTGGGCGTAGGTCCTGTCTGCCGTTTCGGTCTGTAAGGCCCGTTCAAAGTCATCGATGATGGGAAGCAGCGTGCGGACGGCCTCCATGCTGGCGTACTCGCTGTACTCCAGACGATCCTTGTCGGCGCGCTTGCGAAAGTTCTGGAACTCGGCTTGGAAGCGCAGAAAGCGATCCTGCAGCTCGGCATTTTCGGCGGCCAAGCGATCGCGCTCTGCCGTGATTGCTTCCAGCCCTGCTGGATCGACTTCGGCCTGATCGGCGTTCACGTCCGGATTCGTTTCCACTGGGTTCTTCTCAATGTGATCGGTGACCGGTTCCCTGCTCACAATTCTAGATTAGCAGGCGTGTCCACTCAGCCTGGTGTTATCAACCAAAGAACGCCTGGCCCACGTGCTGGACAGTCGAGATCACCCGGGTGTAGTTCATGCGCATGGGGCCGAGCACGGCGATCACGGCGGAAAGCCCGTCCTCCAGGCGCACCGGCAGCCCGATTAACGAAAGCTCGCGCATCGACGGATGAATGCCCCCGAGTCCCACGTGCACGCCGACTTCGCCTGCGGGATTCTCGAGGAAGCGGTCCAACAGCTCTAGGACGCGCTTCTTTTCTTCCAAGGCCCGGAACAGCTCGCGCATCTTTTCTTTAGTGAGGTGCAGATCCAAAACCACCAGATTGCTTGCGCCATCCATGCGCACTTCGGGAGCCAGCCCGATGTCCAGCAGACCCTTGGAGTACAGCACCGTAAGCTTCTGGAGCACCGCGTCGTAAGTCGCTTCCGCACGTGCCAGCCGTCCGGCAAGTTCGCGGCGGACGTTTTCGAGCGACCATCCCGTGAAGTTGCGATTGATGTAATTGCGAATCGAAGCCAGCTCGTCGGAGGTGAGCGATTCTTCCAGCGTCACCACGCGGTTGCTGACCTGGTGATCCTTCGTGACCACGACTACCAATACGCGGCGTTCCGGAAGCGCGATCAGCTCCACCTGATCTAAAGCGGGATTAGCTCGGGGAATCGAGGCTGCCAGACCCACGCCGTGAGTCAGCTCCGTGAGCGTACGCGACGTATATTCGATGCGCTGCTCCATCGTCTCGAGCAACCCGAATTGGCCACGCAGACGCTCAATTTCCGCTGCCACCATCTTGCGCATGCCCAGCGATTGCACATAACTGCGGAAGGCTTTTTCCGTGGGTACTCTTCCAGCCGAAGTATGGGGCTGCGTCAAGTAGCCTTCTTCGTCCAGGTCCGCCATTACGTTCCGGATGGAAGCTGCGCTAAGGCCGTCGCGGCGGCGCCGGGCGATGGAACGCGAGGCCACCGGTTCGCCATTAGCGATGTAGCTCTCGACGATCTCATGCAGAACTTCCAGGCTGCGAGGCGTCATACTTCCTGTAAACGTTAAGAATAAAGCGGTTGCCGCGCGGGCGAGCTCCCGCGGGCACCTAGGTACGTCTACCGACATTATCGCATGGAACCCATAACATGGAACGTTCGAGCCCTATGGGACTTTCCTGCGGCAAGAGCTAAAGCTTTACCCCTATTTCGCCGATGGCTACCCGATTGGCGATGAGTGGATTCCTCAAGACCGGCCAGTGGACGTGGGCTCGAACGCCTC
>JAICXC010000163.1 GCA_025980665.1 Bryobacteraceae bacterium
AGCAGGGTCAGGCAAACCGCCGCGATTACTCGTAAGTACTTATAGGTCATTAATTTACCGAATCAACCCCAACCCCGCGTGTTACACTTGCACCCGGGGCCTCATAAGCCCTTGACGTCATTTGGGTTGCTCGCGTGGATACCAAAGAGAAAATAAAGATTCTGAGTGATAACCGGTCGGCAGGGCATGACTACTTCCTGTCGGACCGGACCGAAGCCGGCCTCGTTTTAACTGGCACCGAGGTCAAGGCGGCCCGGGCGGGCATGATCCAGCTCAAGGACGCCTATGGAGAGGTCGCGGCCAATGAAGCCTGGCTGGTAAACGCCCACATCTCGCACTATTCGCACGGCAACCTGATGAATCACGAGCCCGTTCGACGGCGCAAACTCCTGCTGCACCGCTCCGAGATCATTAAGCTTCAGGAGACCACCCGAGAGCGTGGCCTGACCGTCGTGCCGACCAAGTTGTATCTGAAGAACGGCCGGATCAAGGTCGAGTTGGCCGTGGGCAAGGGCAAAAAGTTCCACGACAAGCGCGAGAGCGAGCGGGCTCGCGAAATGAAGGCGGAAGCCAAGGCCGCCCTGGGCCGTCGCGGCCGGGACTAGCATTCCCCACCGGGGCGCAGCTAGTTACTACTTCGAGTTTTTTCGCTCCACTATGGGAGCGTTAGGTTCAATTCTGAACCCGAGTTCATTGATAACCAATCCACTCGCCTGAAGTTTAGAATCGAACGTAACGGAACTCCCTTCGCGTGTTCGGACCTTGCCGCAAAATGGCGTGAAGGCTGGACTGCTCACGAACAGATCGTAGAAGCCGGGTGGAAGATTTACTGAGAACCCGCCGTTAGCTCCAGTCCGAACGATAAGATCCTCTTTGATTCCAACATTACTTTTTAGTCCGACGGTGCCTCCAGCTGAATCCCAGTGAATGAAGATCGTCGCGCTAGCTATGGCAGCACCCTCTGAGTCCGTGACCGTGCCCTTAAGCACCGAGTCGGCGAATAAGCAGGCGGAAGAAATCAGGGTAAGCGCGGCTAGGAGATAGATTCTCATTCGATCCTCACGCCATAGATTGTACGCCCGTTCGCTGCCCCATTAAGCGGTCAGCCCTTAGCCGAGCTGCGACAGTAAATGGAGCGCGGTTGCTCAAGCATCAGTGAGCCCTAGAAGTGAGACCACCCTCGCATCTAAATCGCTCTACAAGCGCGAGAGCGAGCGGGCTAGCGAAATGAAGGCGGAAGCCAAGGCTGCCCTGGGCCGCCACGGCCGGGACTGAGCTATACTCAATCCTGCTCGGGCACGTGTTCTGCCCTTGAGAAGGATTCTAACCATGCTGCGTAAATCTTTGTTCACTACGGCCGCGTTGACGGCCATCGTCGCTGCCGCCATGATCGTTTCTGCCCAGGGCCCGCCCCAGGGTAAAGGGGATGGAAAAGGCAAGGGCGATGGCAAAGGGAAGGGCGGCCCCCCCGCGGGCCAGATGATCGTCAAGATCAAGGACGGTTTCTACGAAGTCACCGGGGCCGGCGGCAACACCAGCGTTCGCGTAACCAAGGACGGCCTGATCGTGGTCGACACCAAGAACCTGGGCGAGGCTAACTACAACGACCTGATGGCGCAGATCAAGACCGTATCGACACTGCCGGTCAAGTACGTTGTCATCACTCACGTCCATCAGGACCACAGCGGCAACACCAAGAGCTTCGAGGACGCCGGCGCCAAAGTCATCGCCAATGAAGGTGAGAAGGCCGAGCTGGCTACTTACACCGCCCCTGCTGGGAAACCGGCCGAACCCAATGTTACCTATGGCAAGAAAACGACCATAAAACTCGGTGGTGTCAAAGCCGAGGTTTATCATTTCAGCCGGGCACACACCGGGGGCGATTCCGTGGTCTACTTCCCCGATCTCAAGATCGTCGCCGGCGGCGATGCCATCGTCAACGGCGCTCCGAATATCGACTTCGCTGACGGCGGCAGTGCCGTCGAATGGCCCAAGCTAATCGCCAGTACGCTGAAGCTCGATTTCGACACGCTGATCCCAGGCCACGGCAACGTAATGACCAAAGCCGATGTGATGGCCTACAAGATGAAATGGGATACTTTTGTCGCGCGCGCCGAGGAGCAAGTGAAGAAGGGCACGCCCAAGGACAAGTTGCTCGCGTCGATAAAGACCGACGACATCGGCTGGAATGTCACCGGAGCCCAGTGGACGCCGCCTGCGCGTCTCGATCCGTTCTATGAGGAGCTTTCGAAAGCTAAAAAATAGAGCCGAGTAGTAAGCTTTAGGAGTGGAGACCACTCTAGTATCTCAATCCCTCGACCGCGTCGAAGCCGACGCGGTCGTTGTGCTTTTATTCGAAGAAGAAACTGCCCCGGCGGAGCTAAAAAGCTTCTCTCCCTGGCTCGACGAACTCCGGACCTCAGGAGAATTCACCGGCAAAACGGGCGAGCTCGCGGTTCAGCACCAGCCGCAAGGGCTCAAGGCCAAGCGCGTCGCAGTGATCGGCGGAGGGAAAAAAGATAAATTCGACGCCGCCGTCTTGCGCCGCGCAGCCGGAACCGCTGTACGAGCGCTCAAGCAAAAAGGCGTGAAAAAGCTCGCGTGGTTTCTCACGGGAGCTGAGGCGGAGGCCGCCATCGAAGGGGCAATCCTCGGCAACTTCGAGCCCGATCGCCACAAACCGTCCAGCGAGGCAAGATCTCTCGAGGCATTTATTCTGGTCGCGCCCGATTCCGCCCGCGCCGCCTTCGAGCGCGGCAAGATCCTGGGCGAAGCGCAGAATTTCACCCGCGAACTGGTCAACGAACCGGCCAACATCATGACTCCGACTCTTCTCGCCGATCGCGCCCGCGCGATGGCCGCCGAAGTCGGTCTCGAGTTCGAAGTGCTCGACGAATCGCGCATGCGCCAGCTCGGCATGGGATCGCTGCTAGGTGTATCGCAGGGCAGCGCCGAGCCCCCCGCGCTGATTATCATCCGTTACAAACCGGCGCAGGCGCCTGCAACGAAAGACCACCTCGGGCTGGTGGGCAAGGGCGTAACCTTCGACACCGGCGGAGTGTCCATCAAACCCGCCGACGGCATGGAGAAGATGAAGTACGACATGGCGGGCGGTGCGGCCATGCTCGGCGCGATGCGCGCCATCGCACAACTGAAGCCGTCCATCCCTGTAACTGCGCTGGTGCCTGCCGTCGAGAATATGGTCGGAAGCAAAGCCCAGCGCCCCGGCGATATCGTCACTTCCCTTTCGGGCAAGACCATCGAAGTGCTGAATACCGACGCCGAGGGCCGGTTGATTCTTGTCGACGCAATCACCTACGCGCAGCGTCTAGGCTGCACGCACCTGGTGGATGCCGCGACGCTTACCGGAGCCATCGTGGTCGCACTGGGCAACGTGAATATCGGCGTCTTCACCAACAACGACGCGCTGCTCGCACGCGTGCTGGCCGCAGCGAAAGCGGAAGGCGAAAAATCGTGGCATATGCCACTCGATGACGACTATAAGGATCTTCTCAAGAGCGCCTTCGCGGACCTGGCCAACATCGGCGGACGCTGGGGCGGAGCCATCAGCGCGGCGTATTTCCTAAAAGAGTTCGCGGGCGATACGCCGTGGGTGCATCTCGACATCGCCGGAACGGCCTGGTTGGACGAATCCAAGCCGTTCCTGGCGAAGGGCCCGTCGGGCGTGGCCGTGCGAACTTTTACTCGGCTCGCGCTGGACTGGTAACCGTGTCCTGGGCCGGCATCAGTACGTAACCAATTGCTCCGGTCTTATTGACTCGCGTGATGACCAACTCGCGCGTGCGCCCATCCGCAAAACTGGTCAAGAAGACCGGTTCCTGCACCTTGAGCTGGCGGAGCCAGACGGTGTGACCATCGGACGCCAGGACGGAGCCGCTGAGCCGCTGATAGGCAACGTCGGTGCTGTTCACCTGCACCGAAATCCCAGGCGCGACGGAACTCTCGTGGTTCTTGCTCACCTCAAAGTCGACGCGTTTCACGGCGAACTTGTCCGCGTATGCATCGAAATCGTGCCGGTCCTGGCGCTGGGTGGATTTCACAGCGGCGAATCCCTGGTCCGTTGTCGCCGCGTTCTGCGTCACCCGCCCCTGCACCGACGCGAGTTCCTGGCCTTGCTGGTTCATCTGGTTTCGGACGTGAATCAGTTCCTCTTGTAACTGCGCGATTTGCTCACGGTCGCTCTCGCGCGATGTTTCCAGCTTGGCTAGCTGGGTCTTTATGCTGTCCACCTGGGTCGCGAAATCGCTGCGAGCCCGCTGGATCAGCGCGGTCGAAGCGTCACTGGCCTGCTTCTTGGCGGAATCGACGCGTGCCATCAGATCCGCGCGTGCTTTATTCAACTGGCCGCGCAATTCTTCCTGGCGGTTGCCCCAGTCATCTACTTTGGCATCCGTCGATTTAGCTTGATCTCCCAAATTAGACACATCCTTCCGGATATCCGTCAAAGCCGTGGGCATCTGGGAGAGCAACGAGTCATGCCGTCCGAGCATCGGGTACGCATGCCAGGCGGCACCCACGAGAACGGCGGCGAGCAAGATCAAAAAGGCTGTAAGGATGCGATGATGACGGCGCAATCGTTCCCATCGCAAGTCCGATTCGTAGTCCTCGCGGATGGAACCAGAATCCAAGCGGTCCTTTTCCATAGGGTGAACCTCCAGGCCGGTTTTCACCGGGCAACTGAAGGTCCGGGATGCGCAGGTGATTGATTCTAGGTCCCGGAGGTCTGTAAATGCAGGGAGGATTTTACTACGTTCGGAAAATAATCCGGTGGACTTAAAGGGCGGCCTCTCCCCAGTCGCCTGTCCGGATGCGGAATGCTTCAGAAATATCGGACACGAAGATCTTGCCGTCGCCCAGTTTGCCGGTGCGCGCGGCTTCCATCAGCTTCCTAACTACCTCCTCGGCGCGGTCTTCCGGTACGACCATCTCGATCTTGAACTTCGGCAACAGGTCGACCCTATATTCGACGCCGCGATAAACCTCGCTGTGCCCTTTTTGCCGGCCATGACCACGGCCCTCGTAAATAGTCATGCCGTCGATGCCTATTGCGGCCAGAGCAGCCTTCACGTCCTCTAGCTTGTGAGGTTGAATGATCGCTTCTATCTTTTTCATGCTTGTCTCCTTGGGCCCGACGGAAAGAATCGCGGCTACTCACAAGGTAGTCTTGCTCTCTATGCTGGCATAAACCTAGTCCGGACAATCTCGAATCGTGCGGCGATACAGATCCAAATACTGCTCGACGCTTTTGTGCGAAGAAAACTCCTGCTCCGCCCGGATGCGCGCCGCTTCTCCCATGTGGGCTGCTAAATCGGGATCATTTGCCAGCGTCCGAACCGCAGCGGCCATCGCCCGAACGTCGCCCAGGCGCTTGAGGAAACCGGTTTCTCCGTCGCGCATGATCTCGGTCACACCGCCCACCCTCGTCGCCACCACCGGCTTGCCGAAGCTCATGGTTTCGAGCACGCCCATCCCAAAACTCTCGCGTTCCGAGGCATATAAGCCCGCGTCGGCAGCGTGCAGGTAATTCTCGATGTCCAGAACGTTCGACTTCACGATCACCCGCTCCTCGATTCCCATCCTTTTGACGATTTTGCGGAAAGGTTCGAAGGATTCGCCGGCGAGAATCAGCAGCTTAACGTTGGGTCGGTCCTTTAGTTCCGCGATCACCCGCAGGACATCCTGCGCGCGTTTCACGGGACGGAGATTAGACATGTGGATGAGAAGAAAATCGTCCTTGCGGACGCGCAGGGCTCGCCGGACCTCCTGCCGCCCCTTGCGCGGAGACTTGGGCCGGTAGAAGTTGTAGATCACTTCTATCGGCTTCTTCGACTTCAGCACCTGGATCGTCTCCTCCTTGAGACTGCGCGATACCGCCGTCACCCCGCAGGAACTCTCGATCGAGTACTTGATGATCGGCCCCAGGTTAGGATCGCGCGCCAGCAGCGTAATGTCGGTCCCATGCAGTGTGGTAATCACGTGCGGCGTTCGCTGCATGTGCGCCCGCGATATCTGCGTAGCCAGTAGCGCCGCCGTCGCATGCGGCACTGCGTAGTGGACGTGCAGGATATCCAGCTTATGCTTAGCCGCCACCTCCACCATCTTCACTGCCAGCGGTAGGGTATAGTCGGGATACTTGAACAGCCGGTATTCGTTCAGCTCCACCTGGTGGAAGGATACATTGGGCTGCTTTCGGTCCAGCCGGAAGGGCGGCTCGTAGCTAATGAAGTGCACCTTATGGCCCAGCCGCGCGAGCTCACTTCCTAGCTGCGACGCGACGATCCCGCTGCCGCCTACGCTGGGATAACAGGTAATCCCGATCGAGAGCCGCTCCAAGTTAGAAGTACCTCGATGAAAGCCGCAAATCCGCCAGCGATGCTACCCGAACCGGATCGTTCAGCCAGAGTCCGACGGCGTACTCAACCCCGATGGCAGCGCCCATCGTCCGCGCCCGGGACAGCACCAGATCCGGGTAGTTCCTGGTTTTCATCTGGGTCTTATGACACTGGATTGCGGATTTCCACGCATCCCGCGCGGCCGTCACGTCCACGATCAACTCAGGCGAAGTGACGATCACCTGCGTGATGGCGTAGTAGTACAAGCTCGTAATTTGATGCGGCGGAAGCTCTTCGAGATCCCGTAAACCTCCATAGCGAGCCAACCGGGCGCCATCCCGCACGATTTTCCCCACCGCGGCATGGTCCGGATGCTGGTTCTCGCCCAGATGCGGCGCCAGTATCACGTCCGGCTTAAAGCGGCGGATCTCGCGGGCCATCGTCATCGCGTTCGCCGGGTTGTGCTGGATGTGGCAATCGCCACCCAGTTCCAGGAACTGGATCGCGGCTCCCATGATGCGGGCGGCGTCCCGGGCCTCCTGGGCGCGTTCCTCCGACGTTCCCGCGCTGGCGGCCTCACCTTGGGAAGTCACCAGGATGCGTGCTTCGTGCCCGTTTCGAACCTCCTGGATCAAAATGGGCGCACAGCCGAATTCGACGTCGTCGGGATGCGCCCCGACCGCCAGGATTTTCATATCCAAGGTCGCCTGAAGAGCGGGTTAAGCTTCCGTAATTGTGACACTGGTCAGTGTGTCACCCTGTCGGACCGCGTCCACCACGTCCTGCCCCTTGGTCACAGTTCCGAAAACAGTATGCTTTCCGTCCAAGTGCGGAGTAGCCACGTGAGTGATAAAGAACTGGCTTCCGTTGGTGCCCGGCCCGGCATTCGCCATTGAGAGTGTCCCCACGTTGTGTTTGTGGGGGTTACCCTTGAACTCATCTGCAAAGCGGTACCCCGGACCTCCCCGGCCACTCCCTTCCGGATCGCCGCCTTGGATCATGAAGTTGGCGATCACCCGGTGAAATGTGGTTCCGTCGTAAAACTTCTCGCGGGCCAGGAATACGAAATTGTTCACGGTCATCGGGGCGTCCTTGGCGAACAACTCAACCACGATCTCCCCGCGAGAGGTACTTAACGTGGCCGAGTACTTCTTGGCGGGATCGATCGTCATCTGGGGTGGGCTAGGGTATTGTTTCGGCATTCAGATTCCAGTGTAGCCCGTGGCCCGCAGACTTTTGGATGACGGCCTTTCTGCCGCATCGCGCGAAGATCCTTGAGCATCGGATGTCATGTATCCAGTTCCAGTGCAACGTTGTCGCATGATCAGCACTATGGAGAGCAGCGTGCTTAGGGAAAAGCAGAGAGAGTCGCTGGTAGAAATGGGGTCGCTATGTTAATCGGAGCCGTGATCGCCGGATTGCTGATCGTTTCGTTATTCCTGGAGATGGTTTCTTCTTCACCGAAAGCCCGCCAGGAAGGGTCAAATCGTTCACCCATCGTGAAATAGTGGCACAGGACTTGTGTCAGAAAAGCCCGCTACGGAATCCATGGGGTCTTGCGGAGAAATCGCGCCGCGATTATAATTCTGTTTTTATGCCGGTGCCAGCGGGACTGGAAGAGTTCGATCCCCTCGCGCCTCAGCGGGAGGCGGCCTTGTTCTACGGGCTATTCCTGCGCGGGCACTCCGCCGAAACTCTGCGACGCGATATCGACGTCCCCGTCAAGCTCTTGAACAAGCTCATGTTTCGGCACCGGAATGAGCAAGCCGTCAGGCAGAAACTGCAGCGAACCTACCTTTACCGCAAGCAAGTCCTTTCGATTTTCGACGAACTGGTCACCCGCGAGCAGGCCCAGGACCGGATGTCGGTTCGGGTTCACTAGGCAGAGCACTAATTTCGCCCTGCACGTTTTTAGCTTAAATC
>JAICXC010000210.1 GCA_025980665.1 Bryobacteraceae bacterium
GCGCTTGGCGATTGGCTCAGCCGCGTCCTTCACCTTCTGAATGAAATCTCCGATGTTCGCGCCGGTCTTGATCATCTTGTCAGCGGCGTTGTAGTCCGCCCAGGACGAGTACCCGAGCAACGTCGCGATCTGGTACCGCGTATTCATCATGCTCTCGAGCACTTCTTTGTTCTTGGGATAAGCGCGGTTATTGAAGGTCTCCCACAGGCGGCGGTGCAGGGCGTCACTCTTGGCGAAGGTCATTGCCGGAAAATAATCGGGATAGTTTGTGGTGATGTAGATCTTGCCGTCCGCACCCGGCTTGTGGTGCTCGATATAGTCCGGCGGCAGGCCCTCCAGTTCTTTGGGATCCGTGACTTCTACCTTCCGCTGGTCGTCGGAAATGTTGCGATCGAAATCCACCTGCTCTTTGGTCAATTGCTCGTTGAGCTTTTTCAGTTGCTCGCGCGTGGCTTCGTCCTTGTCCACTCCGGCCAGCCGGAACTCGAGCAGTTGCCGCTGTACGTAATACCGCGTTGCGGGATCAGCCTTGGACACATCGAGCGCCGACAACGCCTGGTAGACCTCGCGATTCAGCGCTAGCGCGGTTTGGGCGGCGCTGGCCTTCTGTACCATCTTCTCGGCGTCGTCGCGGAAGGCAGTTTCAGGATGCACCTGCGCCATCAGGCCGGAGAGATATGCGGCGCTGTTGATATTTCGCACCGCCTCATCAAACGGCACCAGGGTGTTCTGGATGGTTCGCGCACCCTTTACCGCCGTCACCTTGGCGAGGGAGGCGTCTGCATTTGAAAGATGGTCGCTAACCATCTTTTCAAAGCCTGCCGCATCTGGCTTGGACGCCCAGATGGGTGCTTGTGTGATGGTCTGGGCCGCGGCAAGGGCGGCCGCCAAAGTTAAAGCTGAAAGTGCAAGAAGGCGGCGGAAAGTGGACACACTGAACCTCATGAATGAAGTGGGAGAACGCGAACCTAAAGCAATCGACGATTGTCGGCGTGTTTGGTAAGCGAAGTCAAGCCGGGTGGGACGACATCTCAGGAACAGGGAAGACCTGCCACATCGGTCTATAGCAGGCATCAGAGTAGATGGATCCCGCATCCAAGGGAACCGCTACGCCACGCTGACGCCCGGTCAAATCCGGCATCTGGCGGCCTGAGTCACAGGGTACTTGACAGGGGAAGTACCCAGGTTTTGCCGTTACTTATGTGCGATGTGTAGCACCTTTGGGTCATTGACCTTTGGTTTGCCCAACGCTACTTTGGGCATAGCTTAGCTCCCCCTGAGCAGGAATACGGCTGTTCGTGGGGGTAAAACTATGAAGCTCGTGCATGTCTGGTACGCGGCAATTGGATTTGCGGTAGCGCGGTGGTTCTTTCATCGCGAGCCGGTGCCGATGATGGATCCGGTCTCGCGCTTGCGGAATTCAGGGTTGCTGTAAAAGTCTTCCGTCCTCTTCTTCTTCGGTCCCACTTCCGCGCCACCCGTCGTGGAAGTGGGCTCTCGAACTTCCACGTGCCTTTCGTAATGGTTACCTTCCGTCTGTGAATCCTTAAAATGCGTGCAGGGCGCCTGTTGCCCATATGCCATGCCACGCCTGATTGAGCTGGGAATCGCCGCCATCCTCCTTATTAGCCCCCTTGTGGCTTTGGGGCAGGATGCTGAGGTCCCCCTGGGCGATGTGGCCCGCACCTACCGTAAATCCGTTCCAGATGATCGCCCCGTCATCGACAACGACAACTTGCCCCAACTCATGACCAAAGCCGAAATCGAGCACCTGGGCGGCAAGCCGGTATTTTCCATCGATCCTTCGGGCAAGAGCTTCCGCATTTCGTCGCCGGATGGGAGTTGTAGCCTCTCGTTCGACGCCAAGGCAACCGCGCTGATCCAGAATCCGATCACCACCAGCAGTCTGCCCCTCGATGAAGTGGCACGTTTGGACGGAACTGCCTCGATTCACGATGGCGTGATCGAAGTCGTGCTGCACAACGGAACCGAATGGGATCTGAAGGAAATCGTCGTGGGACTAACCGTGCTCAACCCTCACGGCGCACTGCTACGATCGGCAAACCTGCTGGGACCGACCGAGGGCCTGCTGGTACCCAGAGTTCCCGATGTAACCATGCTCTATCACCTCAAGGCGACGGATCTGCCCGACGGTGCTATGGCATTCCGCGGCAACCTCGACCAGGATTTTGGCCCGACGGTCGATTGGCATTGGGCGCTGGTGGGCGCACGGGGAGTTCCTCCGGCAGCCCCGCCAATGTTGCCGCAGTCGAGCGTCAGTTCGAAATTCTCGTCGGAAGTCAGCACTCCGCAGATCGCGCCTATTGCCGCCGCAGGCCACGCGGACGCTCCATCGCAGCCGCTCCAACCAAGCACGTCGTCCGAACCGCAACGCTGAATGAGATTCGCCGTGTTCCGATAGCAGTTCCGCGACGTTCCGAACAGAGTACGCGACCTTCCGTGAACGCTCTAATTTCGAGTGATACACTCGCCTCGTGCAGGACCTTTCGACCTTTCATGATCCAGTCGGGACGATGTTCAGCCCGCAGATAAAGCGAGATCCCGGCGGTTTTCGTCTCTCCGAAGATCAGGTCAACTTTTTTCATGAACACGGATACGTGACTGGCGTTCGAATCCTCACTGACGAACAAGTAGAAAGCCTGCGCAGGGAATTGGCCGATCTCACTGACCCCAAGCATCCTCGCCACGAACGTTTCTACGAATATCACTCGAACGAATCGGCAGCCGCCGATCACATACTCTTTCATGCTCTAGGCGCGTGGCGAATCACGCCCGGTTTTCACGACGTGCTGTGGAATCCGGCATTCACAATTCCTGCGGCGCAATTGCTCGGTGGCCCTGTCCGCTTTTGGCATGACCAGTTGTTCTGCAAGCCCGCGCATCACGGCGGTGTGGTCGCTTGGCATCAGGATTATTCCTACTGGACGCGAA
>JAICXC010000131.1 GCA_025980665.1 Bryobacteraceae bacterium
AGCTTCGCTTCATCCGGCGCTGGACCCATGGCCGCTTTATCGCCGAACTCCATCGCATTCTTATTCTTGTTGTCCTCGTAGGCAATCCACTTCGGCAAGCCCTTGCCGTTCGGATCTCCAGTCGCCGCGAAGTTCACCCAATAGGACGACATGGTGTCCGCCACTTGGCGATCCACATCGGTCCACGCACGAGGGCCACGCAGGTTGTTGAACACGTACGGAAGCTCCGACGTATGCACGGCGCTGCCGTGCGGTCCAGGTCCGAACTTCCCGCCTTTGGAATTCGGCTGCACGGGCGGCTGGTGCGTAAAGAAGAAAACGTAGACTTTCGACTTTCCGGTTTTGGATTCCATGCGAGCCCAGTTCCGCATGACGAATACCATCTCGTCACGGCCCGCGAAGAACGCGGAATCCTTAGCTTGTTCGTCGGAGGCGCCCGGGTACACCTTCATGAAGGAATCCGCTAAATCGCCGTAGCGCTTGTGGGATTGCTCCGCGTACTGTGCGGCATTGGCCGGAGTCGCGCCGAAAGATTCGTCGCGGTTCGATCCTACCAGCACCGGCACATCGTTCTGCTTACCCTGGGCGAACACAATTCCGGGATCTTCAGGTATCGACCATCCGTCGACAATCGGTCCGCCGCCACGGCCGGCCTTGAGTATCTGATCGGCTGGTTTCGCGCGCAACTCCGCGAGCGATTTTGCGCCCAGACCATTCGCGTACTTCACGCCGGCCTGTTCCGCTTCTGCTAAAGTACCTAACCGTCCAATACTCGCCGTGGTCCACGAGCTGCTTTCACCGATCGCACGATGAAACAGTCCCTTGGCTTGCGGCGAGACCATGAGGTTCGCGACCAGGCCGGCGCCCGCCGATTCGCCGAAAATCGTCACGCGCTTCGGATCGCCGCCGAAGGCCGCGATATTTTTCTGCACCCATTGCAATGCGGCGATCGAGTCGAGCAATCCGAAGTTGCCTGCGCCCCGGCGGTCGGATTCACGCGTCAGTTCCGGATAGGAGAAGAAACCGAAGACCCCTAACCGGTAGTTGATAGTAACTACCACCGCCCCCTTCTTAGCCAGCGCTTCTCCGTCGTAATCCGGTTGCGAACCTGAGCCGGTGTTGTAACCGCCCCCGTAGATCCAAACCATCACGGGGCGCTTTTCACTCGCCGATTTGGCGCCAGTCCAGACATTCAAGTACAGGCAATCCTCGCTCACCTTCTGATCGCTGCCGCCTCCCGCATTCTGCATACACACCGGTCCAAAGGCATCGGCCTGACGAACGCCGTCCCAGTGTGCCGCCGGCTGCGGAGCACGCCAGCGCAAATCCCCCACCGGAGGCGCCGCGAATGGGATTCCCTTGAAGATCCTCATGTCCGACGTGGCCCGGGTGGTACCCGCAACCTGACCGGAATCCAGTTTTACAACGTCGTTAGATGCGGCAAAAGCTGCTGCGGCCGCGATGATCAGAAGTCCGTATCTCATCAGGACCTCATTTTTTACCCGATTCGTCCGCCCGAGCACCACTGAGGATGTCGCTCATCGCGTAGTTTCCTTCATGGCAGGCGTACTCGATCATCTGATAATCGTCGTTCTTCTCAAGCTGGATGAGGATGGTCCACGGCTTCACCCAAGTCTTCTCGTCGATCACCGTGATCCGATAGTCCATCGTCTTGTCGCTGGTTCGCGTGAAGCGCTCGATCACTTTCAGTTGGTCGCTGTGATATCCAGGGTCCCCGGGGTAACCCGCGCCGTTCGAGCCGATGGCGTCCTTGTCGGTGAAGTTCGTAGTCTCGACGACGAGATCGTTGCCTTCCCAATGACCGCGCGAATCTCCCATCACCATCTTGATCTTGGGGCTGACGTGCGGCCGCCCGTCGAGGGGAATCACCCGGCTCTCGTGGATCATCTCATTGCGGAACGCCACATAGCCCGGACCCTGCACGATCTGGTTGCCGTTGTTGTAGACCACCGGAATCACCGATCCCAACAACCCCCGCGAAATGCAGCGATAGTAGATGTTCAGGTCGTCATAGCTGTCCGCCTCGCCCTTCCACTCGCCCGGCATCCCCTTGCCGCCGCGAGCCTCTTTGCGATACTTCACGGCTTCAGCCGTCAAGTCCGGCAATCGGCCGTTCGGCGGATCGACGATCAGTGAGGTCTGCCGCGTCGGCTTCCCGCGTTCGGTCCAATACGACGGCGGGCCGATTCCGACTCGGGTGTCGCTGGTGGCTACCGATTCACTGTCGGCCTGCGCTTGCTTTTTCGCCGCCACCTCTTTCGCGGCGAATTCTTCATCGGTTAATGTCGCGCGTTCGCCGAGATTGGCAGGCCGCTGCATGGGAACACCCATGTTGCCCGGCCAGACACCCTCGAGATCCGGATCGCCCCACGCGGTTTTCGGGGGAGTGTAAGTCTTGCCCGTTTTTGCTTGTTTGGCTTTTGACGACGCCGGTGCCTGTCCTGCGATAGCAACACTGACTAATGCAATCGCGCATGTAAACGTACTGAGAGAAATGAGATAACGAGAGCTCATTCTGCCTCCTCGACTACCGTCCGTGCCGTATAAGAGTTTACTACTTGCACTCGAAGCTTGCGGGGTCTTCGCTGCTGCCGCTGCCCTGGTACCTGGCGATCTGCGGGTACTGGCACACCGGCCGGCACCCGACTTGCTTGCCATCCTTGTAGTGATCCATCACCCGTTGGGAGCCTGCCCGTCACCGCTTCACCAAGGCCAACGTATCGATGTTGAAATTCTCGACCCGGCGATCAGCGCGTTGGACGCCGCAGGGATTGCGTGACAAGCACTAATATAAACCGCCCGCAATCGCGCCGACGACCAGAAACGGCTCCACTCCCGAGGCCACGGCATCCGGCAACGGAGCATCCGGCGATTCGTGCGACAGATCCTCCTGACAGGCGAAGAATCTCACGAATGCCCGACGCTCCTGTGTGACGTGGTCGCGGATAGTGCCCCGCAACATGGGATAGCGGGCCTCGAGCGCATCGATGACCGACCGTTGTGTCACCGGTCCCACAACCTCGAGCTGTACCTCACCGCTGACCTGCGCCAGCGTCCGGAGGTGTGCCGGAAGCACCACCGTGATCATTTTCTTATCGCGCACAACGCCACCTTCAGGCTGTGCGCTCACGCAAGCGTCTGAACTTCGACCGACAATACCGCGGGAAGATCCCGGACAATAGGCATCCAGCTATCCCCCGCGTCGGCCGACGCGTATACCTGCCCGCCGGTGGTGCCAAAGTACACGCCGCACGAATCGAGCGAGTCGATCGCCATAGCCTCACGCAGGACGTCGACGTAGCAATCGCTTTGCGGCAGACCTTTGGTCAACGGCTCCCACTCGTCGCCGCCGGTCTTGCTGCGGAATACACGCAGTTTGCCTTCAGGCGGAAAGTGTTCCGAGTCGCTCTTAATAGGGACCACATAAATGGTCTCGGGCTCGTGAGCATGAACGTCGATCACGAATCCAAAGTCGGTCGGCAGGTTGCCGCTAACTTCGCGCCATTGCTCGCCGGCGTCGTCGGTGCGCATCACGTCCCAGTGTTTTTGCATGAACAAGACATTCGGTCGCGATTTATGCATCGCGATGCGATGCACGCAGTGGCCCACTTCGGCTGTGGGCTCCGGAAGGAATTGCGAGTGCAGTCCCTTGGTGATGGGTTTCCACGTCGTGCCACCGTCGTCCGTGCGAAACGTGCCGGCAGCCGAAATCGCGATGTAAATGCGCTGCGAATTGCTCGGGTCCAGAAGAATAGTGTGCAAACCCATGCCACCGGCACCCGGCTGCCAACGCGCTCCCGAGCCGTGGCCTCGCA
Organism: Bryobacteraceae bacterium; assembly: GCA_025980665.1. Taxonomy (GTDB): domain Bacteria; phylum Acidobacteriota; class Terriglobia; order Bryobacterales; family Bryobacteraceae; genus Palsa-187. The sequence continues at coordinate 3,837 of JAICXC010000131.1, forward strand.
GCCCGGCTAGTTCATGCCACGACTTTCCACCGTCGGTCGTGCGGAACAAGGCGGCGTCTTCGACACCCGCATAAACCGTATCTGGATCGGAAAGGGAAGGTTCCAGATGCCAGACGCGCTTGAACTCCCAAGGGTGCGGCTTACCGTCGTACCACTGATGTGTCCCTGGGACGCCGTCGTACACGAATTTGTTGTCCACCGGCTCCCAGGTCTTGCCGCCGTCGTTCGAGCGCTGCATCAACTGCCCGAACCAGCCACTCGACTGCGACGCATACAAACGATTCGGATCGACCGGCGATCCCTTCACGTGGTACATCTCCCACCCGGCGAAGTGCGGGCCGCTGACGTCCCACTTTTGCCGCTTCCCATCCGACTCGAGAATGAATGCGCCTTTGCGTGTGCCGACTAGTACCCGTACCTTACTCATCGTTTTCTACTTCCGACCTCCTTCTTAACCTTGAATTCGGGGAGCAACGGAGTCAAATCCCGTTCCCGCCATCTCCGCCGGGCTTCCGCGAGAATCTGTTCGCGATTTTTCTCCATGTTATCGATGACGGCGCATGGGGCCCCGGTTTCCTCGTGCCGCGCCGCCCAAACCAGCAAGTCCAAAAGCACGGGCGCCAGATCGATGCCCTTCTCCGTTAGCCGGTAATTAATCCGTCGTCCATCCGTCTTCTCCTTCTCCGCGCTGACGATTCCAACAGCCTCGAGCCTCCGCAAACGGTCCGCCAGGATGTTCGTGGCGATCCTCTCGGACGATCCTTGAAAGTCCTTGAACGTGCGATACCCACGGACCATCAGATCGCGAATGATCAGCAGCGACCAGCGATCTCCCAACATTTCGAGGGAGATGCTGACCGGACAGCCGGACCGGCGTTTTACCTTGGACTTCCCGGCCACATGGATACCTTACAATTATTGCTTGCATAATGCAAGCGATAATGACGCAGGTATGCGAGTTGTGGCGCGCTAGGGGCAAGCGTCGCTGAGTGTGAGGCTCTTTACACGCCTACGTAGGACCAGCTTCCGCTCGGTTCTAAGGAAGAATCAAATGCATTCTGCGCTTGTTGCGACTAGCTGCCTAGGGTATTCGGAAGTGATGATGTGAGCGCACCCTTATGAAAAACGGGCCTAGTACCGTGGTTTTCTTAGAAAAACAGAGTACTAAGAGCTTGAAGGCTCACGCGTATCGTGTTCTTATGGCGCAGGAGGAAATCAGCAATGAAGAAATCATTAGTGCGGTTTTTCGGAAGCGCCGTGATGATCTGTGGTGCTTGGGTGGGGTTGCCAACCAGTGCGCACGCACAAGCGGTTAGTTTGTTCATCTATGCCGACACCGTACCCGGCCCGGCTCGCCAGAGTGTGGGACCGCAGGTCATCCACGTAGTCAACGAAGGTTCGGCTGAAGCCACCGGCGTGGCCGTGACTTTCACGCCGCCCAAAGGCGCGAAAGTAGACTCTGCATGCCAGGTCGACCACTCACCTGGGGGAATTCGCTCATACACGTGTTTGGTTGGTACACTCGCACCTGGAGAAAAGGCGGATGTCACCTTCTCGATTTCGATGACTAAGAGTGGCACTGCCGACGTTGGTGTGGATGCGAACTGCGATCAGGGAAGCTCCGGCGCGTTGCTATCGATCACAATTTTCTAGTTGGCTGGGCGGCTGAAGGCGCAGGCGTCACATATCGCGTGGGGCTTGCTGATAACGTTAAGTTATTGAAGTAAAATTGGTGCGGTCGAGAGGACTTGAACCTCCACGAGCTTGCGCCCGCTAGCACCTCAAGCTAGTGCGTCTGCCAATTCCGCCACGACCGCACATCTTAAAATCCAACCGTTAGCAGATCCGTTGGAAGTTTGACTACACCCTGCACAAAGCTCGCGATTCGACTACTTTTTCTGCGGCGCGGGAGCCACTGGCGGCGGGGTCGCTGTCGCCGGCGCCACCGGTACCGGAATCGTTGTCGGTGCGCTCTGCTGGCCGCCGATAGGGCCACCTTGCACTGTAATCGGGACGGTTCCTCCCGTCGCCGGTGTTGGCGCTGGGGCCGGGGCTGCCCGTCCCGATGTCGGGATCGCCTTCTTGATAATGTCAGGCGTCGAGCTTCCGCCTCGGGTCGCCATGATCGAAAGCGTCAACGAGGTAAACATAAACGCTATCGCTGAAATAGTGGTGGCCTTAGAAAGCACCGTGGCCGATCCGCGCGGTCCGAAAACGGTCTGCGATCCCATGCCGCCGAACGCACCGGCCAGGTCGGCCGCCTTGCCGCTCTGCAGCAGCACCACGACTACCAGGATTAGACACACGATTATATGGACAATGGTGATAAGAACGATCATACGGCTACCCGAAGGACTCCCATCATGTTACCACGCGGCCTATTTATACGCCGCGATCCCGGTAACCCGCTCCCCGATCACCAGCGCGTGAATATGGTCCGTCCCCTCGTACGTCTTTACTGTCTCCAAGTTACACATGTGCCGCATGATCGGATACTCGTCCATGATGCCGTTCGCTCCTAGCAGGTCGCGCGATTGGCGGGCGCATTCAAGCGCGATGGCCACGTTATTGCGTTTCAGCATCGAAACATGCGCTGCGTCGGCCTGCGCTTGGTCCTTGAGCCTGCCTACCTGGATCGCCAGCAACTGCGCTTTGGTGATCTCCGTAATCATATCCGCCAACTTGGCCTGCACCAGTTGATGCGAAGCGATGGGCTGCCCGTCGAACTGCTTGCGCGACAGTGAATATGCCCGAGCTGTCTCATAACAATCCATCGCGGCGCCGATCACTCCCCATCCGATCCCATAGCGCGCTTGCGTCAGGCAGCTCAGTGGGGCTTTCAGCCCCTTTGCTTCCGGCAACGCTGCACTCTCTGGCAGGCGGCAGTCGTCCAGCTTCAGGCTGGCCGTCACCGACGCTCGCATAGACAACTTTCCATGGATTTCTGACGCAGTGAATCCACGAGTTCCGCGTTCTACCAGAAAGCCGCGGATTCCGTCTTCGGCGCGAGCCCAGACTACGGCCACGTCCGCCACCGAGCCATTTGTAATCCACGTCTTTTCACCGGACAGAACCCAATCGGTGCCGTCGCGCCTGGCCCTGGTCAGCATCCCGGCCGGATTCGATCCGAATCCCGGCTCAGTCAGCCCAAAGCAGCCGATCGCCGACCCGGATTGTAGTCGCGGCAGCCAGAACTGCTTCTGATCTTCGCTGCCGAACGTCAAGATCGGATACATCACTAGCGCGCCCTGGACGCTGACGAAGCTGCGCAGGCCGGAATCGCCGCGCTCCAGTTCCTGCATGACCAGACCATACTCCACGTTGCTCATGCCGGCGCAGCCATAGCCCTCGAGATTGGCGCCAAGGAATCCCAGGCTCGCCATTTCAGGGATCAACTCCTTGGGGAATCGCGCGTCACGAAAACAATCGCGGATCCGCGGAATCACCCGCTCGTCGACGAAACGCCGCGCGGTCTCACGGACCATCAATTCCTGTTCATTGAAGAGCGAATCGATCCGCAAATAGTCGACGCCGGGGAAACGGGCCATAGCAGGCTCATTTTACCCCGGCGTGTGCCGACAGCTACTTTTTGTGGATCAGAATTCGCCCGTTGAAAGTCGTGAACTGCATCTCCGGACCGCCGCCATTGATGGTGCCGCTCTGCGTTCCATCGACCCGCACTCGGCGCCTGGTCTTGCCGTTCTTATCTTTCGATTCTTCCACCACTGGCGCGGCATTCGCCTCCATCTTTACATCGAAATCTGTAAAGATGTCGCCAAAGTCGGTCCGCATCTTGAAACGAGCTTTGGTATCGGCGGGCAACGTCACGTCTATGTCTCCATTGAAGGTGGAAAAGCTCATGCTCTTGTCCGGTGCAACCCTATCCAGAGACACCAGGATCTTGCCGTTCATGGAGTGCGCCACCACCGAACCGGAGGCATTGGTGATGGTCACCTGTCCGTTGAAGTTTTCGGCTTCAATATCACCCGAAATATTTTCTATGGTCATGCTCCCGCCAAACATGGTCTTCACATTTACGGAGGTTTGCGCAGGCACCTGGATCACCATATCGCGCGCCGTGCCGCCGAAAATACCTTGGCTGTTTACCCGTACGGTATTGTCTTCTTCTGTGATATCCAACCCGCGCGACTCACCGATGCGATGCATCCCGGCGGGTGGCTCATTGCGTCTACCCCGACCCCGACCGTTCGCGCCGGAAATTTCCCGCCCTGTGTACTCGATAATTGCGTCCTGGCCCTGGTAACCGCGGATGGTCAAGCTCCCCGTACCGCCTTCCACCACCAGTTTCCGTGGCATGGACGGGTCGCGGAAATGCATGGTGAGCTGCTGCCGGCCTTCCGCCCCGGGCTGTGGCTGCGCTGCCGCCAGCGCTGCAAGTCCCATCCCCACTACGATTCTCTTCATCATGTTCATTGCATCCTTTCAAGCGCCCACTCGGCGCGCTTCCGCACTCCTGAATCGATATCGGGATCGGAAACCATCCGGCGCAACTCTGGCGCCGCATTTCTTTCTTTCAATTCCGCCAGAAAATCAATAAGCGCGACCTGCACAATCGGCGTGGTTTGTTTCGGCAGCGCCTGGATCACGGCATTTCTCGCCATCAAATGCGTGGCCGGGCTCCCCGTAAAAGGACGCAATGCATCCACCGCCGCCAGCCGCACGTTCACGTTCGGATCGTGATTGACCGTGGTCACCAGCTGGTTCATCACTTCCTCGTCTGAGGGCTCCACCTGGTACGACCAGCTCACGCCTCTCAAACGGTCGCTCGCCGATTGCTGCTGCATTAACGACAACGCCACCAACTGCCGCATACTCGCTACCTCCTCTCTCAGTTGCACTAATTCCGGGCGCGATCTGTCCTCGCGCACTCCGTATCCGATTCCCAGTCCCACCGCCAACAGTGCAGCTGCGGCCGCGACCTGCCAGATCATCCTGGGCCAAGCCTGCTTAACGGGCATCGTTACGGATGCCTGCCCCTGCCGATACGCGCCGAGCATTTCGTAAAACCGCTCGCGCACCTTGCCACTCGGCTCTTCCACCGGCAACAGGTCCAAGCTTTGCCACAGCGCGCCTATGCGAGACGATTCAGTCCGGCACGTTTCACAAGAGGCTAGGTGCGCCGCGAATTCTTCTCCCTGGTTCTCGCCCGGTATTGTGCCACCCAGCATCTGGGTCTTAGCTTGTTCGCAATTCATGATGCCTTTTCCTTCTCCAACGCAAAATAGATTTGTTCCAAGGCGCGGATGGCCCGATACACGCGCACTTTCACGGTTCCAACTTCGCAGCCCAGCACTTCGGCGATATCCTCGTGCTTCATTCCCTGGAACCGGGAAAGCACCAGGATTTCGCGCTTGTCTTCGGGCAACCGGTCCATGGCGCGGCGCAACAGCGCCAGATCCTGGCCGCGCGACACGCTTTCTTCCGGACCCGGCGAGGCGGATACCAGTTCCGCGCGCCGATCTACAAATGAATCGATATCCACGACTTGTGCCGAGCCCCGCTTCCTCACCTGATCCACTCCCGCGTTGCGCGCGATCTGATACATCCACGCCGTGAACGATTGCGCCGGATCGTAACTGGTCCGATAACGCAGCATGCGGAAGAAGACTTCCTGCACCAGATCCTCGGCCACTTCGCGGTTGCCGTTCATAGACACGAAGTAGCGGAATAACGCCCGGTGGTGGCGCTCGAACAGGACCGCGAGCCGGGCCACCTGACCCGCGCCCACCTCCGCCATCACCACGTTGTCCCTCGTATTCACAAGCGTGCTCACGGTTACATACGAGAATACTCGCGACACGCGGAAAGGTTACGCGTAATAAGCGCACAGGGCACGGCGTGCACAAAAAGAATAGGAAGGATCACGGCCGCGCTCCGTTGTGCGCGATCTAGCCGGGGGGTACTTGCTACCATTAACCGACGAGCATGATCTTCTGGGCTTTGCCGCTATTTTGGCTGGCCTGCGCAACGGCGGGATATGTCTACTCCCTGCAACAAGGGATTCCCTCTTCCGTGGTGCTGGCCGCCCTTCCGGCGTTTCTGTTGGAAGCTACGCTCTTCCTGACCCTGGGGGTCGAAGGATGGCGTAAGCGCCTGGAAAAACTGCGGCCCGCCGGCGTGGCCGCGCTCCTGGTTTTAGCGGCGATCGCCCCCTACTGTGCTGCCTCGCTGGCCTTCGGATCGTTCCGGTGGCAATCTCTGGCCGGGATCGCGCTCCTGGCTGGACTAGTCTCTTTCTGGTACGTCGTACTTCCGCAAAAGCCCGCCTCTGATCTGCTCCTGCTCGCGCTGATGGCGGCCGTAGTTCTCGCCAAGGTTTTCGCGACTCTCTACGTCCGTCCCGACCCCAAACTGCCGCTCGAGATCCTCGGCATGGCCATGTGGATCCGCACCGGCGCATTTGCATTATTGAGCGTCCGCCGCGTGCAAGGAGTCGGCTTCGGGTTCTGGCCCTCGCTGCGTGAATGGAAAATCGGTGCTCTTTTCTTCCTGCTGATGCTGCCGGTGGTCGCGGCGCTGGCTTGGTGGATCGGATTCGGCAAGTTCCACCCGCCCCCGGCATCCTGGATCAGGACCCCCGTCATCGTGCTGCTCAATTTCTTCGGTGCTTTGTGGGTAGTGTCGCTAGGCGAGGAGTTCTTCTTCCGCGGGCTGCTGCAGCAGTGGATGGTCGGCTGGCTCCGCAGCGAATGGGGCGGTCTGATTGCCACCTCTCTTCTTTTCGGGGCGGTGCATCTGCCGCGCGGATCTTTCCCCAACTGGCGTTTCGCGCTGCTGGCGGCGGTGGCCGGCGTTTTCTATGGTTTGGCGTTTCGCCAGGCCAGCAGTATCCGCGCCTCCATGGTGACACACGCCCTCACAGTCACCACCATGAAGGTGTTCTTCTCCTGATGTCAGGATGCAAGTAGGACAGTTCCGTCCCCGCGCAGTTCCAGCGCGACATTGTCCGCGTCTGAATACCAAACTTCGCCTGCCTGGGCTGACCGGCCGTCGATTTCCAGGTTTCCATCGAGGAGTGCGATCATTTTGGCCTTGAACGGCACGGTGCCGGCTACGCGAAGTTTGTGCGTAGTAAAAAAGGGACACGATACCAGCACCCCTTCGCGAGCGCTTTGCCGAGCGGGATGCGGGCCGAGCCTGCTCACCCGTACTCCTGCGTCCAGATGCAGTTCACGTGGACGTCCGTAGTCGAAAAGCCGATACGTGACATCGGACCACTGCTGGATTTCGCACAAAGCCAGTCCGGCGCCGATCGCATGAACCGTCCCCGCCGGAATGAAGAACGTATCGCCCGGGCGCGCCTCGTGCCATTCCAGCAGCTCTTCGATTTCGCCCGAGAGCGCTGACTCGCGCAGCCTTTGTTCCGTGATCGGCTGGCGAAATCCCGCGGCGATCTTGGCGCCTGGCTCGGCGGCCAGAATGTGCCACATCTCGGTCTTGCCTTCCGGATGCACCTGTACGGACAAGGGTTCTGTCGTGTACAGAAACTTGATCAGAAGCGGGAGATTCGCCACGCCCTCGAACCACACCTCGCCGATTTTCTCGCCCGCGTCCGGATACCACGGCCCCAAATGCGTCGAGCCCCAGACTTTCGGCACCAAGCGCGGAGTGAGCCGCGTCAGCATCTATACGTGCGCTTTAACGAACCGCTCGATGCGATCCAGCCCGCGCTCCAGTTCCTTCATCGAAGTCGCATACGACAGGCGAATGTGCTCGGCTGTTCCGAATGCTTCCCCAGGAACCACGGCCACGTGCTCTTCTGCCAGCAGCTTCTCCGAGAATTCGAGTGAGCTCGAAATGCCGTTGCGGAACGCCGCGCTTACATTGGGATACGCGTAGAACGCGCCACGAGGCTCCTGCGCCTTTACGCCCGGCATCTTTCGCAGCCGTCCGATCACGTAATCCCGCCGGCGTCGATACTCGGCCAGCATGATCGCCACCGATTCCTGCGGACCACGCAATGCTTCGATGGCCGCTTTCTGCGTGATAGACGTCGGATTCGATGTGGTGTGACTCTGCAGTTTGTTGATCCCCGCGACCACCGCTGCGGGAGCCAGCACGAATCCCATGCGCCAGCCGGTCATGGCGTAGGTCTTCGAGAGCGACCCGGCCACCACCACCGTCTCTTTAGCGTCCGGCAGCGAAGCGAGAGAGAACAGCTCACTGTCGTAGAGGAACCGCTCGTAGCATTCGTCGGTCATGACCCAGATGCCGCGATCCTTGGCGATCCGGAAAATCTTCTCCATCTCCGACCGTTCGTAGACCGCGCCGCTGGGATTGCAGGGCGAGTTCAGCATGATCATGCGCGTCTTGGGTGTGATGTGACGCTCCACTTGCGCGGCCGAGAGCACGAAACCTTCCTGCTCGTCCGTATCCACGAACACGCACTTGCCCGCGGCGAAGTTGACCACGTCCTTGTAGGTAACCCAGTAGGGCACCGGGATGATCACTTCATCGCCCGGATCGACCAGGGCCTGCACCAGATTGAAAATCGCGTGCTTACCACCGATGGTCGCGATGCACTCCTTGGGGTTATACGACGTACCGTACGTGCGCTTGTGATAGTCGCAGATGGTCTGCTTCAGTTCCACCGTTCCGCTTACCGGCGTGTACTTGGTAAAGTTCTGGTTCAGCGCTTCAATGGCTGCGTTTTTGATGTTGTCGGAAGTCGGGAAATCCGGCTCACCCGCGCTGAAGTCGACAACGTCTACGCCCTCCCGGCGCTGGCGGTCGGCCTCGGCGGCCACTTTCATGGTGGACGATTCGCTGATCCACGAAATTCTTTCGGCTAATTCCTGTACGGTCGGCATTTACGTCTGCACTCCTTAAGTCCTATTTTCTGCCGCGAGGCGTTGTTTCAACCGCCGCTCCACCATCGGCGGAACTACATCGCTCACGTTCCCACCCAGCGCAGCAACTTCCTTCACCAGGTGCGAGCTAATGAACGAGTACTCCTCGCCGGCCATCAGGAACACGGTCTCGATCTCCGGCTTTAGCCGCCGGTTCATCAGCGCCATCTCCCATTCCAATTCATAGTCGGAGACGGCCCGCATACCCCGCACGATCATGGTCGCCCCGCGCGAAGCG
>JAICXC010000036.1 GCA_025980665.1 Bryobacteraceae bacterium
GCCGCATGCCAGATGCTTACTAAGTCCTGGGAACGGGGAAAGGGCAGGGGCTTGATCAGGACCCCATTGACCACGCTGAAGATAGCGGTATTCGCGCCGATGCCCAGCGCCAGAGTCACCAGCGCAATGGCGGTAAACGTTGGGGCCATTCCGAACCGGCGGACGGCGTGTTTCAGGACGTTCATGGATAATATTACGATGCAGATCGCCTGGAGTGTGCAAAAATCTTTTGCCTAGGCGGCCTGGAGACCTGCCCTACTAAAGTGGTCCACGGCATCCACCGATGATCTGGTTCAGTGGATCGCCGCTTACATAACCGCGCACTGGCCGATCTGGACGTGGAAGTGTTACGGTTCAGGAAACAGGATCAGTTTGTTTCCGGCAGACTCGAAGACATTTCGGAATCGGGTCTGTGCCTCATCCTGCCGTGCGAACTGGTGCGGGACGAATTGGTCCGGCTGGAAGCGGCCGATTGCACGCTGTTCGGTCATGTGGTCTACTGCACGTGGCAGCGGAACGCGTTTCGGACGGGCGTCGAGATCGAGCGGGTGTTGCTGGGAAATACGGACCTCGCCGAGCTGCTGCGGAAGACGCTGCAGGACACCATGCCCTGGGCCACGTTGTCGACCAGCTAAGCTCCTGTTAAAGTTCTGGCACGCCAGTGGTAGAATCGGATTCTCCCCCAATAGTCTGGAATCAACTATGGAACGTGCCGGGAGTCTCATCGGAAAACTGAAGATGTCGCCGGAGATGGCCGATCCGGAAACTCGGGCGCGGGCGGCATGGGCTCTGGCGGCGGGAAAAAAGATCGCCACGCATACGCTGGCCGCGGCGCTGGTGCGGGGAACACTGGTGGTAGAAGTGGAAGACATGGTCTGGCAGAAACAGCTCAATACCCTGCGCCATTTCCTGCTGCGTAACCTTAAAGAAGCACTGGGCGGGGATCTGGTCAAGGAAATCGATTTCCGGCCGATGCCTCGCCGGCGAAAACCGCAGCGTGCGGAGTCGGCCCGCCGTATGGACTCCAGTGGCATCCAAGATCCCGTGATGGCGATGCTGTATCGGCAGTCTAAGAAGGCCGGAACGGCTTGAGAAAACGGGGACAGCCTCCGATTTCGAAGAACGATTTCTGCGCGGTCCGCGATGGAGCGCCGAAATCGGCTGGCTGTCCCCATTTTTCGATATAAGGAAATAATGAAGATCGCGGAACAGGAAGTCCGGCGCGTAGCGGAGCTGGCGAACCTCGCCCTCACGGAGGACGAAATCGTCCGCATGACTCAGGACATGGACGGGATCCTCACCCACATCGACAAGCTGAGCGAGCTGGATACGACCAACGTGGAGCCGATGTCGCAGGTCCTCTATGACGCCGAAGAAACCGCGACGCTGCGGGCGGACGTCGAACGCAAGCCGCTGGGGAATGCCGATGCGTTGGCCAACGCTCCTGTGTCGGGACAGGGCTACTTCAAAGTGCCTTTGGTGATTGAGAAGTGACGATTGATTCGATCCGCACCGAACTACTCGAAAAAAAACGCAGCGCCGAGGAGATCGCGCGCGAGGCTCTCGAGTTCGCTGAAGCTGAGAACCCCAAGACCAACGCTTATCTAACGTTCGCACCCGAAAGGGCGCTAGCCGCGGCGCGCGCCGTGGATCAGAAGATCGCCGCCGGCGAAGATCCTGGACCCCTGGCGGGAGTGCCAATCGCCATCAAGGACGTGATTCTTACGCGCGGTCTGCGCACCACCTGCGCATCGCGCATGCTGGAGACCTACATCCCTCCCTATGACGCAACCGCTGTCATCCGCATCGAGCAAGCGGGCGGGGTGATCATTGGCAAAACCAATTGCGACGAGTTCGCCATGGGATCGTCCAATGAAAATTCTGCGTTTGGGCCGGTGAGGAATCCTGTGGCCCTAGACCGTGTCCCAGGTGGGTCGTCGGGCGGATCCGCGGCAGTCATCGCGCAGGGGACCGCCGTGCTGTCGCTGGGATCGGATACGGGCGGATCGATCCGACAGCCGGCATCGTTCTGCGGCGTGACCGGCGTAACGCCTACCTATGGACGTGTTTCGCGCTACGGGCTGACGGCATTCGCCAGTTCGCTCGATCACATCGGCCCGTTTTCGCGGACGGTACGGGATTCCGCGCGGCTTTTACAAGTTATGGCCGGGCGCGATGAAATGGATTCTACTTCGGCCGTCGCGCCGGTTCCGGATTACGTAGCGGCGCTCGATGGAAACATCCGCGGCATGAAGATCGGCATTCCGAAAGAGTTTTTCGACGGCCTCGCGAGCGATACTGGCGACGTAATTCAAGCCGCGATCCAGACGCTCCAGAAGCTGGGATGCGAGATCCGCGAGATCCGGCTGCCGCACACATCCTACGCGGTGGGGTGCTACTACATCATCTGCACGGCCGAAGCCAGCTCGAATCTGGCGCGCTATGACGGCGTGCGTTATACCAGAAGGTCCGCGGCCGCAGGCAGTTTACAAGAGATGTATCGCAAGACGCGCGATGAAGGGTTCGGAGCGGAATGCAAGCGTCGAATCATGCTCGGCACCTACGTCCTGAGCGCCGGCTATTACGACGCTTATTATCTGAAGGCGCAAAAAGTTCGGGCTCTCGTGGCGCGCGACTACGCGCAGGCGTTTGAGCAGGTGGATGCGATCGTAGGCCCGGTGTCGCCGCACCCTGCGTTCAAGCTGGGCGAGAAGGTTGACGATCCGACCTCTATGTATCTCTCGGATATTTACACCGTCACAGGTGACTTGGCGGGGATTCCCTGCATGAGCGTGCCTGGCGGTAAGACCCCGGATGGTTTGCCGGTGGGTTTGCAGGTCCTGGCTAATCACTTTAACGAGACAACCATGTTTCGTGTAGCGGATGCCTTTGAGCGCGCGTAACGTTCTGCCCAAACAGGTGTCTATAAACTGAGCGAGAATCAGACTATGCCCTTTACACTTCCTGCATTGCCCTATGCTCCCGACGCACTCGAACCGCATATCGACAAGATGACCATGGAGATTCATCACGGCAAGCACCACAACGCCTACGTAACGAATCTCAACAAGGCTTTGGAATCGGCGCCTGGCTTGGCGTCGAAGAGTATCGAGGAGTTGTTGGCCAACAACTGCGCGATTGTGCCGGAAAATATTCGCACCGCGGTTCGCAACAACGGCGGCGGGCACTGGAACCATAGTATGTTTTGGCAGATCATGGGCCCGGGCAAAGGCGGCGTGCCTGTCGGTAATCTGGCCTCGGCGATCAACGGAGCATTCGGCTCCTTCGATACCTTCAAAGAAAAACTTTCGGCCGCCGGCGCCGCGCGTTTCGGATCGGGCTGGGCTTGGCTGATCAAGACTGCAGCGGGTGTCGAGATCACATCTACACCTAATCAAGACAATCCTTTGATGGAAGGCAAGCACGCAGTGCTCGGCGTCGATGTGTGGGAGCATGCCTACTACTTGAAGTACCAGAATCGCCGGCCGGAGTACTTAGCGGCTTGGTGGAACGTCGTCAACTGGCAGGAAGCCGAGAAGCTCTTCAACGCCGGAAAGTAAGGCCCGCACACGCGTAAGGCGTGTGTGCCCTGGTGTATACTTGCACGAAAGTTTTCATCATGCGCACACGTCTTACTCTCGCGGCCGTGATCGCCGCAGCGGTAGTTCTGATTGCCGCAGACGAACCCAATTTCAGCACGTGGGACTCCAACGGCGGCGGCGCCGATCATTCGCAATACTCCTCGCTCAAGCAGATCAATAAGAACAACGTTAAGCAGCTCCAGGTTGCCTGGATGTACGAATCCGGCAATAATCCCACATTTAATCCAGTGGTCGTCGACGGGACGATGTATGTCGGGGCTCAGAACGCCATCGTCGCTCTGGACGCGGCCACTGGAAAGGAAATCTGGAAGCATCAGGGTGGCGGAGCGGCTCGCGGCATCAACTACTGGGAAAGTAAGGATCGCAAGGATCGTCGTCTGCTGTTCGCCAATGCCGGCGCGATCACCGCAATCGACGCCACCACCGGCGAAACAATCATGTCGTTCGGCGATAACGGCCGCACCGACCTGAAGAATGGTCTCGACCGCGAGATCCGCCAAGTGTCGAGCAGCGATCCAGGGCATATTTTCGAAAACACCATTTTCATGTCGCTGATGCCCGCCAATGAGGGTGACAATTATCTGGCCACGCCCGGTGACGTCCACGCGTATGACGTGATCACCGGCAAACTCAAATGGATCTTTCACAGTGTTCCGCATCCCGGTGAATTCGGCTACGAGACCTGGCCGGCGGACGCCTGGAAGACTTCCGGAGGCGTGCATAACTGGAATGAGATGGCCGTGGATCAGAAGCGCGGCATCGTCTTTATTCCGTTCGGAACGGCCCGCTACGATTTCTACGGTCCCGACCGCCATGGTCAGGACTTATTCGGCAACAGCATCGTGGCGCTAGACGCTCGTACCGGCAAGCGATTATGGCATTTCCAGACGGTCCATCACGATCTCTGGGATTATGATCTTCCCACCGCACCGAAACTACTGACAGTGAAACACGATGGCAAGAATGTGGATGTAGTCGCGCAGCCCACCAAGCAAGGTTTCCTCTTTGTCTTCGAGCGCGAAACCGGCAAGCCGCTGTGGCCGATTGAGGAACGTCCGGTTCCCAAATCTGACGTGCCCGGCGAGGAATCGTGGCCTACGCAACCCTTTCCTACAAAGCCTCCGGCTTTCGCGAGACAATCCTTCACCGAGAAGGACATCAATCCGTATATCTCCGATGAGGAGAAAGCTAAAGTGCGCGAGATGCTGCAAACCTGGCGCAACGAGGGCCTATTCACGCCTCCGAGCCTGAAGGGCACCGTGGAGATGCCTGGCAACAACGGCGGCGCGAATTGGGGTAGCTCAGGTGTGGATCCCACCAAAGGGATGATCTACATCGTCTCGAAGGAGTTGCCGATGGGGCTGACGCTTCGGCTCCCGGGACCTCCGCGCGCTGGACGCGGGGGTAAAGGCGCTCCCGATGGTAAGCCGTTACCTCCGCCTCCGCCGCCACCCCAACATGAGTTCACGCCCTACAATGCTCCTTACGATTTCATGATGCAGGCGAGCAACGGGCTTTCCGCCATCGGACCGCCTTGGTCGCAGCTCACCGCCATCGATCTGAATACGGGCACCATCAAGTGGCAGGTTCCAAACGGCGGAGTCGTCGGCGTGCCGCAAGATCCGCCGACGGGCGCACACTTTCCGCGTGGAGGAGTCGTCGTGACGGGCGGTGGTGTGATCTTCGTCGCAACTTCCTCGGACCGAAAGTTCCGCGCCTACAATCAGGATAACGGCAATGTGATCTGGGAATACAGTCTGCCGGCGGGCTCCGACGGCGTGCCGGCAGTGTATCAGGTTGGTGGCCGCGAGTACGTTGTGATTCCGGTTGGCGGGGCAGGGCAGACTCCCCCGCGGGCCGCGAGCGCGAAGGAACTACCGCCGGGTCCAGGCGGATACTTGGCGTTCGCACTGCCGAAGAATTAGCAGCTGGTGAATGCTCGCAGCTACTTCGACGGAAGGAATTTCTGTATCGCACGGATCTCCGGCCGAGGAAAGCGCGAGGCTTCAGATTTCACCCGATATCGCAGGCGATATGGTTATCGGCCCCTAAGTCAGCGGACTCTCAACAATGGGATATCACCGCCAAGTGCCAAGCACGGGCGAAGGCGCTCCCAATGTTGTCGGCGGGCGATCGCTACCACCACCCGCCAGCATCGGGTTGGAGATGCTGCGCGATTTATTGTTGGATCACGCCATTCACCAACATATAGACCATGATCGGCTGTAAGAACACGACATGGTCGAGTTGGCGTAGAATTTGCAGCCAAAATGGCCGGCGCCTATATTTATCATCCGATACTTGATGCCGCCGGTCTTCAGGGGGCTGGGATTTTCTGATGGGCTGGACGCCCCGGGCCTTTTGCAAATGCGCCACGAGTCCGAACGCATCGGCTGGCGCGATACGCGATAATAGACGCATCCGATCAGCTTCATGCCACGGCTCCCCGTCCTCGCCGATGTAGATCGAACCGACCGGCGCGGAAAGTCCATCGGCTCTCCTGCATCGCTTGTTATTATTGAGCACGTCTTGTTCCATTGGACGCCGGGCGTCTGACCTTTCCCGGGGCATTATTAGCCAAATGACCACTAGCAGAGCCGATAGTTTGGCGCCCACTAATCTAGTAGCAACGTGACTCGGGGTGGCCTAATCCAACGGATGTTGGCACAAGCAGCGCATCCTTATATGCGTCACTTGGAGGAACAAGACACAATGGGATGGAATGTCGCGAAGAAATTGATTCACTCTCACCTTGCCGAAGGAGAAATGTTGCCTGGCAGGGAAATCGGCATTCGTATTGACCAAACGCTGACTCAGGACGCTACCGGTACCCTTGTGATGCTGGAGCTAGAAGCAATGGGTTTGGATCGAGTGCGTACCGAGATCTCAGTTCAATATGTGGATCACAATTTGATTCAAGAGGATTTCAAGAACGCCGATGACCATTTGTTCCTCAGGAGCGCTTGCCAGCGCTTCGGGGTCTGGTTTAGCCCCGCGGGTAACGGAGTTAGCCACCCGGTACATCAGGAGCGATTCGGGAAGCCCGGCAAGACCCTGCTGGGTTCGGACAGCCACACGCCGGCCGCTGGAGCGATTGGCATGCTGGCGATGGGCGCGGGCGGCCTTGAAGTGGCGCTGGCGATGGCCGGCCAGCCGTTCCACGTCAAGATGCCGAGAATTTGGGGCGTCAACTTAGTCGGCACGATGCCTGATTGGGTCAGTGCGAAGGATGTGATTCTTGAAATGCTGCGTCGGCACAATGTGAGCGGTGGTATTGGCTGTGTGATTGAATACCACGGACCAGGCCTCGCCGCGCTCTCCGCGATGGATCGTCACGTGATCGCCAATATGGGAGCAGAGCTCGGCGCCACCGCTACGGTATTTCCCTCAGACGAAGAAGTGCGCCGTTTTTTGAAATCGCAGCAGCGTGAAACAGACTGGGCCGAACTGGTCGCTGACCCGGACGCCGACTATGACATAGAGGAAGAGATTGACTTGGCACGGCTTGAGCCATTGATCGCCCAGCCGTCGAGTCCGGGGAATGTTGTTCCCGTGCGTGAAGTAGCGGGCCGACCGATCTATCAAGCATATGTGGGTTCCTCCGCCAACCCTGGTTATCGCGATTTCGCGGTCGTGGCCGAAATAGTCAAGGGTAGACGAGTTCAGGATCGGGTCTCCTTCGATGTCAATCCAACCTCCCGGCAGATTCTGGAGAATCTCGTTCGTGATGGCCACTTGCTCAGCCTGATCCACGCGGGCGCGCGCATCCATCAAACAGGTTGCAACGGTTGCATCGGAATGGGCCAAGCCCCAGCCACGGAGAAAATTAGCTTGCGCACGGTTCCCCGTAATTTCCCAGGCCGTTCCGGTACGCGCGAGGACAAAGTGTACTTGGTAAGCCCGGAGACGGCAGCGGCATCGGCGCTTACGGGCGTAATCACAGATCCTCGTAATCTGGATATGCCGTATCCACGTATCGCCGACACGGACCAGCCTATTCTTAATCGTCAGATGCTGGTTGCTCCGTTGCCGATCGAGGAAGCGCGCAATTCAAAGCTGGAAAAGGGACCTAACATCGCTTCGCTTCCGGAATTTGAAGCGCTACCCGACGAGCTTCAACTGACCGTACTTCTAAAAGTGGGCGACAACATTTCTACGGATGAGATCATGCCGGCGGGAGCCCGGGTGTTGCCGTTCCGCAGCAATATCCCGAAGATTGCCGAATTTGCCTTCGATATCATAGACCGAACCTATTGGCAACGAGCCAAAGCTTTGGCTGGGACCGACGGACATGCCGTCGTGGGAGGCAGTAATTATGGGCAGGGATCCAGTCGCGAGCATGCCGCGTTAGCGCCTCGTTACCTGGGCCTCCGTGTCGTTCTGGCCAAAGGGTTTGCCCGGATCCACGGCCAGAACTTGGTGAATTTCGGAATCCTACCGCTTGAATTCGTCGATCCAGCAGAGTACGACGAACTTGCGAGCGGGGATATTCTAGTTTTAAAGGATCTCCGTGAAAAACTACCTCACGGTCGCATCTTGATCGAAAATCGTAGTCGAAAGCACACATTTGAGAGCCGCCATGATCTTTCTCCGCGACAAGTCCATGTGGTGCTGGTAGGCGGCCTGATTAATTGGGCTAAGCAGCGGCTGTAGTTCGCCGATGCCACTGTCCCACTCGCGAGTGTTAAAGGTGTGCTGGTATAGAGAGGGGCCTTAGAGTGACAGATAACAAAGCGCAAGAACCTCAGGGACCGGATCTCAAATCTGGCATCGGCATGGAAAGTCTGGTGGAGAATTCGCCTCTGTTGGGTCACGTTGATGGTGAGCCAGTCATTCTCGTCCGGCAAGGGGAGAAAGTATTTGCCATCGGAGCGACCTGCACGCACTACGGCGGTCCTCTCGCGGAAGGACTGGTGGTCGGCGAAACCATTCGCTGCCCGTGGCACCATGCGCGATTCAGCTTACGCACGGGAGAGGCCGAAGGAGCTCCTGCACTCAATCCTGTCGCCTGTTTCGGTGTCCAACGCGAGGGCGGCAAGATCAGAGTTGATCGAAAGCGGGATGTTAATTTTGAGATAACTTGCCCGCAGAACCCGGATTCTGTGGTGATTATTGGGGCTGGCGCATCCGGTGCCGCTTGCGTGGACATGTTGCGCAAAAAAGGCTATCGCAAACCCATAACTCTGGTGGGTAACGAGGAGCCGGGGCCTGTCGATCGGCCGAATCTCTCAAAAGACTACCTAGCCGGCAAGGCTCCCGAAGAGTGGATTCCGCTACGCACACGTGACTACTATGAATCCATTCACGTTGAGCTCGTTACTACCGATCCGGCCGTTCACATCGATCCGGTTGCTCATAAAGCCACGCTACGAAGTGGACGCGTACTGCCATACGGAACGCTTTTGCTGGCGACCGGAGCCGAGGCCCAGTCTCTTCCAATCGAAGGCGCCGATCTCCCGCACATCCATCGTTTGCGAACATTGGCCGATAGTAAAGCGATCATTGCCGATGCTCAGCGAGCAAAACGTTGTGTCGTGATTGGTTCCAGTTTCATCGGCCTCGAAGTGGCCGCTTCGCTCCGCGATCGAGGACTCGAAGTCAGCGTTGTCGGGAAGGAAGCAGTTCCGCTGGAGCGGGTATTGGGTTCGGAATTCGGCACATTCATAAAGAATCTTCACGAGCAACACGGTGTTCGTTTCCACTTAGGCACAACGGCTCAGGCCATCAGGAAGGACCGCGTCGAATTGAGTAATGGAAAGACAATTGAGGCCGAGTTGGTGGTTTTGGGGGTAGGCGTGTTACCACGGACGGCGCTAGCCAAAGACGCCGGCATTACGGTCGACAACGGCATCGTGGTGAACGAGAGTCTGCGGACCAGCGCGCAGGATGTATACGCAGCTGGGGACGTCGCGCGATATCCGGACCCGATCTCCGGTGAAAACGTAAGGATTGAGCACTGGGCTCTGGCAGAGCGCCAAGGACAATCGGTAGCGCGCGCAATGTTGGGCATCGGACATGCATTTCGTGACGTTCCGTTTTTCTGGAGCCAACATTACGATGTTCGGATCTCCTACGTAGGCCATGCGTCGTCATGGGACGGACTTGAAGTCATCGGAGACCTGATAAAGGCGAATGCCTGCGGGGTTTATCGCAGGGGTAAGCAAATCATGGCAATAGCGACGGTTGGCCGGGATCGAGTGAGCTTAGCCGCGGAAGCCGCTTTGGAACAGAACGATCTTAAATCCCTGGAAGTCGTCTTGAAGGCTCAACAGTAGACCCGCAGTCAGGGCTTTTGGCTAACCTTGGCACTCTTCTGATTGTCGACACGCCGATAATTGGTATACGTTTCATCGTCAGCGGATGCAGTCGAGAAAAGCAATACCGTGGCCTTTACTCGCGTTGAGAAGTGACTTGGCAGCCAGATATTGTTCTGTATAGGAGTTTGCTCCAAGGTGAATTCCGTGCCCGGCTGCACATGCGCCACAAATAAGCCGAACGCCACAGGTTGAAACACTTCAGCATGTACTTTTACCCACTGGTATTGCTCGACGTCGACCCACATTTTTCCTCGCATGCCCTTCAGGACTTTGGTGTTCCGGTTTTTGGGCTGGTAGCTTGCCCGAGGCGTCGCTGCCAGGACAAAGCAGCGGCGCCCGTTTACGGTCTCCTGTCCGCGAAGGGTAAAGTCAAAGGCTTTCATCATTTCCGACATTAAAGCGTGGTCTTGACGGCGCTCTGCCTGATACTTCGTTAGGCGCTTTTGGCTTTCGCTCACTGTTTCCTTGCGCCTGCGATCAGTTTCTCTCCGGAGCTTCGCCGCTTCTTCCTCAGCCTGACCCACAGGCAGCGGTTCATCATTGATCGCGATTAACTTGTTATAGGGGGAACCTTCGATCATCGTCACCTGATACGTCTTCGTGGTTTGTTTGCCGTGTTTTGTAATAACATCCCGTTCCGTAAACGCGTACTGCGGCGCCGCGGTCCAATCAGCGTTTGTATTTTGGACCAATCGTTGGACGATCTCCTGGACAGTGCTCGCTCCCATTACCCGCCCGGCTGAAGCGATCGCAAGTACTGCTAATCCAATGTGTTCGAGATTATGCATGTCAGCATAATGTTGATGCGCGACAGTCTATATGTGTAACATCCAAACCTGCGTTAGTTGTCGCCGCTATCTTTGCGCCGGGCGTGTACGATGAAACGCAACGGTGCCGGACCCACGTCAACCACCTTGTCCAGGAGCTCGTCCGTGCCTTTGTGTATGCGCCGCGCTACGTCGTTCAGCTTGGCTTTGGCTTCGGGCGGTAAGTGCTTCCGGTATGTCCTTGTCTCAACCGCCGAGCAGGCTTCCTGCTGAAAGGCCGCCGGACTGCGCAAGCTCGCCGCCGCTAAGTTTTTTACCGTCCTCGAACTTGGCTCGCAGAACCTCGATCGTGCCGCCCTGGGAAGTGATCTTGAAACTCTGCGCCGTAACGTCGGTGACCTCACCGATCTTTCCAGGCACGTCGGCGAAACGACGGAAAAGCGTCTTGCGGGCGTCGAAAATCTGAAGCTTCTTTCCGTTGAATGTGGTCCATGCTCCCGGTGCTGGATTGCATCCGCGAATCAGGTTGTAGACGTGATCGATGGGCTTGGCCCAATCGATCTTCGCCTCGCCTGAGCGGCACCAGCCCTCGTAGCTCGCGTGCGATTCGTCCTGCACCGTCTCCGTGTACTTGCCGGCCAGCACGAGGTCAGCAGCTTCGAGCATCGCCTGCACGCCCATCGGAAACAGACGATCGAAATAGACCGTGCCCAGCGTGTCATCGGGGCTTATTGGCGTTCTCTTCTGAAGAACAACGGCACCTTCATCTAATCCATCAGAAGGCCGGAAGATGGTCAACCCGGTTTCCGTGTCACCCTTGATGATCGGCCAGTTGATGGAGCTCGGGCCGCGATATTTCGGCAGCAGCGACGGATGATACTGGATTGTGCCATGCTTCGGAATCTTTACGAATTCCTGCGGCGCGAACTGCAACACGAAGGCCATGATGCCGATATCGGCGCCGGCCGCCTGCATCGCTCGCGCGGCTTCCGGATCCCGTAGCGATTTGAACTGGTGAACCTTCAGTCCTTTTTCCTGCGCAGCCGCCCGCAGCGCGTCGGGGCGAGCGCCCTCTTTTTCAGGCGCGCAGAATACGGCCCCCACTTCGTCACCACGAGAGAGAAATGCTTCAAGTACCGCCTTGCCGAAGTCCTGCTGCCCGATAATGGCGATCTTCATTTCGTCTACTTTGTTTTAGGCGGCAGCGAAAACGCGCCCGCTGCTTTCTTGGCCGCGATGTCGGCGTCGCTCAAGCCGAGCACTTCTCTCAAGACCTCATCGGTGTGTTCGCCCAGCGTCGGCGATCTCTTGATTTTCGCGGGCGATGCCGAAAGCTTGATCGGCATGCCGACGTTGAACCACTTGCCGCGCTGTGGATGGTCCAGCTCGACATACATGTCGCGACCCTTCACGTGTACATCGTTCGCCAGATCTTCGGTAGACATGATCGGGCCACAGGGAACGTCGAGATCGTTCAAAATCACCATGAACTCGCGCTTGGTGTACTTCGACGCGAACTGTTCCAGTAGCCGCCAGACGTCGTTCTGGTTCTTGCGGCGGTCGCCGATCTTCAGATAGCGCGGATCCGTCGCCAGATCGGGTTGGCCCACGTCGGGTCCAACTCGCTTGGCGAGCCCGTCCCAGACTGCTTCCTGTATAACCACGTAGATATAGTCGTTGGGCCCGCCGGGCTTGCACTTGATGGCATTGCCGAGCTGGCCGCCGCCGGAATCATTTCCCGCTCGCGGGGTGGTGGTCAGCCCTTCGGTAGGTACGGAATACTCTGACAAGGGTCCGTGCGCGAGCCGTTGGTGATCGCGCCATTTCACACGGCACAGGTTCATCACACCGTCCATCATGGCGACTTCCACATACTGACCCTCGCCCGTGCGATCCCGTTGATGGAGCGCCGCTAGCAGCCCGATTGCAAGATGCAGTCCTGTGCCCGTGTCGCCGATCTGGGCGCCCGTCACATACGGCGGACCTTCGGGAATCCCGGTGGTGCTCATCGCGCCACCCATGGCCTGCGCCACGTTCTCGTACGCCTTGAAATCGGCATAGGGGCCAGACGATCCGAAACCTTTGATCGAACCCATGACCACCCGTGGATTGATTTCGTGAATCTTTTCCCAAGGAAACCCGAGCCGGTCGAGCACGCCGGGTCCGAAATTCTCCATGATGATGTCACTCTTCTTCAACAGCTCGACGAACACCGCCTTGCCATCGGGCGACTTCATGTTGACCGTGATCGAGCGCTTGTTGCAGTTCAGCATCGTGAAATACAAGCTGTCCGCATTGGGCACGTCTCGCAACTGGCCGCGTGTCGCGTCGCCGGCGGGCGACTCGAACTTGATCACGTCCGCTCCCAGCCACGCCAGCAGTTGCGAGCAGGTCGGGCCTGCCTGCACGTGCGTCATGTCGAGGATGCGGACTCCCTTGAGTGCTTCCATCTATGTGTAGGTCTCCTTCGTCGACCCAGCCTGCCCATCAGGGCAAGGGATCTACTTGTACATGGTCTGATTCGACGTGCCCGACGAATAGACATCGCGGTTAATCACGACGTCCACGAGTGCCGGCAAGCCGGAATCGCGGGCCTTTTCGAGCGCGGGGCGAATGTCCTCGGGCTTAGTCACGCGGATGCCGAACCCACCCATGGCTTGTGCCAGATGGTCGAATCGCACATCGCCCACCACGTTGCCGATGTCGCCGCGGCCCGGATACTTGCGTTCCTGCCCAAATCGAATCTGGTTCCACGATGAGTTGTTGCCGATCACGCCCACAAACGGCAACTTCCGGTGCACCATTGTGATGAAATCGAAGCCTGTCAGCGTAAACGAGCAATCGCCGTAGAGGACCACGACATCGCGCTTCGGCTGTGCGAGCTTCGAGGCCATCGCAAAGCCAGTGCCGACGCCCAGAGTGCCAAGTGGCCCAGGATCCATCCAGCCGCCTGGTTTGTGCGGCCGCACAATGGAACCCGAGAAGGTGACGATGTCGCCACCGTCGCCGATGTAGACCGTGTCCTCCTGAAGGAACTCGTTGATCTCGTGGCACAGGCGCACAGGATGAATCGGAACCTCGTTGGCGGCGATAATTTTGTCGTTTTTGCCCTGCGCCTTGGCCTCATCCTCACGCAGCATCCGGATGAACGGATCGTGCTTGCGGGAAACGTCGCCCGGCGAGGCTTCGCACATCGCATTTACGATGGTGCGCAGATTGCCGACCAACCCGAAATCGAAATCGCGGTTGTTGCCGACGTTCTTGTAATCCATATCCATGATCACGATTTTGGCTTTTGGATTGAGCCGGCGGCCATAGCCCATGCGGAAATCGAGTGGCGTGCCCGCCAGCAGGATCACATCGGCGTTGTCGAACGCGGTCTTGCGCGAGGGCATGAACGCATGCGAGTGATTGCGCGGCAACGTTCCGCGCGCCGAACCGTTCACATAGATCGGAATGTTGAAATGCTTCGAAAAGCGATCAATGGCGTCATGCGCGCGGCATGTCCGGGCCTGCGTGCCGAATAGGGCCACCGGACGCTCCGCTTTTGCCAGCAAGTCCGCGACCTGCTCCACGATCTTGGGATCGCCGATGAAATCCGGCGCCCCTCCGTCGGATCCCTTCACGCGATAGTTCTTGGGATAACGCACTTTCGACGCTTCGACTTTGCCGTCCATCACGTCGTGCGGGATTTCGAGGAAGCCCGGCCCGGGCGCGCCGTTATACATTTCCCGGAACGCGATGCCCATCATTTCCGCGGTGCGCTCGGTGGTCATCACCAGCGACGCGAACTTGCTGATGGGCGTCATCATTTCGGTGTGACGCAACTCTTGTAATCCACCCATTCGGTATTGCTTGAGCGGGGAATTGCCGCCAATCAGCAGCATCGGGCTCTCGGCGCGATAGGCGTTGGCCATCCCGGTCACCGCGTCCGTCGTGCCCGGACCGGCGGTAACTACTGCGCAGCCCATCCCGGTGATGCGCGCGTAGGCGTCGGCCGCGTGCGCGGCGACCTGTTCGTGGCGGACGTCGACGATCTCGATGCCTTCATCGATGCAGCCGTTATAGATATCGACAATGTGCCCGCCGGAAATGGTGAAGATGTGCTGGATGCCTTCCTGTTTGAGCATCTTGGCGACGATCTGGCCGGCGGAAATCATTTCCGGAGCGGCGTCGGTTTTCACAGCGGTAACGGGTTGAGTAGCGGTTTCCATGATGTTCTCCTGATGCCATCTCCTGACGGTTGGGGGCAACAGACGATGTTAACAAATTCCTGGAAACCGCCGCCTGTTTAAGGCAGTACTCTTAGCGGCGGAATCGGCGGCAGATTCTGCGATCGCTTGAGGCGCGCTTGCCCGATTTTGACCGAAGTCTTGAAGATCGCTCCCACCGGAATGAATCCGCCCAGCTTGTGCGCCGCGATCGCCGCCAGTCCTATGGACGCGATGCATCCGCACGAAGCACAGTCCGGTTTGCCGCCGAACTGGCAGGGGACGATCTTCGTTTCCAGATCCGCCGAAATTGTCTGAGTCGTGAGCGCGAACACGCAATTCTCGGGGCTGTGGGGCGGCGTGGCGAATTGCCGGATCAATCCATCCGCCATATCCAGCTTGGGGAATTCCGTCCGCAGTTGAAGCATGTCCGCGATGGCCCGCCGGCGCTCCTGCGGATCCAGCATTTCAGGCAATTGATCCCCCACCTGCGGTGTGAACAGGCTGAACCAGACTTTGCGGATCTCATCCCGGGGATGCCAGAATTCCAGAAACTCGCGCAAATATCCCGGCCTTTTCATCATCTGGCCAGTAACTGTGCAGTGAATGGTGATCTTCTGGCCTTCGATATTTTTCAGAATTCGATCATAGGTGGCTGGAGCGCGACGGACATCATGCTCCGCCTGTAAGCCGTCGATCGATACCACGAGGTTCAGGTTAGGAAGTGTGGCCCACGATGCTGCCGGCGGACGGAAGGCGCTGGTGACGATCTGCACGTGAATACCTTTACTAAGCAGAAGCGGAACCATCGTTTCGAGCTCACGATAACGGACCAGAGGGTCGCCTCCCACCAGTGAGAGATGCAAAGGCCGGAGGCGATTGACCACCTCAAGCACGCCGTCGACCAGTTCCTGCCCTCTGCGGTCGCGGAGGCTGCGCAGGGTGACTCCGCCGCCCAGGTGCCCATCCTCATATGCGTAGCAACCTGGACATTTCAGCGGACATTCCCGTGTGATTTCGATCGAAAGAGAGGGTGGCTCTCCCTTCAAAATCCGGCCCCAGGCCTTCACTATCTCCGAAGTTTTCAAGCGATTCCTTTTCCCTGTCTTGGGGAGACACTACGTCTCATTCCACTATGACAGTGTCCGCACCACAGGAGGGACGGCTGGCGGCCTTAATTGTTTCAGAAATAGCGAACTACAATCCTACTCATACCGTAGCGCTTCTATGGGATTGATGCGCGAGGCTTTTACCGCCGGATACACGCCGAACAGCACACCTACGGCCACCGAAACTCCGAACGCGACGACAACGGACACGGTGGTCACGATCGTCTTCCACTCGGCTGTCCGCGCGATGAGCCACGCCAGGAAGAATCCGAACGCAATCCCCAGCAAGCCTCCTCCCGCCGAAATCAACACCGATTCAGTCAGGAATTGCCGCACGATGTCGAATCTTCGAGCTCCCACGGACCGCCGTATGCCGATCTCCCGGGTCCGTTCCAGAACGGTTGCCAGGACGATGTTCATGATCCCGATGCCGCCAACCAGCAGGGAGATGGCCGCGATCGCCACCATCACGTAGGTGAAGATTCTTTGGGTGCGTTGCTGCTGGGCGAGCAGCGCGGCCGGAATCGTCACTGTGAAGTCCTGGGTATCGTGATGCGTGGAATTGAGTACGGCGGTGACCACCTTGGCTACCTCGATACTGTCCGCGTCCGGCCGCAGCCGCAGCTCAATACCGTCCAGTTCGTCGCGCATGTTGGCGCTGCGGTCCCAGTATCGGTATTGAAAAGTGTTGGCTGGAATGTAAATGATATTGTTGACATCCTGCATGGTCCCGCCGCTGCTCTGCGATCCGGCCATGAGCTGTTCTTTTAATACACCGACGACTTCGAGCCACGTGTCGTTGACCTTGACGAATTTTCCGACCGCCGGATCATACCCCAGCATGTTCACTTTCGCGCCTTCACCCAACACGCATACCAGCGCGCTGCGGTCGTCATCGGAATCGTCAAAAAAACGGCCCTCGGCAAATTGCAGACTGTGGATCGCGCTGTAGGATGGCCGCACTCCATACAGCTCCGGTATATCCCGAGACGGTTTGGGCAGCGCCGCAGCGGGATGCAGAGTCCGTCGTGGCGACATCATTTCGATCGCCTCGACATTCGCCTGGAGAATTCGAACGTCGCGTTCGGACAGTCCTGGCGACGAGCGCCGGCGCTGCTGCAGCTCTTCCTGGCTCATGGCCGGACGCGAATCGATCAGGATATTACGCACGCCCAGCTGTTCGATGAAGCGCAGGGATTCCTCGCGCGCGCCCGCGCCGATCGCCATCATCCCGATCACCGAACCCACCCCAAATACGATTCCAATGGCGGTAAGAAACGTCCGCGTCTTCTGTGCCCGCAGATTTCCGAAGGCCTGGCCTAAATCGGAGAGTAGGATCACTTGGCCAGCGCCTTCATCACGCCACCCGAGTCGCCGGCTTTGCTCGCCTTGTTCTGATCTGGATTGGACAGCGCCACTTGTTCTCCTTCCGCCAATCCCGTAATGACGGCCTGGCTTTCGCTGCGGCGGACGAGCTTTACGTCCTTCGAAATGAAGCCCTGGGGAGTGCGCAAGTATACGAACGCTCGTCCGTCGTTTTCAAACAGCGCCTGAGAGGGCAGCCATAGGGCGTCGTCGAGCGCTTCTACGGTGATCAGGATGTTGGAGGTCATCCCCGGCCGCAGCTCGGGGCCTGTTTCGTCTAGTGCGATACGGCACTCGAATCGCCGGTCCCATGCCGAGCCCGATGTGCCGCCAAGACTTTTCACGTGGCCCCGGAACTCGCGTCCCGGGATCGCCGCTGCCCGGATCGTGACCTTCTGCCCCGGATCCAAGTGGCCGCGGTCGAGTTCGGGAATGCTGGCACTCACTTCCCAATTGCTCATATCAGGAATCTGCGCGACAGCTTGGCCGGATCGTGCCGCATCGCCCACTTGAAAATCGGGCAACTGCTGTCCGTAATAGAGGGTGTTCTGATTACTGTTCAGTTGAACCGCCACGTAGCCTGCAGTCTTGGCTCTCAGCGTCATGCTATCGATCTGCTTCTGAGCCTGCTCGGCGAGCACCCGCGACTTTTCGACCGCAGCCTTCTGGATCGCGACTCCCGCGCCGGCCGTGGCCTTCTTGTTGGTGAAATCCTTCTCGGCCTGGGCCTGCTTGTTCTTGGCCGCGTCCAGCGCGATTTCGTTCTGGCGGGCGGGAACGGCAGCCAGAGTCGGGTTCTTACGCACTTCCAGCGCCGCGGTCTTTACGTCAGCCGCTGTCGAAAGAGTCTGATAATGCGCTTCTTCGAGCGATGCCTGCGCGTCCGCTTCCGCCTTGATCACTTGCTGCTCGGCTTCCGCCAGATCGGCCTGGGCCTCGCGTAAGTTGTACTCCTGCGCTGTGGTATCGAACTCCACCACCACGTCTCCGGGCTTCACCATCTCGCCGGGCTCACGGAGGGACGTGATGGGAAGATCGCCGCCCACCATGGGCGCCGTGAGCACTTCGGAATTACCGCCCTGCAACTCCCCGCGCGCCGAAACCGTGATGGTTACTTTTCCCTTGCGGACACGCGTGGTCGGCACCTCGTTCCGTTCTTCGGGAGCCGTTAATTGGATCACGCGCATGCCGCCCCAGGCCAGCGCCGCCAAGGCTGCGATTACCAGCGCGGAGATGATCAGCCGCTTCTTCACTTTTTGGCGTCTTTCTTTTCCGGATCCGTTAGCGCAACGGTCGAGCCGGCCGGGATGCCCGAGACCGCTACTTCATCCGGATTCCGCGCTAACAACTGCACGACAACCGGATGATAGGACCCGCGCTCCGCCACGAACACCACCGGCTTTCCGTCCCGAGTGAATACCGCTTTGGCCGGAACGCTGATAGCCTTCGGAATCCGGTTGATCACAATATCCATGCCGCCGTTCATGCCCGGACGCAGCCGTGGATCAGGACTCTGAAGAGCCGCGTAGGCGCGAAAACTTCGGGTGGGCGGATAATCCGTGCTCAACTCCGCCAGCGGCGAAATCTGCGTGATCTTGGTAGGGATCTGAAGCTCCGGGAGTGCGTCCACGCGCACCCGCACGTCTTTGCCAACACCAATGCGTCCCCGATCGGTTTCCTCCACTTTGGCATCCATGGCGAGTGAGCTCATGTCGGGGATTTCCGCCAGATTCATTCCGGAATACACATTGTCGCCGACCTTGAAGGGCTTGGCGTTCAGCGGACCCTGGTTGTAGTTGGAAACGAACACCACGACGCCGCTCAGGGGAGCGTGGATTTCCATCTGCCCCATGCGGGTCTTGGTAACCTCCACATCCGCCTTGGCCTGGTCGCGCTGCCGGGTTAGCGACGCCATGCGCGAAGCGTTCGAGGCCGTATGTAGTGCCATGTTGGCTTCCTGAACTTTTAGCTTCTGCTCGGCCACGCCCAGATCGATGCGCGCCTCCTCGGCCTGAAGTCGTCCTACAAATTCATTAGCCGCCGTGCCCAAGCGCGATTTGTCCACGTTGTAGCGCGAGTCGGTGAGATCGCTCTGGTCCTTGTCGGAGTCGATGCGGACTTGCGCCACTTCCTGATCGAGCGATGCCTGCGCCTGGGCGAGCTGCGCCTCCTTTTGAACCAGTTGCTGCTCGACGGTGCTCGAGTCAAAGCGAATCACGGTAGCGCCTTTTTCCACTACTTCACCGCTGCCCGCCATCCAGGCGATGCGCAGATTCGGTACTGCGGGCGCGTATATTTGTACCGAGCGGGCAGCTCTTAGCTCACCGCGGCAGCGAATGATGGCTAGAAATTCACCCTCGCGAGCTTGCGCCACTGGCAATTCGCCCGTAGTCTGCGTGCCACGAAACTTGTTCACACCCACCCAACCGGCGGCACTCAGCGCAGCCACACAGGTCAGCCATATCAATGCGCGAAGGCTTTTTCCAAAGGCGTTCATTTCGGTGGTTCCAGGACCACCGCCGCCGAAAGATCCGGCGTCAAGCGGGAATCCGTTTTATCCAGTCTGAACACTGCCGAGAAGGTCTTGACCGGGCTGCCTAGCGCCGACGATGCCATGGGACTGGCAAATTCGAAATGCGCCGGAAGAGCCAGATCCGGATACGCGTCGAAATATACTTTGGCCCGCATGCCGGGCGTCAGCGCCGCGCCGTCGGGCTCGCCCACCGAGCAGCGAACTAGCATCTGAGCAGGATCGAAGATGCTGACCAGGGCTTGGCCGCGATACAACTGATCGCCTTCCTGCGCGTGGCCATTGGAGTTCCCCCGCCACACGTTCTGTTGCGCCACCATGCCCGCCAGTGGCGCGCGTACCTGCATCCGGTCGATGTTGGTCTGCGCCCGATCCAACGCCACCTTCTGCCGGTCGCGCTGCAATTCCAGGATTCGCAACGCCGCCGCATCGGACTGGTCGTGATAAACGTTCGATTTAGTCAGGCTTTCGACGTGCTGGCGTGCGATCTCCGCCTTGACATCATTTTCAAGCTTGGCGATTTCGGCCAGGATAGGGGCTTTTTGCAGCTCGATTTGCGCCTTGGCCAGGTCGCCCTGGGCCTGCGTAAGATCGGAAATCCGTTTTTCCTGATCTGCATGATTCTGAGCGACTTTCTGCTCCACTTGGTGGCTCAGATCTTCATATTTACCCTTCGCCGCAAGAGCGTTATCGATTTGCTGGGTGGGATCGAACTCCGCAATCAGGTCGCCCTGCGCCACGCGCGTTCCGTTGGGAATCAGTCGCGTCAAGGTCAGTTGCCCGCCCTGGCCCAAAGTCTGTGGAACGATGACTTTGGAGGAGTGGATCGCCTCTACCGTTCCCGTCAGCCGGACCTCACGCTGGCCGTGCGAGGGCTCCGCCGCGGATACAGTCGTGGGGGCGCTGGCGGCGGCGGAACCGCTGGGGCTCGCACGTTCGCACGACACTATCGGTACTGCCATCGCAACCGCCGCTATCAGAAGCGCGAGTTTTCGCACAAACCCTCCTCCTCGCAGGGGCTTGGCAACCAGACAGCCTTGGAAATTAGACGGCTGACACTGGAAATTAGTTGATGGATTTTCACAGAAATTGATGGCCTTCTGTAATCCTTGCATACAACACCCGCGTCGAGCCCACCAAGCCAGGATTGTACTGCATGTAAAACTTTGTGACTACAGGGAATCTGGCGGGCGTATTAGGTTGAACGCCTTATCGCAATCCTATGATCCACCTGCCGATAACTCCCTAGATGTCTAGGAGTATCCTCAGTTCGATCGCGGTGGGTCTGATAGCTCTCGCCAGTCATGCCTCAGCATCCGATGTTCGGGGAATCGTTACGATCGAGCGGAAACTCACACCCCGAAATGTCACACCAGCCGCCGGACTCTATCAGCGCGGTTCGCCGGTCGCACTGGAGTCCGATAATCACGAAAACGCATTGGACTATGAGCGTTCGCACGTCGTTGTATACCTTGAGGGCGATCGTCT
Source organism: Bryobacteraceae bacterium (assembly GCA_025980665.1). Lineage (GTDB taxonomy): Bacteria > Acidobacteriota > Terriglobia > Bryobacterales > Bryobacteraceae > Palsa-187. The sequence goes on from JAICXC010000036.1 coordinate 21,390, forward strand.
TGGCGCATCTAACGCCCCGGTCGTCCCGGCGGAAATGGAGCAGCAGAATCGCCGGTTTTCGCCCGACCTGGTGGTGATTCCAGCAGGAGCATCGGTCTCCTTTCCTAATTTCGACCCTATCTTCCATAACGTGTTTTCGTTGTCCAAGGCCAAGAGCTTTGACCTAGGGAACTATTCGAAAGGCCAGACCCGGATGGTGGCATTTCCCAAAGCCGGGATTGTTGCGGTCTACTGTCATCTGCATCCGAACATGACGGGAACTATCGTTGTGACACCCAACCCGTGGGGGGTTCGGGTGGATGCTAAGGGCCAGTACACCCTGGCCGATGTGCCGCCCGGGAAATATACGGTCGTGGCCTGGCACAAGGCGGGTGGAACCTTCCGCAAGAATATCGAAGTCACCTCCAGCAAGGATTCGGAGGTCGACTTCTTCGTGCCGTTGGCGGAACTCGGGGTAGGGGAAAAAGACAATCACGCTGGGCTTCATACCGGTCACTAAATGCGGGGCATCCAATGAGATTCGCCACGCGGGCGTTTTTGTGGTCGTTTCTGCCTTTCGCCGCGCTGCTTGCGGGCAGCTTCTGGACGGTGCGAACCGCGGCCCTTTCCGCCGTGCGCGAAGCGTTACGAACTTCGGTGCGCGATAACCAGGTCACGCTGGTACGGGAGCGCGAACAGAGTGAGTCACGTAACACGCGCATTCTGCGCGTCGCGGCTGAAAACCCGGCCCTGAAGGCTGGTTTACAGTTGCTGGCTACCGAACGCAGCGCCAGAGAGACCGCGCGCCGCACGGTCGAAGATCAGCTCAGCGAAATCTGCGACACCATGGGTTTCGATTTCCTGGCGGTATCCGGAGCCTCCGGAGAACCGCTGGCCGGCGTCATCCGGGGCCAAGAAGGCTTCGCGGCAATGGATCTTAAGCCCGTGCCGCCCGCCAAAGGATTTTTCGCCACCCAGGGACACATCTTCCAGGTAACTTCAGTCACCATCGCGCAGGGGGACGAGCGTGTAGGCACACTGGCAGTCGGAGAGCGGTTCGATCTGGCCGGCGTAACGATGCCGGCAGTGCTGCTGCACGGCGGAACCGTGGTCGCCATAACCACTCCGGGCGCAAATAAACCAGAAACTGAAGCCGCGCTCCACAAATGCGCGCCCAGCGCCGAGTGCGAGGTGCGAATCGGCGGGGAAACGTACATGTCCATGCCGCTCGAGAATAGTGCCGCACAGGGAGATGCAGGTGGATTCACGCTGCGAAGCTTGCGCAGCCTGGATGCTGCTGCGGCGCCCGCGCAACTAGTGCTGCGGCGCGTATTTTTAAGCGCGGGATTAGCCTCGTTAGCGGTTGCCATCGCCTTGGGAGCATTCTCGTCCAGATCCATCGTTCAACCGCTCGCCGACGTTGTAGCGCGTTTGCGCGAGAGTGGCAAAACGGGAGTTCTGCCGGTGTTTGCCAAGGGTAAGCGCGGCGTTCGCGAAATTTCAGAGCTGACGGACAGTTTCAATCACGCCGCCGCTTCTATTCGTGAGGGCCAGGACCAACTCGTCCGGGCCTACGTCGAATTTGTAAGTTCGCTGGCCAGTGCGCTTGATGCTCGCGATCCCTATACCGCTGGCCACAGCCTGCGAGTGAGCGAGTATTCTTGTGCGATCGCCCGGGCGATGAATGTTGAGGGCCAGGAAAACGAGCTCATCCGCGTGGGCGCATTGCTGCACGACATCGGCAAAATCGGGATCTCCGACGCAGTGCTGCAGAAACAAGAAAGACTCACCGAGGACGAAGAAGCCCTCATCCGGCAGCATCCCGTGATCGGCAAGAAGATTTTGGAATGTGTGCATGGATTCGAGGCGTACCTGCCGGTTGTCGAACTGCATCACGAGAACTGGGACGGTTCGGGCTATCCGCGAGGCTTGAAGGGCGAGGAGACGCCGCGCACCGCGCGCATCGTGAAAGTTGCCGATGCATACGATGCCATGACTTCGGATCGTCCGTATCGACGCGGCATGCGTCACGAGCAAGCCATCAGCATTCTCGAAAAAGATGCGGGGACGCAGTTCGATGTGGCGGCGGTGCAGGCTTTCCTTACTCTAGGAGACGTCATCCAACGTCCGGCGGCCGGCGACGATCCGGTCCACAACTCACTTCAGCACCTGGCTGCGGCTCTCAGAATGGAAACCGCTTCTCCCGTCGCCCCGGAGGAGAGCCGGGCATGATCTTCAGAATCGGTTTGCTGTGTGGAGTGGCCGCCGTGGTGTGGGCGCAGGAAGCCGAGTCCGGGTTCGAGCTGCGATCTACGGTCAGTATCGAAGCTGCGCAGTCGCCTGATCTGACCGAAGCTCCGCGGAATGGCGCGCCCATGGTCGGTGGATTTCAGGCTCTGCTTTATCCCACCTGGAAGCTCGACTCCCACTGGGCAATCTCGGGTACGATTCAGGTTCACTCGCGGCCCTATTTTCCGGAAGAATTTTCCACCCAGGGCTACGGTGTGAAGACCAATATTTTGAATGCTAACGTCAGCTACTCCCAGTTCTGGCGAAAAAGCTCGCTGGTGGTGCGCGTGGGCCAGCTCACGTCGGCCTTCGGCTCATTCCTTCTGCGCTACGATCCCTCGAGTAACCCGCTCACGGGCATTCCCGCCGGTTATGGGTACTACGGAAACGGCGTGGCAATTGAGGGACTGGCTGGCGCGCAAGTGGACGGTACCATCGGGCCTTTCGATATGCGCGCTCAGTTCACGAATTCCTCCCCGGCCAATCCGCGCAGCGTGTTCGACAAAGACCAATACGCGAACTGGACAGGCGGCGCCGGCTATACCATCCACCAGGGATTTCGTGTCGGAGTATCGGCCTACCGCGGTCCGTATCTGGACCGTCATTATGCCTTCTATTTTCCCGGGGAAGCCCCCCCACACGACCTGCCCGGCACCGGCTATGGCCTCGACGTTCAATGGGGTCGGGGCCCCTGGAACGTGTATGGCGAACTATCGCACTTCCAGATGACGTATAAAGCGATTCGCGATTTCAACATGCACACGGGGTACGCGGAGACCCGCCGCGTGATCAATCCCCGTTGGTTTACGGCGGCGCGCGTCAATTACATGCGGCCACTTGGGTTCAGAGGCTCGGAAGTCTACGAAATGGCCGCCGGCTTTCGTCCCACTGCGAACCAGTTGTTGAAATTCGGATACTCGATGGAACACATTTCCGGCCGCCCTGATGGGCTGGACCACTCAGTCACCCTTCAGTTCGTCACCAGTTTCCGGGCGTTCGGGCTTGCTACGCGCTAAATCCCTCCAGCCTCGTCCAACTTCCGCCACGCGGCGGGCCAAGTGAATCGCTCGCGGTAAAGCGCCCATCCCGAATCCCCTAGCCTCGCCCTCAGCCTAGGATCTTTCAACAGGCGCAGCACCGCATTAGCGAAATCGTCCGGATCGTCGGCCAGAAGCAGATGCTCGCCATCGCGCGCGTCCAGCCCCTCGGCACCGAGCGTGGTCGAGACTACGGCGCGTCCCGCCGCCCAAGCTTCCAGAATCTTGAAGCGCGTTCCGCTGCCGGAATGCAGCGGCGCAAGACACACTTTAGCTTTTGCGAGATGCGACACGGCATCGTCTACCGGGCTTACCACACGAATACGCGGGTCGCCCCTCGTGAACCGCGCGACGGCGTCGGGATTCGAACCGAGCAAGCGCCATTCGATTTCGGGCGCCTCTGCGCGCACATGAGGCCAGATCCGTTGGCGAAACCAGCGCACCGCTTCGACATTAGGGTGGTATTCGAGATTTCCGCTGAAGACGATTACGTCGCGTTCCGTCGCGTTCGCTCCCACCACATTTGGCCGTGGGATTTCGGGGAGGGCATTCGGAAACACTCGGACGTCCGGATGATCGACGCGGCGGCGATCTTCTTCCGATGCCGCCAGAATCACATCGAACCGCGGCAGCCACTCGCGTTCCAGGCGACGGTAGGATGCAGCAAATCGTTTAGATGCCCAGGAAGCCGGCCAGCGCGCGGCCTGGGCGTGCGTCCGCGCCAGTTCGCTCTCGATGTTGTGCAGATCTACCACCAGCCGGTCACAACAACTTCTTAACAACGGTGCGTATGACGCGCACCAGAAGTGTTCGACGACGCCGACCGCGTAGCGCCCGAGCATCGCGCCCGCGAGCTGGTTTTCGTAACCGGAAAAACGATCGAACAATGGAGGACGTCCGCGAAGCAAGCGAAGTGTGTTGCGCCAAACGCGTGCTTCCGGCCTGCGCGAGTGAAGCCGTAGCGAGAAATTCACCGTATGAACGTCGTACTTGTTCTGCAGGTAGGCTAGAAGCGAAGCCGAACGCAAACCGCCGCCGCCGGAACCGGCTTTCGGTTCCTCAGGAGTGAGAAAAAGCGCGCGTGGCGCGGTCATACACCTCCCGAGTCAGTCGAGCGGTCTTCTGCCAACTGAACTGCGCGGCGCGCCTCAAGGCTCGTCGGCGAACTTCGTCAAAACGGTCTGAATGCATGGCTGCTGCTCGCATGGTCTCGGCTAGCTCGGCCGTATTTTGCGCATCCACGTGCAGCGTGACACAATTGTTAACTCCGCCGCTTACTTCGAGAATGGCTGGATCGCGCGATGCAATCACCAGCGCGCCGCATTGCATCGCCTCCAGCACCGGCAGCCCGAAGCCTTCATAGAGCGATGGATAGAGGCAGGCGATCGCACCCGAATACAGCCCCGGCAGATCCGCATCGGGGATTTCGCCGAGCACTCGCAGACCTGGTTCCTCCGGATGAGCGTGATTCCGGCCGACCAAGACCAGGTCGACCGCGATTGTCTTGTGCACTTCGCGCCATGCATCTATCAATCGCGCGATATTCTTGCGCGGCTCGCATGTCCCTACAAACAAGAAGTACGGATTCCCGCGAGGCTTGGCGGCAGGCGAAGCCGGCTTAAAGGACTCGCCGGCTGCCAAGGGAACAGTCACGACGCGGTCCGGCGACAGCCCGAATCTTTCGATAGCCGCGACCCGTATGGTTTCCGTGGGTGTAATCACCATGGTCGCCAGGCCCATCCGCAGAAGCCGCGGTGTCCTTCTTCTTACACGCGACGCGCCCAGCTGCCAGGCCGGATCGATCCACGGACTCAGATCGTGCACGGTCATTACGCTAGGCCGCAGCGCCCTGTATGGGACGGAATAATCGGTACCGTGAAATAGTTCGACTCCGCGACGGCGCATTTCCCGATCCAAACCCCACAGCCACCACTTACGCTCGGCCGGATTTCGAGGGCCTTCGCCGACGTGAAGATTGGAGGGGCTTCTGGGAATCTGAAACGGTTGGTCGGAAAGCAGCCAGCACTGGTCCTCGGGGTACTCAGATGCGAGGGCCCGGGCCAGTTCCAGAGTGTAGCGGCCGACGCCTCCGGTGGATACCGTCAGGGGAGTCGCGTCGAGGGCGATAGTCACGGCGCTAGTGTAGGATAGCATCGTGGGCTCTGAAAACCTCAACGCCATTGAGGAGATCACGGCTCTCGGCCACCGGGTGGAGCTGGCCGGGGAAGCCGACATCGAACCGATCCGCCAGCGCGTACAGCGGATCGCGAGCATGTTTCCGGATGATCCGGAGGTGCAAAAAGCCGCCGAGGAAACTAACCGCCTGATTATGAGCCGGGCGAATTCGCTTCGGTGGCCGTCGTGGATTGCCACCTTTCCAGGCTCCGCACCCGCCACGCCACCCGGGCCACCAACCATCCCGCAGGGCGAAATGTCCGCCTCGCGGATTCCGCCGCCCATGCCGCCGCAGGCCGGGCCACCGCCCAACTCTCAGGTCGACTGGAAGAAGGCGCTGTGGATTGGCATCGCGGTAGGCATCGGGCTCTCGCTTCTGATGATCGTAGTGCTGGTAAATGTCGCGCGGAGGCGCAATATTAGTGTGCCGGACCTCACCGCGACGCCCGCCGCCGTTGCCGTTCAGATCGCAACCACGCCGCCGGGTGCCTCTATTCGCGTGAACGGCGATGCCAGGTGCACCTCGGACTGCGCGCTAACCCTGCCCCCGGGGACGTACCAAATCACGGCGTTTCTGGATGGGTACGAACCCGCAGCCAGCGGAGTCAACCTGGTTGCGGGCAAACCCCAGACGCTCAACCTGCCCCTGGAGGCACGGCCGCAGACCGTCAGAATCCTCTCCGATCTGGCCCAAGGCAAGGTGACGCTCGATGGACAATCGCCGGCCGATTTGCAGGACGGTCAATTCGTGTTCGAAAAGGTCGCTCCGGGAACACATACAGTCTCGGTGACCGGCCCGAATGCGGAGTCGTCTTTCAGTTTCGAGCTGGCCCCCGCCAAAATGCCAACGGTGACCGGAACCGTGAACACGAAAAACATGCTGGCCATTCTGGTGACAAGCTTCGCGGGACACGGCCGCCTGCTGACCAGTTCGGGCCCCTGGAAGCTGGCCGTCAACGGTCAACCGGAGGACGACGCGGGTCCTGCAGGCGTGGATCTGAAAAATTTTCAGGCTGGTCTGGATGAGATGACCCTCTCTCAAGATCGAGATCAGCGCGCTTTTAAGGAAGATTTCGGTCCCGGCCCGGCCCTGACGGTATTCCTCAAGACCGACCGCAACGTAGGGACGCTGATCGTATCCACGGGAGAAAACTTCGCGCGTGTGTTCCTGAACAACAAGGAATATCCACGCCGTACTCAGAACGGCCAATTGCGGATCCAGACCATCGGAAATGTGGAGGTACGCGTCGCGAAGGTCGGCTTTGAAAATTCTCCGCCGCAGACGGCAGTTGTAAAAAAAGGCAGCGAGGTGCGGCTGGAATTCAAAATGAAGCCGGTGCCCACATCGGGTACTCTGCGCATCGAAGGGGCGACTCCAGGCGCGGAGGTTCTTATCGATCAGCGGGTGGTCGGCACGGTTGCGAACGATGGCAGCTTTCAGGCTGATTCGGTGACTCCGGGAGACCACGCGATCGGGCTGCGGCACGACCACTTCGCGCCTAAACAGTTTTCGCGAAGCTTCACTGCTGGGCAGACGGTGGCCATCGCAGGTTCGGACGCCGTACTGGTAGCCGAGCGCCCGGCGCCTCCTCCTCCTCCTCCTCCGGCGCCCAAGCCCGAACCTGTGGCTCCGAAACCTCCTCCGGTGGCGCGTGCCACCTCTATGGATGGATTCGAGAGCCAGCAAGGCTGGATGCAGCAGGACAATGGTGTGTGGCGCCACAAAGGCGGGGGCTTCCTCACTTACAAATTGCCTTCTAACGGAGTCTTCACGTTTGCGATCTATCTAGTGAAAGGCGGGAGCCTGTTCCGCGGCGGCCGCGTCCGCTGGGTTACGGATTACGTGGATTCCAAAAATTACGTCTTATCCGAGCTTGACGAAAACAGTCTCACTGTCCGCGATTTCGTCAACGGCAAGCCCACGGAACACGGCAGGTTCAAGCACAACGTGGAGAGCAAGGATAAAGCCTGGGCGATCCAGATCGAAATTTCCCCCGACAGTCTGATCCAGCGAATACAGAAGGACCAGCAGTGGATCACGCTGGACACATGGACCAAGCCCGAGCACAAATTCACTGACGGGAAATTCGGATTTCTGGTGCAGGGCGGCGACGAAATCGGCGTGTCGGATTTCAAATTCACTCCGGCGCGATAGGGCGGACGCCAGAATCGCCGCTATGTGCGGGCGCGCTAAAACGCGATTTTCGAAGCGCATCTATCCCAGGGGCTCCAGCCGGCAAACATCGCCTAGCGTGTCCTGCGCTGGTACCTCGAAAGCATTCAAGTTCACGCCGGCGCATTAAGGGCGGGCGATCTTCTCGCTGCCATGCGCCAACCCATTATCATGATGGGGATGGATAGCGGGATCCTTGGCGTAGCGGCAGGCGCGGCCGCAGCCTCCGGATTTATGGCGTACGCTGTGCGCGGTCGTTCTTCGAGCGTTTTCGGCCAGTCTTACTATCATGGCGATCGCCACAAGCCCGCGCTGGCTCTGACGTTCGATGACGGCCCCAGCGAATCCACGCCGCAACTGCTCGACGCCTTGGAAAAGCATCAGGTGCCAGCTACATTCTTCATGTGCGGCGAGAATGTCCGCCGTTGTCCGGACGTCGCCCGCGAAGTGGCGGCACGTGGTCACGAGCTCGGCAATCATACCGATTCGCATCCTCGGCTGGATTTCAAGTCTCCCCGGTTCATCTACGGCGAGATGGCGCGAGCGCAGGAAACCATTCAGGCGACGACTGGCACGAAACCGCGCTGGTTCCGCGCTCCCTATGGCGTGCGCTGGTTCGGTGTGGCGCAAGCGCAGGAACTGTTGGGACTCCGCGGCGTGATGTGGACCGTCATCGGCCGCGATTGGCGCTGGCCCGCGGCGCGCGTTTCTGAACTCTTGAGTAACAACGCTTCGAATGGAGGCATCATTTGCCTGCATGACGGCCGCGGGGTGCGTCCCGCGCCGGATATCAGACCGACGATTGAAGCAGTCGAGTACACGATCCCGCGCCTCCAGGAACGCGGATTTCAATTTCTGACCCTCACCCAAATCCTATGTCCTCAGAACTGATGTCAGAAGACCTGATTTCCCGCGTCACCGGCGTGATCGCCAAGACCCAGAAGATTCCTCCGGAGACCGTAACCATCGATAAAAGCTTCGAGGAACTGAATATCGATTCGCTGGACGGAATCAATATTCTCTTTGCGCTCGAAGGCGAGTTCGATGTGGATATTCCCGACGACGCCGCGCGCGGCATCCGCACGGTGCGCGAGATGGTGGAGGGAATCGAAAAACTTTTGGCCGCTAAATCTCAAGCCGCAGAATCCCCGCAATGACGCGTCGCGTCGCGGTCACCGGCATCGGCGCGATTTCCGCTTTCGGTCATACTTATCCGGATCTGTCAGCCGGCCTGGCCGCCGGCCGGAGCGCCATTCGGCCTTTGACTCTGGTCCCGCCCGGAGCCTTGCGATTCCCCAACGCCGCCGAAGTTCCCGATTTCGATCCCCTGCGCCATTTTGAAGAAAAAGAGGCGCAGATGCTGGACCGGTTTGCCCAGTTCGCGGCGGTGGCCGCCCGGGAAGCGATCAAGTCCTCGGGCATCGAGTTTTCGCGCGAATTGGGCGAGCGAACCGCGATTATCCTGGGCTGCTCGGGCGGCGGAAAATCCACCGAGGACGACGGCTTTTATCACCTCTACGCACTGAAGGAGCCGCGCGTTTCCCCTCTGACCATCGCGCGCGCGATGAGCAACGCCGGGGCCAGCCGCGTTTCCTTTGAATACGGGATCACCGGACCGGTGTTCACCGTTTCGACGGCGTGCTCGTCGGCCAATCACTCGATCGGACAGGCGTTCCGCATGGTTCGCTCGGGCGAAGTGGAAATCGCTATCGCGGGAGGCAGCGAAGCGCCCCTGTCCACGGGATTTCTCAAAGCCTGGGAAGCGATGCGCGTGGTCGCGCCCGATACCTGCCGTCCTTTTTCCATCGATCGCAGAGGATTGATTCTGGGAGAAGGCGCCGCCGTGTTGATTCTCGAGCCGATGGAAATTGCCCTCGCACGCGGCGCCACAATCATTGGCGAGATAGTGGGATTTGGCATGTCCTCCGATGCGCACCACATCACCCAGCCGTCGGCGGTTGGAGCGGCAAGAGCCATGCGAGCCGGATTGCTGGATGCGGAACTGGATCCCGACGCGATCGGCTATGTGAACGCACACGGAACTGGTACGCTCGCGAACGACGTCACGGAGACTGAAGCGATCCGGAGCGTGTTTGGGGCACACGCTCAAAAACTTCTCGTCAGCTCCACGAAATCCATGCATGGTCACGCGCTGGGGGCAGCCGGAGCCCTGGAAGCAGCGGCTACCCTGGGCGCGCTCCAGTGCGGCTTGATTCCGCCTACCGCCAACTTCACGGCGGCCGATCCAGCTTGCGACCTGGACGTCGTTCCCAACATGCCCCGGGCCGCCCAGGTCGAATTCGCCATCTCGAATTCCTTCGCGTTTGGCGGGCTAAATGCCGTACTAGTCTTCCGTAAGTCTGCCTAAGTCATTCCACGTAGACCACAGTAGTAGGGTATTTTCTCATTGGATTTCTCCGGCGATTTCTGGCACTCTCGAACCAAGGCGATATAGCGCCCGGCGCGCCAGAGTGGGGGCCGTACTTTCGGAGGTCGGCCTCCAGACGCGCACATAAGGGTTTAGCTAGAGAGCTTTCCTAGGCGACAGCCGCTTTGGCTTCTTCCAGCGCCGATTCCATTTCTCCGCGATACTTGCCAAGCCAGTCCGCGTTCTCTGCCTCGAAACGCATCACCAGCACCGGCTGCGTGTTGGAGGCGCGCACCAGTCCCCAACCATGTTCGAAGCGCACACGCACGCCGTCGACGTCGATCACGCTGTGAGTCTTCTTGAGCTTTTCCGTCACACGCTCGACCACTTGGAATTTCACTTCATCCGGGCAATCCACACGGATTTCCGGTGTCGACACCAGTTTGGGGAGTCCCGCCAGTTGTCCGGACAGTGGCTGGCCGCTACGCGCGACGATTTCGATCAGCCGGCACGCGGCGTACAACGCGTCGTCATAACCCAGATATCGATCGGCGAAAAACATGTGGCCGGACATTTCACCGGCCAGTTCGGCATGTTCCTGTTTCATTTTTGCCTTGATGAGCGAGTGGCCGGTCTTGTACATGATGGCGTTGCCGCCCAGCCGGTTGAGCTCGTCATAGAGTAGTTGCGAGCATTTGACCTCACCGATGATCGTCGCCCCCGGCTTGCGCGTCAGAATCTCTCGGCCGAAGATCAACAGGAGCATGTCGCCGTAGATCACTTCGCCGTTCTCGTCCACCGCGCCGATGCGGTCTGAATCGCCGTCGAAGGCGATGCCCAATTCGGCCTTCTGCGCCTTGACGGCGTCCTGCAAATGCTTCAGGTTGGCTGGTACGGTGGGGTCGGGATGATGATTGGGGAACCGGCCATCCATGTCGAAGAACAACTCAGTGACCTCGCAGTTCAGCCGTTCAAAGAGGCGATGCACCACGGGTCCCGCGGTTCCATTACCGGCATCCAGGACCACCTTGACGCGCCGCGAATAGTCGAATTGCGGAGCGACTTGGTCCAGATAGGCCGGAATGATGTCCATGGTGGCCTGGCTGCCGTGGCCTTTGAGGAAATCGCGGGCCTCGATGACCTGTCGGACCTCCTGGATGGTTTCCCCGTGCAGCGTGGTGGGCCCGCACACGGTCTTAAATCCATTGAACTCGCTGGGATTGTGGCTGCCGGTGATCATGACGGCGCCATCGGCTCCCAGGTGCACGGCTGAAAAATACAGGAGCGGCGTAGGCACCACGCCGATATCGGTGACTTCGCATCCGGAATCGATCAGGCCTTCGAGCAGCGCATCGCGCAGGCGTGGTGAACTCAGACGGCAATCGCGGCCCAGCGTGATGGATCGGCCGCTCTTGCGCTGCAGCAAGGTTCCCAGGCCGCGGCCCAGATCCACTACATCAGAACTCAGCAGCTCCGTATCCGCGACGCCACGGATGTCGTATTCACGGAAGATGGTGGGTTTAAGCATGAGTTCTTTTCAAAGTAACATTACCGGCTTACGAACCGGTTGCCTTCGATGTAGAAGCGCAAGAGCCAATCGGCGCAATGTTTGATCCCGACGCGTGGGGAAACGCCGATTTGGATGTCTTGCGGCGATTTCGGAGGATGAATCGTCAAGGGACCGCTAGTGAAGTCGGCGCCGTTGTGGCGTCGGGTGATCCCCAGCGCCAGCGTCAGCTTTCCAGGACCGTTAGCCAGATCTTCGATGCCACGGGCGCCAGGCCTGCGCCGCCGCATCCTGGGGATGCCCTCGAGCGGCTCCAGGGCGCGGATGAGAACGCATCCCGGGCTACCCTCCGGTTCCGCAACCACGTTCAGGCACTCGTACATGCCGTAAATGAGGTACACGTAGGCGTGGCCGGGATCACCGAACATCACACGAGTACGGGGAGTGATGCCGCGCCAAGAATGAGCGGCACGATCCTGAAGTCCCAGATAGGCTTCGGTCTCAACAATACGGCCGGAGGTAGTCCCGTGCACCAGGATCGTGCCTAGCAGCGCCCGCGCGACCTCGATCGCAGGCCGGTTGTAGAACGAGCGCGGTAACGGCACGCTACATTTCGAGTTTGCCGTTGAACACCATGTCCTTGAGCTTGAACTTATGCTTGATAGCCGTCTTGTCGAACTTGGTGAAGAATTCCACTTCCTTGTCCTCGACGGTGAATGGCGTGGTTTTGGGGAATAGGAAGCTTATATTGGCGCCCCCACGTCCGCCCCCACTCACCTGGAGATCGATCGGTTTCAGCGGGGGTTTGCCACTAGCCGTGAGCGTGGTCAAGTCGAGGAGTCCCGCTTTCCTATCGCCTTGCGCTGCACTGAGCGTATATCCGGGCATGCCGACCAGAATGAGCACGTAGACTTGATCCACCCGATCGAGCTTGGCCTTTGCTTCCGGTGACGTCCCGGCTTCGGCCCCGTACTGCCGCTTGATGAGAGCCTGCCTCACCGGCATTGCGGTTTGCCAAAGAATTCCTACGGACACTCCGCCACCGCCACCGCCTCCCCCAAAATCTCCGCCGCCGCCACCTCCGCCTCCGGCCACACCCGGATCCGTATTGGCACCGTCGCCTTGAGGACCGCTACTGCGGCCACCACCGCCGCCACGCCCTCCGCCCCGGCCACCACCGCCGGCCGTCTCAGCGATACCCGGTCCACCACCTCCATTGATGCCGCCGGCGATCGTCACCTTATCGGCCCAAGGAGAACTGCTGATCATCTTCGCGATTTCTTTTTCATTCCAATCGGTAAATGGCTTGGTGGTCCAGAAGTCGGCCGCCCAGATGCACAGAGCGGATAGCAGCAGGAGCACCGACAATTTCTTGAGCATGGTTAATTTTCGAGTCTTTCCGTGGACAACGTCAACTGGACTAGATTAGCGTTTTTAGCCCAACCCCTACAGGCGTTAGTTCTCGGCAATTTGTTACCACCAGAACGCCTTTTCCCCACGCCGTCTGGCGGCCGACGCCGGTCCATTGCGCGACGCGAAGATAGGGAACGAATTCCGCCAGATCGCCCGTGTATTCCGCCTCGCCGATGAAGCCGCCGAGCGAGTGTGTCTGGCCGGTTCGGCTGCTACGCCGGGATGTTTCCACGCGGTGAATGTCGCAACGGGTCATCTGGATTCGCGCTGCGCGCTCACCGAACTCGCGGAAGTCGATGGTCAGCGGACCGTCGTCATAGAGTGCCCGAAGCGTGCTGATCCGGTCGCGGACGCGCGCGGTGACGACTCCGAACTCCGGACGCTCGACGAGATCACCGTCTGCCTTTAATTCGGTAGGCGTTTCAAATCGGATGGTCAAGTGATTCACCGGATCGGCGATCGGATCAAGGCACAATTCCAGGGGAGCATCTGCGCCACAGACGTTCACCAATTCTGCGTCCGCGTTCATCTCGGCGAACGCCCGAAGCACCGTATCGAGAGAAGAGCGGCGCAGGTCGAACCAGTGGAAATCGAAATGAAACTTCTCGCCTTGAGAGATGGTGGCTCCATCCAAGTGACTCGCACGGAAGACGAACGGGCGAGGGTGGTCGGCCAGCCCGCTAGGGCCGGCTTCAGACGAGGGCTCGAATATCCCGGCGTTTCCAAGCCTGTGCAGGATCGCCCCGAATGCCCCGCGCAGACGGTTGCTCGCGGCCGCTTGTGGAAACGAAACGGCTGCGCGCGCTAGGAATGTAAGGCGCAGGGCATAGAGGCGGAATTGCAAGATCTCATTTTACTGTTGTGCCGGACGCGACACGCGGGGCATCGAGAATCTTGGAACTGACTCGATCCGGTAGTTGGAAGTTGACCTCAACCAGGACGCCGGCTGTCACGGGCTGTCCGTTTACAAGCGGCGGCGGGCGGAAACGCCATTGACGGAGGGCCTCCGTTACGCTCCCGTCGATTGCCAGTCCGAGCCCCTCCAGAACTCGAACATCCCGAGGTGTTCCGTTTTCGTCGATAACCAACATGGCGCTAGCCGTTCCGCTCACTCGATCCTTGCGCGCTTGCTCGGGATACAGCGGATCGGGACTGTAGATCGGTTCGAGCTGCCTCAGGAACGTGGCCGGGCCCTGGGGTTGATGGAGAGCCCCGCGGATTTGCGCGATAACTCTTGGCTCGAGACTCCGCGGCCCCCAGGCAAAATCGAATGTGCAGGATACGGAAACGGGTCTTCCGTCTTTCATCCCAGGCGTGAAACGCCACCCACGCAAGACCGTCGTGGCCTGGTCGTTCCAGACGTCATCGGACGTACGGGCCACTTGGATGTTCGTCGGAATGCCATGTTCGTCTACATCGAAAGATAAACCGACAAAGGCCTGACGTCCGATCGCTCCGAGCAGGCGCCCCTCTTCAATGGCTGTACTGTTGAAGACTCCCGCGCCCGCCGGATAGAAAGCACTCAAGACCGTCGGCCGGGTTGCTCCTTCGGGAGGACGAAAGTCGACACCGATCAAATGCCAGCGGGATGGTTTGAAGTGCAGGGAAAAATCCACCGCCACGCTGGTGGGTTTAGTATTGGGCCTGAATCGCCATTGCTGAACAGCAAGAAGGGCCTTCTCATCCAGACCGAGTCCGAGGGATTGCTTCACGCGAAGTTCTTCGGGACGTCCACTTTGATCCGCGCCACCTGCGGCTGTGACGATCACAGTCCCCTCGAGCTCAGCAAGGGCAGCCTCTTCGGAGTACTCGGGTTCGGCTATCGCTAGCAATTCCTGGGGCGCGGTCAGGGATGTAACCGCATCCGCCGACCGTAGGTGCGCGGTCGCTTCGGTCAATGCTCCTTGAGTGTTATCGTTGGTGCTAACGGCAAGCTGGTATTCGTTCACTGCACGATCGCGCTGGCCAGTAAGCTCGTAGATCTCGCCCAGATCGACGTGTGCCCAAACCTCGATCCACGGGGGTTGCAGATCACCGCTGAGCGCTTCGCGGAATTCGTTCGCGGCGGATTGATAGTCGCCCCGCTGGGTCAGAAGCTCCGCAATCCGAAAATGCGCGAGCGAACTGGTGCGGTTTACTTCGAGGTCCTTACGATACTGCTGTAACTGTTCAGCGGGATTGGGAACATTCTGGCCGAGCCCCACGGCCAGCGGGATCCCAGTAAGTACGGCGATCAGAACCGCCGGTTTCATTGCGCCTCCTGGAACGACGAGGATTGACCACAATTCTACTCCGATGCGTCACGAAAACAAGCGGGGCCTCAAATCGCGCTATCCGGCTCTGTCTACAGAACTTGCGCGCTGCGACCGATCTTAAACTTACGGATGTTTCCGATTATCGGTATCGTGGTGGTCCTGGGTTGCATAGCCGGGGGCTATCTGATGGAAAAGGGCAACTTGCTGGTACTTATGCAGCCTGCGGAGCTGCTGATTATCGGCGGGGCGGCCATTGGGACTGTGCTGATCGGGAATCCTCCGCACGTTTTGAAGGCCATCGTCGGAGGCATCCTGGGCGTGTTCAAGGGAAGCCGCTATACGGCTGCTATTTATCTAGACACGCTGCGGTTCTTGAACGACTTCTTCAACACCGCTCGTAAGAACAGCTTGACGTCCTTGGAAGAAGATCTGGACGCGCCCGATAAGAGCGCCCTGTTCAAAAGGCACCCCAACTTCAGCAAGGACCATGAGGCGATGCTCTTCTTTTGCGACACCATGCGAACGCTGGTCGCCGGAGGTGTGGAAGTTCACGATCTGGACAGCATCATGGAGCTCGATCTGGAGATTCTGCACAAACAGGCGCGCATGCCGGTCGCCGCTATATCGACCATGGCGGACAGTCTTCCGGGGTTGGGCATTGTCGCGGCCGTACTGGGCGTGGTAATCACCATGAGCGCCCTGGGTGGTCCGCCAGAAGAGATCGGCCATAAAGTAGCGGCCGCGCTGGTGGGAACGTTTCTGGGCATCCTGCTGTGCTACGGCTTCCTCGGTCCGATCGCGGCGAATCTTAAGAAACAGAGCGACGCCGAAAGTGAATACCTCTCGGCTCTGCGCATGGGGCTTCTGGCTTACATGAAGGGGATGTCCCCGATCCTGGCCCTGGAAGCGTGTCGTCGCGCGATTCCGCCGCATGTCCGGCCCAGCTTCAAGCAGATGGACGATGCTTGCCGGAAGTCGGCCACGGCCGCGCCAGCCGAGGTGGCGGCGTGAGCGCCAAATCTGGGTCGCCGACCATCATCATCGTCAAGAAGAAACACGGGGAGCATGAGGACGAACACGGCGGAGCCTGGAAAGTCGCCTATGCCGATTTCGTGACAGCCATGATGGCGCTTTTTATCGTGCTCTGGCTGCTGAGCGCGAGCGAAAAGGTACAGAAGGCCGTGGGCGGGTATTTTCAGGATCCTACGGGCAAGGGCCGCCAGACCGGTACAACGACCGCAGGCATCGGCGAAACGCTCACGGTGAATCGCAAGGATCTGCAAGACCTGAAAGAGAAACTGGAACAGGTGCTAAAGCAAATTCCTCAGCTCCAGCGTTTGGAAAACCAGATACGCATGACCATCACGGCGGAAGGGCTGCGTATCGATCTTCTGGAAACTGAGCGCGGACTTTTCTTCGACAAAGGAAATCCCAAACCGAGCGAGGCTGGCACCGAGTTGATTCAGGTTCTCGCGAGTGAGCTGGTGAAACTTCCCAACAAGGTTGCCATTGAAGGACACACCGACTCCACTCCTTACGGACGTGCGGAATACTCGAATTGGGAGCTATCCTCCGATCGAGCCAATGCGGCGCGGAGGATTCTGGTCCAGAACGGACTGAATCAGGACCGGATCAGCCAGGTTCGCGGATTCGCCGATCAAAGGCTGCTCCTCAAGAACGATCCGATGAACCCGTCGAATCGCCGCATATCCATCATCGTCAGGAATGAGGGTTTGGATCTAGAGGAAGAGACCTTCGCCCAAGCGCCGGTCGCGGGTGCGCCGTCTGGTGCCGCGCCGACGAAAGCCGGCGACATAGCGGCGAAGCAAGACACCCCGCCTGTCAAGGCGGAACACTAGAACCGGCCCGTTCCTCAGGACCGCCTCGCTATCTATCCCACAGATGGATGCAGTAGCTTAGTGAGTATGAAAGCGATTCGCACGGCCGCGATTGTCTTTCTTCCATCGTTTTTGGTTTTCGGGCAGGAGTTTGAAGTTGCCTCGATCAGGCCATCGGCTCCAAGCGTGCAAGGGCAAGCCATTGGCGGCCTTCATATCGACGGCGCGATGGTGAGGTACTCTGCCCTGTCTTTGACGCTTTATCTTGGGATTGCGTACGATCTGAAGAATTACCAGATCTCCGCGCCGGATTGGATGGCGTCGGGGAGGTGGGATATTACCGCCAAATTGCCGGACGGCAGCGACCCCAAACAGATTCGGCAGATGCTGCAAGCGCTGCTGCGCGACCGATTTCAAATGAAAATGCATCGCGAGACCAAAGAGTTTCCGGTTTATGGCTTGATCATCGGGAAGGGCGGGCTGAAGCTGAAAGAATCGCCCGCCGAGCCGGTGACCAAAGGCGGCGAGCCCCCCAAACAAAGCGTGACTGTCGCCGCTAGCGCAAGGGGCGAGACGGTAGTCACTTACGGCAACGGGTCTTACTTCACGCTTGGCGACAACAAGTTCGAGGGCAAGAAACTACCGATGGTGATCATGGCGGATGCCCTGGCTCGGTTTGCGGACCGGCCGGTGGTAGACATGACAGATCTCAAGGGAAACTACGACTTCACCATGGAATTCTCGCCGGAGGATTTCCGCGCCATGATGGTCCGCGCGACGATCGCGCAGGGCTCGGTGGTTTCTGTAGACGCTTCGAAGCTGTTGGATGCCTCATCGGGCGATACTCTCTTCAACGCCGTCGAGAAGCTGGGGCTCAAGTTGGAGCCGCGGAAGGCACCAATAGAAACGCTGGTGATCGACCAGGCGTTGAAGATACCGACGGAAAATTGACCGTGCCCGAACTACGCACCAGTGCCGTACACTAGTGGGTCTTGCGACTTTTCACCGCCATCGACATTCCTCCCGATGTAAAAGCGGCGCTGGCGGCTTTGCTCGATCGGCACAGGCCCCTGGCGAAGCTGCACTGGATCCCGGTCGAGAAACTGCACATCACGACGAAGTTTATCGGCGAGTGGCCGGACCAACCGGAAGCCCGGCTGGACGAGTTGAAGCAGGCGCTCGCGTCGGTTAAGGCGCCTGCGCCGGTGGATATTGTGATTCGCGGCCTGGGCAGGCTCCCTCGGGTACTGTACGCGGCGGTCGAGCCCAACGAAGCACTCACCGCGCTGGCGGCCGCAACTGAACTGGCCGTCGGAGTTCCCGCGGAAGATCGGGCCGACAATCGTGTCTATCGGCCGCACATCACGCTAGCGAGAACCCGCAAGCGAGTTCCGCACGTCGATCTCGAGCTTTCCACCATAGGATCGTTCCGCGCGTCGTCGTTTGCACTATATTTGTCCGCTGCTGGAAAGTACACTAAACTTCAGGAATTTTCTCTCGACATATGAATTCACAAGTGATGATGGGACTCCTTGCAATCCTCATCGCCTACCTGCTGGGCGCGATTCCTTTCGGCTATCTGCTGACCCGATTTACCACCGGCAAGGATGTCCGGAGCCAGGGGAGCGGGAATATCGGCGCGACCAACGTTCTGCGCGCGGCCGGCCGCGGCGCAGCCATCGCCACTCTGGTTCTGGATATGGCTAAGGGCTTCGCCGCGGTGTGGATCGCGGGATGGCTCACCGATGGTTCGCCGGGATGGATGGCAGACGCCGCGCTGGCGGTGATGGTGGGTCACGCATTTCCGGTCTTCCTGGGCTTTAAGGGCGGCAAGGCTGTGGCGACATTTACGGGAGCGTTTTTGTATCTGACGCCGATTCCCGCGCTGGCTGGGATCATCGTGTTTCTGATCACGGTACTGGTCACGCGCTACATCTCGGCCGGTTCCATCCTGGCGGCCGCGACCTTTCCGATCGGTGTGTGGCTGATCGATCATGCGAGCTTGAATGTATTGCTGGCGGCGGTGATCGGGGCGGCCATCGTGGTGTACCGCCACAAGGAGAATCTGCGGCGCATGCGGACGGGTAAAGAGCCGGTATTCCACTGGGGAATCTGATGAAGCTCGCAATCATCGGAGGCGGCAGTTGGGGCACTGCGCTGGCGATCGTGCTGGCTCCGCGCTCGGAATCAATCGTCTTATGGGCCCATGAAGCCGGCCTCGCCGGGCGCATGGCGCATTCCCGGGTCAATGACATTTTTCTTCCCGGCTTCCAGCTTCCTGCAAATGTTCAGGTTGTCTCGGGAAGTCTTGGGAACGCACTTGCCGGTGCGGATATCGTCCTGGGTGTGATGCCGTCGCACCACGCGCGCGGAATTTACGCGGCGATGCTGCCGCATCTGACGCCGTCCACAATCCTGGTGAGCGCGACCAAGGGACTGGAGCAGGGAAGCTTGTTGCGGATGTCGGAAGTGATCGGCCAAGTTGTCCGGACGTCTCGCATCGCGGTGCTCTCCGGGCCGACTTTCGCCCGCGAGGTAGCTGCGGGGAATCCCACGGCCGTGGCAGTGGCTTCCACAACACCCGAGGTAGCCCGGTGCGTCCAGGAAGCATTCTCGGGACCCACCTTCCGTCTTTACACAAACGCCGACCCCATTGGGGTCGAGGTAGGAGCCGCGCTCAAGAACGTCATCGCCATCGGGGCAGGGATTTGTGAGGGACTAGGGATGGGGCACAATCCTACAGCGGCCCTGATAACGCGGGGCTTAGCCGAGATCACGCGGCTGGCGACGGCCATGGGTGGCCAGGCGAAGACCCTGGCGGGCTTGGCTGGACTGGGCGATCTGGTTTTAACCTGTACTGGAGGGTTATCCCGTAACCGATACGTCGGCAAGGAGTTGGGCTGCGGCCGGCCCCTAGACGAGATTCTGGGGTCCATGCGCATGGTCGCGGAGGGTGTAGAGACCTGTGCTTCGGCGGTGGCCTTGGGCGAGAAATTTGGTGTGGATCTGCCGATTATTCAACAGATGCACGCCGTGACGAGCGGAGGAAAGCCCCCTCGCGACGCAGTCCGTGATTTGATGGAGCGCACACTTAAAGGCGAGTAGCACCATCCGTGTCGAAACC
>JAICXC010000135.1 GCA_025980665.1 Bryobacteraceae bacterium
GTTTCGCACGGCGGCGGCGCGATTCCCTACCATTGGGCGCGCTTTGAAGCCAGCTCGTTGCGCCGGGGCGGCGAGCGTTTCTCGGAGAAGATGCGCAATCTGTACTACGATACGGTGCTCTATTCCAGCGAATCACTCCAATTGCTGATCAAAACGGTCGGTGCGGATCGATGCCTGTTCGGCACCGAGCGTCCTGGGGTCGGCACGGTAAAGGATCCTCGTACCGGCCGCTGGCTGGATGAAACGCGCTTCCTGATCGAGGCCTTCGACTGGCTGAGCGCGGCGGACAAGAAGCTGATTTTCGAGGACAACGCCAAAAAACTCTTCAAGCTCGATACGACAACGCAACCGCAGGCGAAAGGAGTCAGCTCATGAGATCCAGAGTCTGGCTGGCAATTCTGATCGCGGCTGCCCTGCTTGCTCCGGCTGCATTCGCGCAGAAAATCACACTGATCTATCCCAACCGCAGTGGCTCGCAATGGCCTTTGTTTCTGGCTAAGGAGGGTGGCTATTACCAAAAGTACGGGCTCGACGTCGATCTGAAGTTCGTAGTCGGTCCCGGAGGTATCGCGGCGCTGGTGAGTGGAGACGCGGCGATGGTCAATTCGTCGCTGGAACAATTGATGCAGGCTGCCTCTAAGGACGGGTCAATGGTCATCGTGGGAAGTTCGCTCAATAAAGGAACATTCGCGCTGATGGCCCGCAAGGACGTGGCCAGCGTAAAAGACCTTAAGGGGAAACGCATCGCCGTCAGCCAGGTGGGCGATGCACCGTATGGTTATGTGGTCGCTTTGCTCGCCAAGTCCGGTTTGCGCGCTCGGGATATAACGTGGGTGCCGGTGGGTACCGACGTGAGCGGCCGCGCAGCGGCGCTCCAAAGCGGCCGTGCCGATGCGACTTTGCTGACGGCACCGGCGTATTTCAAGCTGGAGGAAGCCGGATTTAAGACGCTGGCGAATCTAGCCGAGCATGACGATATCTTCGCCTCCACTGGCTATCTGATGAAGAAGAGCCAGATCCAGGCTAATCCCGCGCTTCCCGAATTGCTGATCAAGGCCCAGACCGAGGCCATCAAGCGCTTCTATGACGACAAGGCTTTCGCGGTGAAAGCCTACATGGTCTATGACAAGCAGCCCCAAGCCGACGTGGAACGGATTTACGATCTTTATGCCAAGCCCAATGCCTTCGAACGCGTGCCTTACGTGCTGGCCGCCGCGGTCAAAGCCGTTGTGACGGAGCAGTCCGATCCGCAGATCGCCGCGCGGATGAAGGCCTATGACTTCCACCAGGTGATCGACAACAGCACAGTGGACCGCCTGGTGAAAGCGAAGTTCTTCGAGACGCTGTTCGGCGCGACGATCAAGGCGGAAGAGGATCGCAAGGCCAAGCTCGCGTTCAAGTAACAGCACATGGTTAAGTTGTCCATCGAGCACTTGTCCAAGCGCTATTGGTTCGAACGCGAGGACCGCGAAGTGCTTGCGGTGAGCGATGTCTCACTCGCGGTCGAGGACGGTGAATTTCTGGCCATCGTCGGTCCGAGCGGGTGCGGCAAAACCACCTTGCTCAACATCGTCGCCGGTCTGCTGCCGTACGAAGAAGGTACGGTTAGCATTGATGGAAAACGCGTCGACGGGCCAGGTGTCGATCGCGCTGTGGTATTTCAGCATTCGAGCCTGCTGCCATGGCGGACCATCGCCGGCAACATCCGCTACGGGATGGAAATGCAGCGCCGCTTCGATGAAGCTACGATGCACCAGCGTGCGGATCACTTCGTGAAGATGGTGGGCCTCAACGGATTCGAAAAACACTTTCCCAACGAACTTTCTGGAGGAATGCAGCAGCGCGTGAACTTGGCTCGCGCCCTGGCGGCCGATCCAAAGGTGCTGCTGATGGATGAGCCGTTCGCGGCGCTTGACGCGCAGACGCGTGAGTTTATGCAGGCTGAGCTGCTGAAAATCTGGTCGCAGGATCGTAAGACGGTGCTGTTTATCACACACCAGATCAATGAGGCCGTGTACCTGGCGGACCGCGTCGCCGTGATGAGCGCGCGTCCGGGCCGGCTGAAAGGTGTTTTCAAGATTCCATTCGGGAGGCCCCGCACGCTCTCCTTAAAGCGCGATCCTCAGTTCCTTGAGATCGAGGATTCCATCTGGAAACTGATCGAAGAGGAATCGCAAAAGCTCAATATGGTGTTGGCGGAGAAATAGCCGTGTCAAAGAAGAAATCCTCCGGACGTCCCCACCAGAGCTTTTACGCCAAGCACGAGGCGGTGATCCTGGGTGGCTTGTCTATCGTCCTCATCATTGGCGTCTGGCAGGCGTTCTGGTCCGCCGGAATGATTTCGCCGCTGTTTTTCAGCAGTCCTTCGGCCATTGTCAAGCAGTTCCGCTACACGCTGGTGGAAGGAACGCTGCTCTCCGACATGAAGTACAGTGGCACGAACTTCGCTATCGGATTCGTTTTAGCCGTAATAACAGGCGTGGTGGCCGGGGTCTTGATTGGCTGGTATCGTCGATTGCGGCTGTTCTGCGATCCGTTCCTGAACGCATTCTACGCGACGCCGCGCATCGCGATGGTGCCGCTGATCATCATTTGGTTCGGCATCGGGATTTGGTCGAAGGTGTTTATCGTGTTTCTGTCGGCCTTCTTCCCTGTCCTGATCAATACCGTGGGCGGCGTCCGCGCGCTGGATCGGGATCTGCTGCGCGCCGCGAAGGCCTATTGTGCGTCCGACTGGCAGATTTTCAAGACTCTCGCGATTCCAGGATCGGTGCCCTTCATCCTCACCGGCGTCCGGCAGGGCGTCGCGCTGGGATTAATCGGAATGGTGGTCGGAGAAATGGTGGGAAGCAGTCAAGGCGTCGGCTTCATGGTCGTATATGGTGGACAGACGTTCAATACGGATACGCTCTTTGTGGGCATGATCGTCATTGCATTTTCCGGGATCGCGCTAACCTGGCTCGCCGAGCGCCTGGAGCGGCGCTTCTCGCGCTGGAGACCCGAGCGGTAGAAACATGAACGAATTTATTGTCCGTCTGAGCCGCCTGGATTCTTGCGCCGTTTCCGATGCGCTGGATAAGCTCGGATTAAAAGGCTCGGTCACGGGTATCGAGCGTTTTTCGACTGATCGCCGGATTACCGGACAAGTGTTGACGGTTAAACTCGACCGCGCCGAAGGCCGGACGAATACTCGTCATCTCTGTACGACCGCGATCGACGCCGCGAAGCCCGGAGACATCCTCGTCGTCGAGCAGCGCACGGGTTTGGATGCCGCGTCCTGGGGCGGGAATCTGTCGATCGGAGCGCAAGTACGCGGCGTGGCCGGAGTGATCGTCGAAGGTCCGGCTCGCGATATCGATGACAGCCGCAAACTCGATTTCACGGTGTTCGCGCGCAGCCATACGGCGCGCACCGCGCGCGGCAGGATCGTGGAAGTCGCTACCAATGAACCGATCACTGTGGGCGACGTTACGGTTTTCCCCCGCGATTACGTGATCGCCGATGCCAGCGCCGTTGTCTTCGTCGCACAGAGTGAAATCGAGCGCGTACTCGAAGCCGCGGAAGCCATCATGCAGCGTGAGGACGCTCTGGCTCAGGCGATTCGGTCGGGGGCACCGATCAGCCAGGTAATGGCTGGGAATTACGAAAACATGCTGAAGAAAGCACAATAATGGCAGCCGACAAAAATGTAGAACGAGCAGCGAAACTCGATACCACCGCTATCAGCGACGCCATGGATCGGCTCGGCATCGCCGGCCAGTGCCTCAACATCAAACCGCTCGATCCGCGGTTTCGGCTAACGGGTCGTGCCTTCACGATTCTCTATGGTCCGGCCGGAACCCCGCCCGGAACTGTGGGCGACTATATCGAAGACGTGCCGCCGGGAGGAGTCGTCGTGCTCGACAACGGAGGCCGCGAGAACGCGACCGTGTGGGGCGACATTCTTACGTGGGTCGCAAACCGCCGAGGCGTAGCAGGTACGGTGATCGACGGCGCGTGCCGCGATACGCATCTGGCGCGAGAGCTAGGATATCCCATCTATAGCCGCAGTTATTCCATGCGCACCGGCAAGGATCGCATTCAGGTGGAGGCGATGGGTGGGCCAGTAAATATCGGCGACGCCCGCGTCCATCAGGGCGATATCCTGCGTGGCGACGGCGACGGAGTCGTCGCGATTCCCCAAGCACACGAAGACGCGATCCTTACCAGCGCCGAACAGATTGACGCCGCGGAATCGGAAATCCGCCGCTTGGTGAATGAAGGAAATACGCTCACGGAAGCCCGTAAGCAGCTCGGGTATCACAACCTCCAAACCAAGCGCTAGCTGTATGCTCAAGAGTTAGTCACATGCGATTTGGTAGTGCGCTTTTTGCTTTAACGATTGCGATACCGGCGATCGCGCACGATATTCCTAACGATGTGACCGTGCAGATGTTCCTGCGATCCTCCACTGACAAACTCGACTTGCTGGTCCGCGTGCCGGTCAAATCCATGCGGGATATCGATTTCCCGAAACTTGGTCCTGGGTACCTGGATCTTTCCCGTGCCGACCAGTTCTTGCAGGATGCCGCCACCGTGTGGCTGGTGCGCCCCATCGAAATATATGAAGGCGATAGGCGCCTGTCGGCCCCGAAGTTGCTCGCCGTGCAGCCGTCGCTCGAATCCGACAAGTCATTTGCGTCTTACGAGGCCGCGATGACGCACATCATCGGCCCTAAGCTTCCCGAGGGCACCCAGGTCCCCTGGGATCAGGTCATGCTTGACGCTTGGCTGGAATACCCGATTCAGTCAGATCACTCGGCATTCTCCATCCGCCCAAATGTCGATACGCTCGGCGTTCGGGTGATCACGGCCCTGCGCTTTCTTCCGCCGGCCGGCCCGATTCGGGCGTTCGAGTTTGAGGGCGATGAAGGCTCGATCCAGCTAGACCCGAGCGTTTACCAGGCTTCCTTGCGATTCGTTCGCGCGGGATTCTTGCACATTCTCGACGGCACCGATCACCTACTCTTTCTCTTTTGCCTGGTGATTCCATTCCGCCAGTTCCGCCAGTTGCTCCTGATCGTGACGTCCTTCACGGTGGCGCACTCGTTCACGCTGATCGCCGCGGCTTATGGATTTGGTCCGGATGGGCTGTGGTTTCCGCCGCTGATCGAGACTCTAATCGCCATGTCGATCCTCTACATGGCGCTCGAGAACAGCGTCGGCGCGAGCAGCGTCGGCCGCCGCTGGATGGTGACGTTCGCCTTTGGCCTGGTGCACGGGTTTGGCTTTTCCTTCGCCCTGCGCCAGACATTGCAGTTCGCCGGGTCGCACCTGCTAACGTCACTGGTTTCCTTCAACCTGGGCGTGGAGTTGGGCCAGCTTCTGGTGCTTGCAATCTCTATCCCCTTGCTGGATTTGCTGTTCCGTTACGTGGTCGCCGAACGGATGGGAACGATCATTCTGTCGGCGCTCGTCGCACACACGGCTTGGCACTGGATGGTCGACCGGTGGGGCAATCTACGCCAGTTTCCGCTCCCGCGGCCGGT
This sequence comes from Bryobacteraceae bacterium, assembly GCA_025980665.1. Lineage (GTDB taxonomy): Bacteria > Acidobacteriota > Terriglobia > Bryobacterales > Bryobacteraceae > Palsa-187. The sequence continues at coordinate 5,529 of JAICXC010000135.1, forward strand.
ACTAAATGCGGCTGTGTGGGCCGCCGCCATGCGTTGGGCGATGGTGTTGGTCGCCTTGGCCGGCCTCGTCTGGCTGGTGTCCTTGCTGCTTAAAAAAAGATCGAACAAGCCTGCGCCGGCGAACGGAGGAAATTAACGCGAGGGATTATGAAGACTCTCGGTGCTATCTCCATCGTCATTTGCTTGGCCACAGCCGGATGCGGATACCACGACCGGTATCGCCATCGCGCTGAAGTCCGGCGAGCCCAAGATGAAATCCGGCAGGCGCATGAAGACTTCCGCCGCGCGGGTGGGGAGGCTCGGGAAGACCTTCGCCGCGCCCGCCAGGATGTCCAGCGCGAGCTGCGCCACGCCCGCGAAGAATTTCGCCGGAAAATGCGGGACGCCGATCGCGAGCTGCACGACGAATTCGGCCGCCGGTAGGCTCTATCAGTGGCGCGAATGCCCGCCATCAGCAAACCTGCGTTCGCATCGTTCGAAGACGCGCTATTCTGTTAGATTCGCCGAAATCCTTCCGCGTAGTCAGTCAGCATGATCCTGAAACTTAACCACCTCAAGGTGAAGGCCGCCGCTACCACGCAGGGCGTGATCGAAGCCGTTTATGCGCTGGTGGAAGCAGGCCTCATCGATCAGGGGCAGTTCGCGCGCCTCCAGGTGGAGCTCGATTGGATCCAGTACAAATCCAATTTCCGTGAAGCCGTCACTGCCACGCAGGGCTACAACGCATTCGGCCAACCCGCCCCGATCATGGATATACACGTCGACACGCGTCAAGTGGTTCCCGATACCCTGCGTTCGGATCTGCTCCGCGCGATCCATCGTGCTCAGGCCGGAGCCGAGGCGGATGGCTGCCGTCTTCCCCTCGAAGAGTTCCAATCCCTGCGCTCCAGTATCGTCTGGACCTTCAATCGATTCTTCTGGCGTCATCTGCTCGCCTGGGAAGCCGCCACCGGCAAGGGTTACGACCAGGCGCTCCCCGGCGGCTCTTCGGACGGCCATAATCCTCTGGCCATCGCCGACGATGTCGCCGAGTTTCTGGACCTTCTGTGCGCCCTTCAATCCAAGAACCAGCTGCCGTCCGAGGTGAACCTGCTCGAAATCGGCGTGGGCAACGGCTCGCGTTGCGCCCAGTGGCTCGACCAGTTCCAAAAGCTCGACCAGCAGCGCGGTACCAGCCTGTATTCTCGCCTATGTTTTTACATGGGTGATTATTCGCAGGACACGCTCAATAAGGCCAGACCCACCGTCGCCAAACACATCAATCAGTGCCGCTTCGTTCCACTGGACGCGATCAATCCCATCAAGTCGCTGGCCCAGCTGCGCCACAAGATCCTTCAGGTGCATCTAACAAATGTGTACGACAACCTGCCCGATGAAGAGGTGGTCCGCCGTGACGGCAAGCTGTATTTCGTGCAGGTGCGCGCCTATGTACCCACGGCCGCGGTGAACACTATCGGTGGCAAGTACGGCATCCCCCCGGAGCTTTTTCGCGACCGCGTGTATCACATGCTTGAAACCGGCTTCGATAGTTTCGGCGGCGCTGCGCATGGTGTTCCTTTCTGGCAGGAACTGTGGGCAGCGATGCGGCTGGAGGAGCGGCTGGTCCAGCTCGAGGACCTGCCGGAGTTCCCTTTTCCGGAAGGGCTCGACGCCGGCAGACTCGAAGATATCCTGCAGGATGCCCCCACGGACTTTCGTTTCCATCTGAGCTCGGGTGCGCTCGAGAGTTTCATCCGCACACTGCCTCTGCTGCACCCAAGCGGATATATGCAAGTCTTCGATATTTTTGTCACCGACATGGCCCAATACCGCACCGGTTTCTTTGGTCCTGGGAAACTGGACGGTTCGCTGCTCAACTGGGTCAACGGTGCTCTACTAAAAGAAGTGGCCCAGCGCGAGGGCTATAACGTGAACTTCCGGCCCTTTAAGTACCGCGCGAATACGCATACTTCCATCCTTTACACGACGCGCAGGGAGTAACCAAATTTTTAATGACTCTTCCCATTCTTCCCACTGCGATCGTCGGCAGCTATGCCATGCCTGGCTGGCTTGAGCGGCTCAAAACCGACTATTTCGCCCGCCGCATATCGCGCCACGATCTCGACGAAATCTACGATGCCGCCGTGAAGGCTGCCATCAAGGACCAGGAAACAGCCGGCCTCGATGTCATTACGGACGGCGAGCTGCGCCGCGACAACATGGTCGATTACTTCGCGGAGAGGTTGCCCGGCGTGCAGATCGACCGCACCTCCAAAAAGTTCTATTACGATTTCTACGACAGCGCCGTGGTGAGCAAGCTTCCCATGGCGTCCATGGGCCTGGTGCAGGATTTCACTTTCCTGAACACGTTTACGGACCGCGTCCCCAAGTTTTGCGTGACGGGACCGCACTGCCTCACGAAACGTATTCGCAACCAGTTCTACCCCAGCGAAGAAGCCTTCGCAACGGATATCGCCCGCGTGATGAACATGGAGCTGAAAGCTCTGGTCAAAGCCGGTGCCACCTTCATCCAGATCGACGAGCCGTACTACTCCGGCTTCCCCGAAGATCTGGCCTGGGGCGTCAACGTGATTAACACGCTGGTGGAGGGCGTCGATGCGAAGATCGCCGTCCACATCTGTTACGGCAATCGCTACGGTAAGCCGTCCTGGGAAGGCAGCTATCGCTATTTGTTCCCCACGATTCTTAAAGCCAAGGTGCAGCAGTTGACGCTCGAATTCGCGCGCCGCGGTGGCGAGGATCTGGACCTCTTCAAGGAGTTCCAGGCGCCATTTGAATTGGGCCTCGGCGTCATCGACGTCAAGAATACCGATATAGAAACGCCGGATATGGTCGCCCAACATATCCGCAAGGCGCTCGAAGTGATGCCCGCCGAGCGCATCCACATCCTGACCGACTGCGGGTGTTTTCATCTGCCCCGCGATGTCACGTTTGCGAAAATGAAGGCGATGGTAGAGGGAGCCAAGATCGTGCGCAAAGAGCTCGGAAAGTAGCAATGGCAGCAATAAATCCAATCCGGGAAGCGCTCACGGCGGGCCGCTTCAGTTACATGGTCGAGCTGGTGGCCGGCGCCAAGACCACCGAAGAGCAATTAGTGGAAACCGCCGCCGGTTTCATGCAGGTACCTGGAGTGTTAGCTGGCAGCGTGACCAGCTTTGCCGGTGGCTCCGCCGGGCATGATCCGATTCGTATAGGCGCGGCGATGCAGGCGCGCGGCCTGACTCCCAATATCCACCTGACTTGCGTCGGCCGCGACCGGCTGAATATTGGCAATGCGCTCGCGGAGCTGCAGACGCTCGGGATCGAAAACGTCTTCGCCATTACCGGTGATTTTCCCAAGGGCAGCAAAGAGACTGCCGAAACGCTGTACGATCTCGATTCCGTCCAGCTGGTGGAATTCATCAAAGAATTTCGGGAACAGACAGGATTTCCGTTCTACATATCCGTTGCTGTCTCGCCCTTCAAATACACTGAGCCCGATTGCGCGTATCAGTATCTCAAGCTCGAAAAGAAGATCGCCGCCGGAGCGGATTACGCGATCACCCAGCTCGGCTACGATTCGCGCAAGATGCGCGAGCTACGACGGTATATGGATGAACGCGGGCTGCGTACCCCCGTTTTCGGAAACGTGTACGTCCTGCCGCTGGGGGCGGCCAAAAAATTCAATAAGGGTGAGCCTCCCGGGTGCTTCGCGTCGAACGAACTGGTGGCCCAGATCCAGGCGGAGGTCGACGCGTCCACTGACAAGGGAATGGCTGCGCGACTCGAGCGCGCCGCGAAGATGGTCGCCATCCAGCGGGGCCTGGGATTCGCCGGGTCATACATCGGCGGCGATCATAACGCGGACCGCATTCGCTGGATCATCGAGCGGTCGGAAGTTTTGGCGCCCAAGTGGGAAGAACTGGCCGAGGAGCTGGAATACGCTCCCAAAGGTGGATTCTATTTCTTCGAATCTCCCAAAAGCGAACCCCAGAAGCAGACCTTCTGGAATCGTGTCGCCGATATTATCGAGCCAGCCAATACGCCGCCTGTGCTGAAAGGCGTGATTACGGGGACTCTGCGTTTAATAGACAAGAGTCCCGCGGCCGCGCGTGCGCTGGAGAGCGTTGAGCTGGCCTTCAAGCAGCCGGTGTTCGGATGCCAGGCGTGCGGCAATTGTGTCCTGGGGTTGATGGAATACGTCTGTCCCATGACGTGTCCCAAGAATATGCGCAACGGTCCCTGTGGCGGCACATTCAACGGCCAGTGCGAGGTGATCCCCGAACAGAAATGTATCTGGGTGGAAGTGTATAACCGCGCGAAGGCAGCCCATCGCGTGGACGAGCTCAAGACCTACATTCCGCAGCGCGACCGGTCGCTCAAAGGGACCAGCTCGTATATCAACTATTTTCTCGATCGCGACAGCCGGCCGGAGCATCCCCAGCCGTTGATTCAGATTACAATTGCCACGCAGGCTGAGGAACAGCTCGTCAAGAGCAAGTAATTCGTCACTGCGTATAATCGCCCGCTATAATCATTAGTCGCACTCCATCTAAAACATGCCCCACAAGCTATCAAACCTTCGAATACCTGTCCCCAGCGACATTGATATTGCCCAGGCCGCCACGCCACTGCCGATCACGCAAATTGCGGCCGAAGCGGGCATCCTTCCCGACGAACTGGAGCTCTATGGCAAATCCAAAGCCAAGGTTCACCTGTCGGTTCGCGACCGTCTGAAGGACGCGCCCAACGGCAAGTACGTCGTGGTGACGGCGATCACGCCCACGCCGTTGGGTGAAGGTAAGACCACGACCACGGTCGGCTTGAGTCAGGCGCTGGGAGCGTATCTCGGGAAAAAAGTGTTTACCAACATCCGTCAGCCTAGCCAGGGCCCGACGTTTGGGATCAAAGGTGGCGCGGCGGGCGGAGGCTACAGCCAGATCGTTCCTATGGAGGAGTTCAACCTCCACCTGACCGGCGACATCCACGCGATCGTCGCCGCGAACAATCTTCTGGCGGCGGCGATCGACGCGCGCATGTTCCACGAAAATACCACCGATGACGTGGCGCTTTTCGACCGGCTCGTGCCCGCCAAGAAGGATGGCAGCCGGCGCTTCACAACGGTCATGCTCCGGCGTTTGAAGAAGCTCGGGATCACCAAGACCGATCCGAACGAGCTGTCTCCGGAAGAGCGCAGCCGCTGGGCGCGTTTGGATATCGACCCGGATACCATCACCTGGCGCCGCGTGGTCGACACCAACGATCGTTTTTTGCGCCAGATCACTGTCGGCCAAGGCCCCGAAGAAAAAGGGGCGACTCGCGTCACCGGATTCGATATCGCAGTGGCCAGCGAGATCATGGCGGTGCTGGCGCTGACCACCAGCCTGGCCGATATGAAGGAGCGTTTTGGGCGCATGGTGATCGGATCCAACCGTAAAGGCGAGCCTGTGACCGCCGATGACATCGGCGTCACCGGAGCGCTCATGGTTCTGATGAAAGACGCCATCATGCCCACGCTGATGCAGACTATTGAGGGTACGCCGGCCTTTGTGCACGCGGGTCCGTTCGCGAATATCGCTCACGGCAATTCCTCGATTGTGGCCGATCAGATCGCGTTGAAACTCGCTGGTGCCGATGGATACGTGCTCGCCGAGGCCGGATTCGGCGCCGATATGGGCATGGAGAAGTTTTTCAACATCAAGTGCCGTTACAGCGGACTGACGCCGGATTGCGTGGTTCTCGTCGCAACCATTCGCGCCCTCAAGATGCACGGCGGTGGGCCGAAGGTGGTCGCCGGCAAGCCGCTCGCGAACGAGTACACGGAGGAAAATCTGGATCTGCTCGAGAAAGGCTGTTCGAATCTAATCCGCCACATCGGCAACGCCCGCAACTTCGGCATTCCGGTGGTCGTGGGCGTGAATCGCTTTAAGGACGATACTCCGGCCGAAATCGACCTGGTCAAGAAGCTTGCCAAAGCAGCGGGTGCGGAAGACGCCGTGGTTAGCAACCACTGGGCGGAAGGTGGCGCCGGAGCAGTCGAGCTGGGCAACGCCGTAATCGCCGCGTGCAAGAAGCCGAGCCATTTCAAATTCCTTTACCCGCTCGAGATGACCATCAAAGAAAAGATCGAGACGATCGTGAAGGAGATGTACGGCGGCTCTGGGGTCGAGTACTCGCCCGAAGCGGAAAAGAAGATAGAAGTGTATACTCGTCAGGGCTTCGACAAGATCCCCATCTGCATGGCCAAGACGCATCTCTCAATCAGCCACGATCCGAACCTCAAGGGCGCGCCTAGCGGGTTCACCGTTCCGGTGCGCGATATCCGCGCCAGCGTCGGTGCGGGGTTCTTGTATCCACTGCTCGGCACGATGGCGACGATGCCGGGGTTGTCGACGCGGCCGGGATACTACGACATCGA
>JAICXC010000177.1 GCA_025980665.1 Bryobacteraceae bacterium
GCGGCGTTTCAGAGTTACCGCAAGTCGATGAAGGACATTCTGGAGCCTTCAAAAATGAGGCGCGTTCCGGTTCAGTTGCCGACGTAGCGTGCATACAGGCTGCGCGCGACAGCCGGATCGGTGGTGCCCTTGATGATGGCGCGGCCGTCGGGAAAGACCGTTAGCTCATAGGGATCGATGCTGGCGCGAACCGCGAAATCATTGGCGCGGACCGTCGCGAGGGGCGCCAGGCGGCGGGCGAGATCGTTCAAATCGACAGGCCGAAAACGCTCATGGATCTGGACAGCGTTGCGGCCGCACAAGCTGATAGGCGAACGCCGCTGGCCGGTGAGATGAACGAAATCGCGCTTCCCGCAGCATGGACAGTCGGGATCGCGCGCCGGCGCGGAAGTCTGGCGGATTTCGCCCGACCAAACATCAACAGTCGTGAGTCTCGTCGCGACTGAGTCCGGGCCGCATGCGAGCAGCTTCAGGGCGTCGCCGGTGGCGAGGGCGGCGATGGCCGCCGTTACGGGTCCCAGCACGCCTTCGGTCTCGCAGGTAGGCTGCGATCCTTGGGGGGGCTCGGGGTAGACGCAGCGCAAGCAAGCCGATCGTCCAGGTACGATCGCCAGCTTCAATCCATAGCTCCCCACCGCGGCCGCGTAGATCCAGGGGATTCCGAAGCTTACGGCGTAATCGTTGAGCAGAAAACGAACTTCGAAATTATCCGAGCCGTCTAAAATGAGTCCCACGCCCTCGAGCAGATCCTCAATGTTGGCGGACGTTAGATCGGCAACCAGCGGCTCGATGGTCACCTCGGAGTTCACGCGAGCTAGTCTCCGCGCGGCGGCTATGGCTTTCGGCAGACCTTCGGCGGCGTCCGATTCTTCAAACAGGAACTGGCGCTGTAGGTTGCTCCACTCCACAAAATCGCGATCGATGATGCGCAGCCGGCCCACGCCCGCCCGTGCCAAGATCTCCGCTTCCACAGTGCCCAGCGCACCGCAACCGATGATCGCCACGCAAGCGGCCCGGATTCGTTCCTGCCCTTCGGGACCTAAAGGGGCGAAGCGGCTCTGGCGTGAGTAACGGGACTCCGCGGAATGCGTCATAAAGAGGTATACAGGGCTCTCGCGTGATTTCCCTCAAGCGCCTGCTCGCTTCTTGACCCTCATGATAACAACGGGGCAAGCGCGGCCACATGCGTTATTATTGAAAAACGTGCGATTGCGGATGCTTGTCGCGCTGCTCGCCGGCTTGGCTCCCGCGTTCGCGCCCGCGTTCGGTCAGGATACGGCCACGGCGCGCTGGGAAGGGCGGCCGATCTCGCGCATCGAATTCGACCCTCCCGAACAGCCGCTGCCGCTGGAGGAGTTGAAACGTCTCCTGACGTTGAAAGTCGGCAGTTCCCTTCGCATGGAAGACGTGCGCGCCGCGATCCAACTGCTCTACTCCACCGGCCGATTTTCCGACGTTTCCATTGATGTGAGCCCCGCGGATCAGAGTGCCGTTGGAGGGGGCATAGCCCTGCAAATCTCCACCGAGCTGAACTATTTCATCAGCGGTGTGAACATCGCGGGCGAAAATGAGCCTCCCAACCGCAACCAGCTCATCTCCGCTTCGAAACTGGAGTTGGGAGCACTGTTTGTGGAATCCGACCTGGACCGGGCCATCGACAACATGCAGGAAAAGCTGCGGGCGAACGGACTATACAATGCGACCATTCAACGCCGTGTGGACCGGCGTGCGGACACCGAAGAGGCTAACGTGTATTTCGATCTGGATTCGGGGTACCGGGCGCATTTCGACGGCATCGAGCTGGAGGGGCAAATCAATCGGCCCAAAGACACCGTCGTAAAAGCCACCGGCTGGCACCGCGGGTTTGGCCCTATCCGGATACCGGGGTGGCGGGAGGTGACCGAAAGCCGCGTCCAGACCGGCCTCGAACGCCTACGGAAGGATTTTCAGAAAGGAGATCGCCTGGAAGCGAAGGTCACGTTAGACAAAATGGATTACCACGCCACCACGAATACAGCCACGCCGTATCTTGCGATCGACAGCGGACCCATCGTGGAGGTTCGCACGACGGGAACCAAGCTTTCCAGCAGCCATTTGCGCGAACTGGTGCCTGTTTATCAGGAGCGCACGGTGGACCGAAGTTTACTGGTGGAAGGGCAGCGAAATCTGGCGGAGTACTTCCGGTCGAAGGGTTATTTTGACGCGCAGGTGGATTTCATGCAGCTGGATCCCGAGCCCAACCGGACGCTGATCGAGTACGACATCACTGCCGGCGACCGGCACAAGCTGAAACACATCGAAATTACCGGCAATCGCTATTTTGATGCAGCAACTTTACGCGAACGGATGTATCTGCAAACGGCCAGCCTCCTGCGGCGCCGGTATGGCCTCTATTCGGAACGCCTATTGCAACAGGACGAGGAAAATATTGCCGATTTGTATCGGGCCAATGGATTTCCGGATGTGAAGGTAACAAATCCACCAATTCAGGACGATTACGGCGGTACGCGCGGCGATCTCGCAGTGGAGATTCAGGTGAATGAAGGTCCCCAGTGGCTGGTGGACGCCATAACGATCGAGGGGGTCTCGGCAGAAGACGAAGCCTACCTGCGCTCGATTGTACGATCCACGGAAGGGCAGCCTTATAGCGCTGCCAACATCGCAGCCGATCGAGATGCTGTTTTGGGTTTCTACTACAACACCGGTTATCCCGATGCGCAATTTGAGAACAGCCAGGATCCGGCGCCGGCAGCTAACCGGATGACTCTTCATTACAAGGTGACTCCAGGAGAACGCCAGTTTGTCCGAGGCACATTGGTGCGCGGTTTGGAAATGACCAGGCCGTCGCTGGTGGCCAGCCGGATCTCGGTTGCGCCGGGCGACCCGATTTCCCAGAATCGCATTGCGCAGAGCCAGCAGAGATTGTATGACTTGGGGATCTTCGCCAAAGTGGAAACGGCTCTCCAGAATCCCGATGGCAAGGAAGAACAAAAGTACGTGCTGTTCCATCTGGACGAAGCCCGCAAGTACTCTTTCAACTTCGGTATCGGAGCTGAGATTGCGCGCATCGGGGGCGGTATCAACTCGCTCGATTACCCCGCCGGAACTACCGGCTTCAGCCCACGTGTATCGCTTGGCGTCAGCCGGATCAATTTTCTGGGATTGGGCCACACGGTAAGCTTGCAAACCCAGGTTTCTACGTTGCGCCGGCGGGCGCTGGCCAATTACGTCGCACCACAATTCGAAGGGCATGAGAACCTGACACTGACTTTTTCACCCCTGTTTGACGACTCACGCGACGTACGGACTTTTGCGGCTCGGAGATGGGAGGGGACCGTGCAACTCGCCCAGAAGCTCTCGCGCGCCAACTCCTTTCAATACCGATATACATTCCGGCGCGTGACGCTGGGATCGCTCAAGATCGCACCTCAAGCGGTCGGCTTGTTAAACCAACCGGTTCGCGTGGGACTGATCGGCGGTTCTTTCATTCAGGATCGGCGGGACGATCCGGTCAATTCGCACCGCGGGGTTCTGAATACAATCGACTTGGGCTATGCCTGGCGAGGGTTTGGCTCAGAGACGGATTTTACCCGGCTGCTGGTAAGAAACGCGACCTACTATCCGATCGGTCGCGAGATTGTCTTGGCCCGGTCTCTGCAACTTGGCTATATCCAGCGTTGGGGCGGGCTGTCTGAGATCCCACTCTCCGAGCGATTCTACTCGGGTGGCGCCTCGACCAATCGCGCATTTCCAGACAACCAGGCCGGTCCGCGCGATACACTGACCGGGTTTCCCATCGGCGGCAGCGCTCTCTTTTTCCATTCCACCGAACTGCGCTTCCCGCTGATCGGAGACAGTATCGGCGGCGTACTCTTCCATGACATGGGCAACGTCTATACAGGCGTAAACACGATCAGTTTTCGCTTTCATCAAAAAAACCTGCAAGACTTTGACTATATGGTGCATAGCATCGGCTTCGGAATCCGGGTCCGTACGCCGGTGGGGCCCATCCGGGCAGATTTCAGCTTCAGCCCGAATGCGCCACGATTTTTTGGATTCAACGGCACCCTCAACGATCTGCTGACCGTGCCTCCCTCGCAGGTCCTGTGCACGGCGTCGTCGCCGCTGTGCTCGAATCAACGCATCAACTGGTTTCAGTTCCATTTCTCTCTGGGACAGACGTTTTAAGCTATGCTCGGGCACACTTTGGTCGCGGCAGGATTAGCGCTCTGGCTTCCTGCGTTGACGGCCGAGACATTGGATCGCATCGCGGTCACCGTGGGCCAGGAGGTGATTACCGAAAGCCAGGTCATTCTGGATTTGCGTGTAGCCGCATTCCTGGACCGGAAGCCGGTCGATTTGAGCTCCGCGGCCAAGCGCCAATCGGCGCAACGGTTGGTGGATCAGCTCCTAATCCTGCGGGAAGCCATGGACAGCCACGTGACTCTGCCATCGGTCGAGGCGACGGCCGGGCTGGTAGCCCCCTATAAGGCCGAGAGCGATTACCAGGCGAACCTCGAGCGCTACGGGATTTCGGAGCACGACCTGGGAGCACACCTGCTGGCGGGATTACGCACACTTACCTTCACCGACCTGCGGTTTCGGCCCGATGTCCAAGTTTCGGAAGAGGACCTTCGAAGCTACTACGACAAGCTACCCACTTCGGCTGCGGCGCCAAATCCTTCCTTTGAAGACAGCCGTGACCAGATTGAGAAGCTGTTGGTAGAGCAGCGGGTGCTGGACGCTCTCGATAAGTGGCTGGAGATGGCACGCAGCGCAGCCGGAGTGCACTATCACGAGAAGGCGTTTGAATGAGAAGGCTTGGACGAATCGCGCTGTGGACGCTGGCGGTGCTGGCCGCGCTGGCGGTTTTGGCGAGTATTGCGGGCGTGCTCATCGTTCGCAGCGATCGCTTTCACCAGTACATCCAACGGCGCATCGTCGAGGAGGTGCAGCGCGCCACAGGCGGCCGGGTGGAGCTGGGCGGCTATTCGCTCGATTGGCACAATCTGACGGCGCAGGTTCAGCAGCTGGTGATTCACGGCAAAGAATCACCAGCCGAGCCGGCACTCTTGCATGTAGGTTCAGCGACTTTGAGCTTGCGCATAATCTCGGTTCTGGAGAAAAAGGTCGATCTGGCGTCTCTGCGCATCGAGCGGCCTCAGGCGTATTTTGTGGTCTACCCCGATGGTTCCACCAATTTTCCTGGGCCACCGGCCAGGTCTAATAAAGTCTGGTCGGAAGAATTGTTGAACCTCAAGATCGGCAGTTATGAAGTGGTCGACGGCCTCATGGAGTACGAGGGCCAGCGAATCCCGCTGCATTTGAAGGGCGAACATCTGCGAATGCGGATGAATTATGAAGCGCAAACTCCTTCTTATCGCGGCGATGTTTCGACCGACAGCCTGCAAGTGACAGCGGAAGGATACGGCCCTATCCCGACCAGCATGAGCGCCACGTTTGCACTCGAAAAGTCGCGAATTGTGCTTCCCCGCGTGCACGTGGCGACCAAGGAGTCCTCCGCCGATCTAAGCGGGACACTGGACGATCCGCGCTCGCCCCATGGGACCTTGGCGATGAAAGTCAATTCCTCCGTGCGGGAAGCGGTGAGAATATTCCATCTGCCGGTTGAGCCCACCGGATCCGCCTCCTTTGACGGCGAAGTGAACGTCGCGTTTGATAGGCCTCTGAAGTCCATCCTGAGCGGTCGAGTAACAGCGCGCGGTTTGGGCTACACGCTAGATCGCTTAAAGATCCGGGATGCGGAGGTTCGGGGAGACCTTCAGCTCACGCAGGACCGGCTGTCATTACGACAGATGACTGCCAAGGTCATGGGCGCGGCGATCATGGGCCAAGCCAATCTGGAGCATGGCCAGCAATTCCATATAGACGGAAGCATCGACGGATTGGATCTGCGCCAAGCCGCCGCCATAGTCACGGATCGGCCGTTTGTTTGGAACGGCACCATGGCGGGGACCTTCTCGGCGGACTCCACCGTAAACCAGCGGGATGCGATGGCGCGTGCGAATTTGAGTATCACGCCTATAGCCGGCGGCGGCGCTCCTGCTGGTAGTGCCCCGATCGAGGGTCACCTGGATATGGCGTACGATCAGGCGGCCGGGACTATAGCGCTGGAGTCATCTTCCCTCGCCACTCCGGCGACGCGCGTGGAAGTTTCCGGGAC
>JAICXC010000174.1 GCA_025980665.1 Bryobacteraceae bacterium
GCCCCGGTCCTGTCGATCCGCAGGCCGGGCATGCGGCCCAGTGCCAAAACCACGTAAGTACCGAGAAATATGCCAGTAGCGACCAAAGGACGTTTCTTCAGTATGCGCCATCCAGTTGAAACCCAGTACCCATTGCTCACGTCCCCAGACAGGGGTAGAATCTACTCAGGTGGAAAAACCTATGCAGTCTAGGGTATTGCTGGCTTTTTGTGCGGTTGTCGGGCTCGTGGTGGGGTCCCGCGCGGCCGACGATAAGGCCAACCAGGACAAAGGACAAAAGAAGGAAACCGTCGCCAAGCCGATGACGGACAAGCAGAAGCGTAAGGCCGATGAACGGCTTCGGAAGGAGCTGGCCTCGCCCTACGCCAAGTGGCTGGACGAAGAGGTCCGCTGGATCATCAGTGACGAAGAGCGGACAGCGTTTAAGCGGCTTCAGACCGATGACGAAAAGCAGGCCTTCATCGAGCAATTCTGGCTGCGCCGCGATCCTACGCCGGATACCGAGGAAAACGAATTTAAAGAAGAGCACTATCGCCGGATCGCTTGGGCCAATGACCGCTTCGCCTCGGGCATTCCGGGCTGGAAAACCGACCGCGGCCAGATTTATATCAAGTTCGGCCCGCCGGACGAGAATGACTCGCATACCTCGGGAGGCCCCGGCGAGCGCGATATTTCCGAAGGCGGTGGCGAGACCACCTTTTTTCCCTACGAAAGATGGCGCTACCGGTATCTGGAATGCTGCGGATCGGACGTGACCATCGAGTTCGTCGATCCGTCCATGACGAATGAATATCACATCACCATGGATCCGTCGGAGAAGGATGCCCTGGCACGTGTTCCCGGCGCAGGTTTGACACTTTACGAGCAACTGGGCTTGGCGGATAAATCCGAGCGCTTCACGCGCACGGACGGAACGCTACTGGGAACGGGAAACCAGCCCCTCCAGGCGAACATGAATCAGTTCACCCGGCTGGAGCAATATACCAACCTCCAGAAGGCCCCCGCGGTCAAGTTCAAAGACCTGGAATCGTTGGTCCAATCCACCATCAAATACAATCTGCTGCCGATGAAGGTGCGGATGGATTACTTCCCGATCACGGGTTCCACCGTGCTGACCAACCTGACCATTCAGTTCGAGCGCAAGGATTTGCAGTACAAGCAGAAAGACGGGGTAGCCGAAGGCGCGGTGAACATCTATGCCAAGATCGAGACACAGACCCGTCGGCAGGTGATCCGCCCGATCGAAGAAGTAGTTTCCATTCCGCCCGTCCCGGCGGAAATGCTTCAACAGGCCACGCAGGGTTCGGCGATTTACCAAAAGCAGATTAGCTTGGTGCCGGGTGTGTACCGCCTAACCGTCGCAGCTAAGGATGTCATCGGCGGCAACACCACCACTTGGGAACAGCGGCTCGACGTACCGCATTTTGAAGACGACCAGCTGGCTATGAGCTCTCTGGTTCTGGCGGATACGATCGAGAAGTTGCCCACGACCAGCATTGGGACCGGTCAGTTCGTGATCGGAGCCAGCAAAGTCCGCCCACGCGTGAACGGAAAGTTCCGCCGCGATGAGAAGGTCGGTATCTACCTGCAAGTCTATAATTTCGAGCTGGACCAACTCACCCACAAGCCGGATGGAGAGGTTCAATACGAAGTCACCAAGAACGGCACTAACGAGAAGGTTTTCGATTTCAGCGAGGATCTGACTCAGCTCACGGGCGGCGCGGCCCAAATGGTCATAGAGAAGTTATTGCCGCTGCAAAATTTTGCGCCCGGCGATTACACGCTCAAGATGAAAGTTATTGATAAGAAGCGGAATGAGACGCTGAGCCCCACTGCGACGTTTACGGTACTATAAGGCTATGGCTGCGCGAATCCGCAGCAAGACTCCGAGGCAAGAGCTTGCCGAAGTTTGCTATTAAGTTCGGCCTGATTGCAGGCATGGTTGGCCTGACACCCGCGATGCATGCGGCTGACGCGGATGCTTTCTTCGCTCCCGCCCTCTCCGGACAAATCCTTGGCGAAGTCCGAAACGCTACCGGCGTGGTCCAGATGGGGGCGGTCGTGTCTCTTTACAACCGCTACGATGAACTGCTCCGGCGCGGCCTAAGCAACCAGGATGGAAAGTTTGTCTTCGATAGCCTGGCGCCCGATGTCTATTCCATCCGCGTGAGTCTGGCCAGTTTCGTGCCCGCGCTCCGGCGGAATATCTCGGTTCTGGCAGGATCGGAGAGTCTGCTGAAGATCCAGCTGGCAAGCGCGCTGAGTACCATCGAGATGGTTCCCATCAATTCGCCGGAAGGCGCGATGATGAGCGATTCCTGGAAGTGGGTGCTGAAAACTTCCCATGCGACCCGGCCGGTTCTGCGGCTACTTCCGCAAACCAGTTCCTCACGGACCTCCATGGCATCCGTGTTCTCGGATACCAGCGCGTTGGTGAAGGTATCGGCGGGTGACGGAGATCCATTCAGCGGGACCTCGCAGGACCTCGGAACGGCCTTCGTGCTAGCCACTTCGGTCAATGGAACATCGAAGATCCGTGTAAGCGGCAATGTGGGTTATGCAGCCAGCGGACTTCCATCGGCCGGTTTCCGGACCACCTACCGGCGCGACGATCAAACGGGCGAAGGTCCGCAGTTAGCCCTCACCGTCCGCCAGATCTACCTTCCCAGCTTAATGGGATCGGGACCATTGGAATCGAATACCCCGGCCTTGCGCACCGCTTCACTGTCTTCCTACGACAAGATGGAAGTCCTGGACGTCATTCACCTGGAATATGGCGCCAGCCTGGAATCGATCTCGCTGTTTGGGCGGATCAACCATGTGAATCCTTTCGCCCGTGCGACCTACGATCTGGACGACCATAGCGCTGTACGCCTGGCAGTCAGTGCGGGATCGCAACCCGTGGAGCTCCTCACAGGCAGCTCGGATCAGAATCAAAACCTGAGCGGGGACTTGGCGGCCCTGGGACAAATGCAACGCATCTCGCGCCGCGATAACCAGGCGGCGGTCGAGCGGAACAAAGCAATCGAAGCCGGTTACCAGGCGGTCGAGGGCTCCCGCACATACCGCGCCTCAGTGTACGCCGAAGAGGTATCCAACGCCGCGTTTCTCATGTCCGGCGACTCGGGCTTGGTGGATCCGGGCGACCTGCTCCCCGATCTGTATTTGCGCGGGACGGTATTCAACATAGGCGACTATCGCCGCATGGGTTTTTCCGCATCCGTAACGCAAAAGCTGGGCGATCGCGTGGAAGTATCCGCGGCTGCAGGCCGCACGGATGCCCTGCAGCTGCAGCCGACGCCCGATGGGATCACAGCGACAGCCACTGGCGACGACCTTCGTTCTGGCGTACGTAACGCGCCGCGGCCCTGGGTAACGGTGCAAGCCGACGCTGCGGTGCTCGTCACCGGAACCCATCTGGCGACCAGCTACGGCTGGACCGATCCTAACGTGCTGATGCCGATCCACGTATCGTTGACTGGAAAGACCGATCAGAAGGTTGGCTGGAACGTTTACGCCCGGCAGCCGCTGCCGTCTATCGGCGGCATGCACATGGAGATGACGGTGGACCTGCGCAACCTTCTCGCCCAGGGCTATGTCGGCATCCAGTCGAACGGCCGCTGTGCCGTGCTGACGAACGCCCCCCGCGCCGTGCGTGGTGGCGTCAGCTTCATTTTCTAGACGATCTACAAGTCCAAGGTTAGAAGCGGCTGTTGCTGCGTCATGCAGTGCAGCGTTCCCAGGCCGAGGACCAAATCGCGACACGGGATTCCCACTACCGATCGGTCGCGAAACAGAACTCCTAGTGTCGCTAGCGCGTCCTGATCGTTCCTATCGCCAAAAGTCGGCACCAGGACCAGCCTGTTAGCGATGTAGAAATTCGCATAGCTCGCGGGAAGGCGCTGCCCGGCGAAATAAACCGGCTCGGGCATCTTCAGGCTGCGGATCTGCAAATCTTTTCTGGTTCGCGAGCGGGCGTGCAGACGCTCCAGATTCTCCTTGAGCGGCTCGTGATTCACGTCCGATCTGTCGGGCTCGACCATCGTAACGATGGTGTCGACGGCGGTGAAACGAGCCATGTCATCGATGTGACCATGGGTATCGTCGCCGGCAATGCCGCGATTCAGCCAGATGACGTCGTCGATACCCAGGTGATCGTGAAACGCCTTCTCCAGCTCGCGTCGGCCGAGACCGGGGTTGCGCGCCTGGATGTCCGATAGCAGGCACTCTTCGGTGGTGAGCAGCTTCCCCGCCCCATTGACATCGATGCTTCCGCCCTCGAGTACAAGTCCCGTTTCAATGCGAGGCAGTTTTAACTTGCGGGCAATGAATGCCGGCGTGCTCGCATCATCGCGGCAGTTGTCATACTTGGCCCAGCCATTGAACTTCCAGTGCGTGGCGGCGATTTGTCCATGGTTGCTCTTCACGAAAATTGGACAGTAATCGCGCGTCCAGCTTCGATTCGTCGGATGACAGAAGAACTCGACCGCAGCCATCTCCACATGGCATTTCTTGAGGATCTTGCGCACGGATTCTTCAACATCGTGATCCTGGACCAGGATGCGGACTCGCTCCACGCGTGCCAGGTGACGCACGATTTCGCCGTATAGCCACGGAATCGGCGCGAACTTTCCGGGCCAGTCGGACTTCTCATGCGGCCACGCGAGCCAGGTGGCTTCATGCGGCTCCCACTCGGCCGGCATTCGCCAACGGGCTTTATTTATCGTAAGAGCCCCTACTTGTCGAGCCATCGCTTCAGAATAGGAGCGTATGCATCAATGCGCCGATCGCGCAGGAAGGGCCAGTTGCGCCGAACTTCTTCCGTGCGGCGAGGATCGCACTCAGCAACCAGAATTTCTTCCTGATCGCAGGAGGCTTGCGCGATCACTTGGCCAAAGGGGTCGGCTACAAATGAGGATCCCCAGAACTCGAGCCCGTGTTCGGGCGGCCCTTCATAGCCAACGCGGTTCACGGCGGCGACGTAGATGCCGTTCGCGATGGCGTGCGCTCGCTGGATCGTTCGCCAGGCGTCTAATTGGGCGGCTCCGTACTGGGCTTTTTCAGAAGGGTGCCAACCGATTGCAGTGGGATACACCAACAAGTCCGCGCCGGACAGTGCCGCGATGCGGGCCCCTTCCGGGTACCATTGATCCCAGCAAACCAAGACCCCCAAACGGCCGTGCGGTGTCTCGATGCTATTGAAACCCAGATCGCCGGGCGTGAAATAGTACTTTTCGAAATACAAAGGATCGTCCGGAATGTGCATTTTCCGGTACAATCCGGCGATTTCTCCATCTGGACCGACTACGGCAGCAGTGTTGTGATAGAGGCCCGCGGCCCGGCGCTCGAACAACGAGGCCACGATCACGACCTTCAATTCGCGCGCCAGTTTGCCCAAGGTTTCGGTCGATGGTCCGGGAATAGACTCGGCCAGCGCGAACAACTCAGCATTCTCCTCGCGGCAAAAATACTGCGAACGGAATAGCTCCTGGAGACAAATCACCTGCGCTCCGCGAGCGGCGGCTTCGCGGACTTTCCATCCCGTCTTAGCGAGGTTTTCGTTCGGATCGAGCGAGCAACTGGTTTGCACCAAGCCGACGCGGAAAGCTTCTTGCATGAATATCAACAGGTTAGCACCGTCTATAACTTACGGACATTTCAATGCAGCGAGTGCGCCCAGAGTGCCCAAAAACACCCAATCGGTACACGGGCGGTACACGACATCGGAGGCCGCATGATGCGCCTTCAAGCGGCGGCTGTTTCCATCCTCCTTTCAGCCGCCGTTCCCCTTTCGCCGCGTGCCGTCGTACTGATCGACGCGCGCCCCAACCACGTCGCCGCGTATGCCCCGCTGTCGTCCATCCAGAGTAATGTAGCCCGCGAGATCGTCGCGGCCAGCTACCGCGCGGGTGTTCCCGCGACCGTGGCCCTGGCTGTGGGCTGGCGGGAGTCGCGATTCTTGCCGGACGTGGTTAGCTCGACGCAAGACTACGGCGCGCTCCAGGTGAACGCGCGATGGACGCCCGAAATCGTCAGGCAGACGACGGCGCAACGCATCGCAACCGGCGTGAGGATTCTAGCCGAAGCGTTCCGCGTGTGCGGAAGCTGGACGGCCGCGGATCACAGGTATAGGACGGGACGATGCCGGTAACCAGCGAAGACCTTACACCCGACACCATCGAATGGATTCGGACGGCGATGGTCGCGTCTGCGCCCGAAAAAACAGAAGTGTTCGACATCATGTACCAACACTTTGATGCACTTTTGGATGCGGCCGTAGAGCGTAACGAAATGGACGAACTATTCGAGGCTCAGCATAAACGAACCGTCGAGGCAGATGCGCTGTGGCA
>JAICXC010000061.1 GCA_025980665.1 Bryobacteraceae bacterium
AGTACGCGAGCCGCGATCGAGAAGGCACGAGTGGCGTTGAGTGGGCACAAAACTGGGCACACCCCGATCTTGAACACGAGTGCGCAAATCACCAATCTGCCCGTAAGTGCCTAATATATTTAGAGTTGTTGGTGCGCCCGGCATGACTCGAACATGCGACCTTCTGGTTCGTAGCCAGACGCTCTATCCAACTGAGCTACGGGCGCGCGCGGTGAGACTCTTTGAACTTACCACAGCTTCCGCTACGTCACCAATATGGCAGCGGATCCTGTAGCTTCATGCCGCAGAAGCAGGTTCCAGTGCTGCGCTCATAGTCCGCCATGCGATGGCACGAATTGCAGCGCACCCAGCGCGCATTGATCCGATCCGGCACCCATACGCTGGTGAAGCCGCCTGACGCGAGATCCGTCCCGAAAAATGCCTTCATTGCGTCCGCATGTCCGCCGCCAGCGAGCAGTTGCCGCGGGTCCTTCGCACTCTCCCAGGCGGTGATCGTCATCAACCTATTCCCCACCGTGACTCCGACAAATCCCAGGAAACCGCTCATCGCCAGCATCTCCCCGACGATCCCTTGAGACTGCCGCTCCACGGCGTGAATCTCTTCAGTTGACCGGGCCTCCAGAACGGTGACGCTGAATGCGCCAGGCTTCACATTTTTCCCGACCCAACCCCTGGCCGCATTGCCGAACGTAAATGGACCGATCTCCTTCGGTTGCACCAGGACCTGCAACCCGAGCTGTTCCGGCACGGCCCGCGAATCGAAATACCCATCCACCGTGTGGATCTTGCCGCCAGCGATGCGGATGAAATCGGCACCCGAAACGGTGACCGGTTTTCCCGTTGGAGGCAGGCCCATCATCGATCCGGTATTGGTGCCGCGCATAATCCACTGCGCCGCGACCAAATTCTCGCCCGCTAGGCCTTTACTCGCGATCTCAAAAGACAGATCAGGAAACGCGGCCCATAACCCTGTCATGTATCCTTTAAGAACTTCGCCGCGCAGCCGGCCGCCACTCGCCGGATCGCAATATGTCCCGTCCGCGGCGAACGTCGCGAGCACAGCATCCGCATCACGCCGGTTCCAGGCATCAAAATATTTCTCGGTACATTCCAAGGGTTCCATTTCGCCCATGTTACAATGAAGTTTCCCTTCTATGCGATTCGGCGTCGTCGTGTTTCCGGGAAGCAATTGCGACCACGACGCGTGGTATGCGGTCTCGCATAACCTTGGCCACCAAGCCGAATTTATCTGGCACGATTCCACCTCGCTGGGCAACGCAGACGCTGTCATCCTGCCGGGTGGGTTTTCCTACGGCGATTACCTGCGCTGCGGCGCCATTGCGAAGTTCTCGCCGGTCATGACCGCAATAAAGAAATTCGCGCAGGATGGCGGCCTGGTGTTGGGCATCTGCAACGGATTTCAGATTCTGGTGGAGAGCGGCCTGCTTCCCGGTGCACTGCTGCGCAACCGGCAACTCCGTTTTGTGTGCCGCCCGGTTACTCTCCGAGTGGAAACCACTAGTACGCCGTTCACCAGCGCCGCGACCAAAGGCCAATTGATCAAGGTTCCAGTTGCTCATGGCGAGGGATGCTACTTCGCGGATCAACGTACGCTCGACACGCTTGAAGCTGAGGATCGCGTGGTGATGCGCTATCTCGATAACCCTAATGGCTCTCTGCGCGATATCGCCGGCATCTGTAACGAGGGTCGCAACGTGATGGGAATGATGCCGCATCCGGAACGCGCGTCCGATCCCTTACTGGGATCTACCGATGGACGAGTTGTTCTCGAATCGATGGTCCGGTCTCTAGTAGCAGCACACGCATGAGCGACCTGGCGCCCTCCGAGCTCGCAAAAGTTCGCGCGATCCTCGGCCGCGAGCCCAATCAAACCGAAACCGGCATCTTCACCGTGATGTGGAGCGAGCACTGCTCCTACAAAAGCTCGCGCCTGCACTTGAAGAAGCTGCCCACGCGCAGCGAGCGCGTTCTGGTGGGTCCCGGAGAAAATGCCGGGATTATCGATATTGGGCAAGGTTACGCGATTGCCTTTAAGATCGAATCGCATAATCATCCTAGTTTCATTGAACCGTTCCAGGGAGCCGCGACGGGCGTCGGCGGGATCCTGCGCGACATCTTCACTATGGGTGCGCGGCCCATCGCTGTACTGGACGCCATCCGGTTCGGCCCGTTGGACGATCCCGAGTGCGGTGATCGCAACCGCAGAATTCTCGAGGGCGTCGTCGAAGGCATCTCGCATTATGGCAACTGCTTCGGCGTCCCGACCATTGGCGGCGAAACTGTCTTCGAGCGATGCTATAACGGCAATCCCCTTGTTAACGTCTTTGCACTAGGAGTTTTTCGTCACGACGAGATTTTCTTCGGGCGGGCATCCGGCATCGGCAATCCAGTGATCTATGTGGGCGCCAAAACCGGTCGCGATGGAATTCACGGCGCCTCCATGGCCTCGGCCGAATTCACCGAGGAGTCCAAACAGAAGCGCCCCAACGTGCAGGTGGGCGATCCGTTCATGGAAAAGCTCCTGCTCGAAGCGTGCATTGAGGCGATGCACACTGGCGCGGTGGTCGGCATCCAGGATATGGGCGCGGCTGGTTTGACCTGCTCCACTTGCGAAATGGGCAGTCGCGCGGAAACTGGGGTCGAGATCGATCTGGCGCGGGTGCCGCAGCGCGAATCCGGCATGACGCCGTACGAAATCATGCTGTCCGAATCCCAAGAGCGCATGCTGCTGGTGGCGGAAAAAGGTCGCGAGGAAGAAGTGTTCGCGGTCTTCCGCAAATGGGGCCTGGACGCGGTGACTATCGGGGAAGTGACCGGCGACGGGAAATTGCGAGTGAAAGATCACGGCGTCGTGGTCGCGGAAATTCCCAATCGCGAGCTGGCCGACGAGGCACCCCTCTATGACCGCCCGCACGGGGTCCCTCCCTATCGCCCGGCACCAATGGATGCGCCGGACATTCCGCGCAGCCTCGATTTGAACTCCAATCTCCTGGAGTTGCTCGCCTCGGGAGATCTCTGTTCCAAACGCTGGATCTGGCAACAGTATGACCAGTCCGTGCGCACCAACACCCTTCAGGGCCCCGGCGGTGACGCGGCAATCGTGCGCATTAAAGAAACCGGAACCAGTGTGGCGATGTCGGTGGATGGAAACGGCCGCTACTGCTCGCTTTCGCCGCGCGAAGGTGCGCGATTGCTGGTGGCCGAATGTTGCCGTAATCTCTCCGCTGTGGGTGCGTTACCCGTAGCCGCGACCAACAATCTGAATTTCGGAAACCCGGAGCGTCCGGAGATTATGGCGCAGCTGGTAGAAGCCATCGAAGGAATCGCCGAGGCTTGCAAGCATTTCGAAACTCCCATTACCGGCGGCAACGTGAGCCTATACAACGAGACCCTCGGCGAAGCGATCTGGCCGACGCCTGTCATGGGTATCGTGGGACTTTTGAAAACCGCGCCTCCGGTGACCATCCCTTTTAGAGGGGAAGGCCGCGCGGTGCTGCTGCTCGGCGGGTTGGGCACGGTGGATGCCACACGGTTCGGCGGAACGCAATACGCGAAGGTGGTCTTGAATAAGATGTGGGGCCTGCCGCCGGCCCTCGACATGGACTACGAAAAAAGCGTCCACACCGCGATTCGTGAAGTAATCGCGCAAGGGCTGGCAGAATCATCGCATGATGTCGGCGACGGCGGTTTGGCCGTGGCTTTATCCGAGTCTTGCGCGGAGGGAATCGGCGCTTCGATTTCCCTCGATACCAGCCTGCGACCCGAATTCGCTCTGTTCCATGAAGGACCATCCCGAATCCTGGTATCGACAAGCCAGCCCGAGGCGGTCGAAAAAATCGCCCGTGACAACAAGATCGAGTGTCTTCGTTTGGGCGTTACAATGAAGGAGCGGTTGCAAATCGGTCACAATTCCGATACATGGGTCGATTGCCGCGTCGAACGGCTTCGCGAAGTTTGGGAAAACGCTCTTGAGAATCTCTTGAATCCGATTTCAGTGGGGTGAGAAATCAATGTTCGACGAGCTCCATGAAGAGTGCGGCGTCTTCGCGATCTACGGGCATCCCGAGGCCGCGAACCTGGCCTACCTAGGTCTTTATGCCCTGCAACATCGTGGACAGGAAAGCGCCGGGATCGCATCGAGCGACGGCCGAATCATTCACACTCATCGCGGTATTGGGCAAGTAGCGGATTTATTTACTCCTGAAGTGCTGGGCCGCCTGCCCGGCGAGATGGCTATCGGCCACACGCGCTATGCCACCGCAGGCGATAGCGGGGTGCTCAACGCGCAGCCCTTCACCGTCAACTGCAATAAAGGACGCATCGCAGTCGCGCACAACGGCAACATTACCAATGCCGCCGAATTGCGCCGGGAACTGGAACGCGAGGGGTCCATCTTTCAAGCTAACAGCGACACGGAAGTGATCCTGCATTTGGTTGCCCGATCGCGCGAGAAGACCCTGCCCGCCGCGTTGCGCGAAGCTCTGCTGCAACTGGAAGGGGCTTTTTCGCTGGTGTTTTTGGCGGAGGACCGCATTTTAGTCGCGCGCGATCCGCATGGGTTCAGGCCGCTCGCTATCGGACAAATGGAAATGTCCGGCGGCCGTACGTGCAATGTGTTCGCATCGGAAACCTGCGCGTTCGACCTGATCAATGCGGTTTATTTGAACGACGTCGAACCCGGCGAGATGGTCATCGTGGGGCCGGAGGGCCTGACTCGAGAGCGTTACGCTCCGGTGCGCGACCACGCTCACTGCGTTTTCGAACACGTCTATTTTTCGCGCCCGGATTCGATAGTATTCGGGCGCCCCGTGCAGCAATCGCGCGAGATGCTGGGACGCTTGCTCGCACGTGAACATGCGGTGGATGCCGATGTCGTGGTCCCGGTCCCCGACTCGGGCGTCGCCGCCGCGATCGGCTACGCCTCTGAATCCCGTATACCGTTCCGGCATGGGCTGATCCGCAATCATTACGTGGGTCGCACCTTTATTGAACCTTCGCAGGCTATCCGCGACTTCGGCGTCAAGCTGAAGCTCAACCCAGTGCGGCATCTGCTCGAAGGCAAACGCGTGATCCTGGTCGACGACTCGCTGGTTCGCGGGACTACTTCGCGCAAAATCGTCCGCATGGTGCGGGGCGCCGGCGCTCGCGAAGTTCACATGCGCATCTCCTGCCCGCCCACGGTTTCGCCATGCTTCTACGGAGTCGATACGCCCAGTTTGGGCGAGTTGATCGCGGCCAATCATTCCGTCGAAGAGATCCGCCGCTTCGTTGAAGCCGACTCGCTGGGGTACCTGTCGCTCGGATCTTTACGAAACGCGGTCCAAGACGACAATCAGGATTATTGTTACGCCTGCTACACCGGCAATTATCCGACAGAACTCATCAATATCGAAGAGCTGATGACCTCCCGCGATCGCCGCAACTGACGTTGTGTTAAGCTACGTCCCGAGGTAGCATATGACGCCCAAGAAACTCAGCTTGCTGGCGATGTTTACGCTCGTTTTCGCCGGAGCTTATTTCGCTTTCGATTTGTCCGCGCAAGCGCCGGCGCGGGGACAGGGTAAGGGCAAACAAGGCGGGGCGCCGCGGCTGTACAACACCGCCAAGCAGAAACTCCTGGAAGGTAAACAGCTCGTCGGCGTCACCATCTTCTCTCCCGATCCCAACATATATTGCGCTGCCGCGAACTCGGGCTACGACTTCACCTGGATCGAGATGCAGCACAGCCCGCTGACGTACGGCGACGTTTCGAAAATGATTTATGCCTGCCGCGGCGCATCGGCCATGCCATTTATCCGCGTGCCGGATGCAACGGAAAGCGACATTCAAAAGGCCACTGATATCGGCGCTCTAGGGATCATCGTTCCGACCGTCGACACGGTTGAAAAAGCTGAAGCAGCGGTCAAATGGTCCCGGTATCCTCCGCAGGGACGCCGCAGCCAAGGCAACGGCCAATATGGCGCCTTATGGGGAAATGACTATCGGCAGACCGCGAACGACAACATGGTGGTGGTCGTGATGATTGAGACTCCCATCGGCGTGGCAAATGCCGAAAAGATCGCCTCGGTTCCGGGAATCGACGTGATCTTCGCGGCCAGCACGGATCTTGGAAACTTCTCCGGAACCCGGCAAGGGCAGCCTGAATACGAAGCCATGGTCACCAA
The DNA here is from genome assembly GCA_025980665.1 of Bryobacteraceae bacterium. Classification (GTDB taxonomy): domain Bacteria; phylum Acidobacteriota; class Terriglobia; order Bryobacterales; family Bryobacteraceae; genus Palsa-187. Next base: position 6,186 of record JAICXC010000061.1, read on the forward strand.
GATTCACGACGTGGTCCTGGCCCACCATATAGCTTTGGGCGGTCCGCAAGCCTGGAAGGATCGGCCGGAACGTCCAGGATTCACTTTCTTTCAGGGACCTGGCGAGACCAACCTGATCCAGCAAGGCGCACGGGTGAATTTGGGCACTGCGCCTCCAGCCGGTCGCGGCGCATCGGGACGCGGTGCCGGTGTCGCGCCGGTCGAAGGTCAGGAAGTCCGGTAACGGACCTCAGTTATTGCTGGGGCGCGTAATAACCCTTGCGATACTGCACATGGACGCCAGGGTCGGTGGCAGCAGCAAGATCGAGCTTGATGCCCCGATAGCGCCCATCGCGCGATGTGTTCGTGGGGTTGTAGCCGAGAAGATAGCGGTTCCGCAGAAGCTGACCGATCCGCGTGCTCACCTCCGGCAGCGTTCCTACGTTCATAACCGGGAAATGCCGGCCACCCGTAACTTCCGCCAGATTGTCGAGAACTTGCGGGCCTTCCGCTTCCTCAGGCGAACTCTGCGAAGCGCCTTCCCGATCGAAGATACCCATCGCATAGAGTTGGACATCGGCTTCGAGCATGTCGCCTTTAATCGCCGTGAACGTGCGGCGGCTGCGATTGTCACCCCCATCGGAAACAATTACCAACGCCTTCCGCTCATGGTGGGCTCCCTTCATGACGCCTAGCGCCATATGGATTGCGTCGAACAGAGAGGTCCGTCCGTAAGGCCGGGCATGGCTGATTTCGTGATAGAGCAGGTCTGTATCTTTGGTAAACGGAAGAACCAGCTTGGGCCGGTCGTCGAATTCGATCAGGAAAAACTCATCTTCCGAATTGGCCGTTCTGAAGAACGCCGCTGCGGCTTCGGATGATTTCTCCTTTTTATTTCGCATGCTGCCGCTCGAATCCAGCAACAAGCCGATGGAAACCGGAGCATCGTCCTTAGCGAAGTAGCTGATCTGCTGTTCAGCGCCGTCTTCGAAGATGCGGAAGTCCTTCCGCTTCAGATCCATTATTGGGGCCCCCTCGTGCGTGGTGACTTGTGCGGGGATCAGCACAAGGGAACTATCCACGCGAAGAGTGGGTTCCGGAAAACTGGCGTCAGTGGGCGGTGTCTCGCGAGAACGCGTCCGCACGATCTGGATGTTGGGACCGTCTAAGTCAGACTGGAATGGGAGGGCAGGGACCAACAGGAGGACGAACAACAACGAAGCTCGCAGACAACGCACAAGCATTTCGTAATCCAGCCAGATTGTGACCAAGTATCATAACACTTCGGAACGGCGACCGGAGTGGCCTATGTCACGTTAAAGAGCAGCTTGAATCCGTAATCCATGTGGAGCTGCTGATGGCAATGGAACAGCGTCAATCCTTCCATCGCGGGAGTAAAGTCCGCATCGATCTTCTTGAAACCCCTCAGGGTGACGACGTCCTTCATCACACCGCCAGTCGCTTTGCCGTGCACATTGGTCAGCTCAAAGCTATTCCGATGAAGATGAACGGGATGCGTATCGTCGGTCTGATTGTCGAAAGCCAAGCGGTATCGCTTTCCCTTATGCAGGACTTTGGGTTCCGTCTTTTCGTCATAGACCTTGCCATTAATCGTCCACTGGTTGAATCCTCCCGTCCCGCCGTTGATCTTTCCGATTACCAGCGGAATCACTTCATCGGGAGCCGGGGCTGTACGAGTATCTCCAAAGAGAGTGTAATCCCACACCTTCTTAGCAGGCTTGATCCAGCGCGGCTGGCCCGTTTTGTTGGCGTACTCGATCACGATTCCCATGCCGTCCCGCCGATCGTCGTCCTTGGGAGTTCCTAGAATCCAGACGCCGGGATTCTTCATCTCCACCACGGCATCGATACGTTCGGCCGTACCCAGATCCAGCACTTCCACTGGTTGCGGGTGCGGCACCGGATTGCCATCCAGTGCGACAACCTGGAACACGTGGCCCGGCAGTGCGAGCTGGATATTCTCGGTTGCACTGGCATTCAGAAAATGGAACAGGACGCGTTGCCCTTCTTTCACTCGAATAGGTTCGCCGAAACCGAGACACTTCCCATTGATGGTGAAACGCTGATAACCGATCTCCCACCCGTTGGGTTTGTCGTCCTTTTTCGACCCTTTGGATAGTTCCGCCATCCTGGCCTTTTGTTGCGCGTCCATCTCCTCCCCCTCTTCCGCTGTGGTGTAGAAAGGCTCCCATTCATGGGTCGCCAGGAAGATTTCCTGATCGTATGCACCAGCTTGGCTCTTGGGCTCGATGTACACGAATCCAAACTGTCCGGTATAGGTTCCGCGATTTAAATCCGCCATCGCCATCAAGTGCGTATGCACCCAACGAGCTCCCGCCGGCTGCGGAGTCAAGCGATACCGCAAGTGTCCGTTGGCCGGCACGACGAGACTCTTTTCCTCGGCCGCGCCATCGACTTCGGCCGGAATGATTTGCCCGTGCCAATGGACCAGCTCTGGCGCATCCGTATCGTTGAACAGATCCACGGTAACCGGCACGCCTTCGCGCATCCGGATCAGCGGACCGGGAACGCTGCCGTTATATCCGATCGTGCTGATCGTATGGTCCTTAGCGATATCGACCAGTACCGGACCGATGCGCAGCGTAACATCCGCTGGACCAGTATCGGGAGTAGCCTTGGTTTCCGGCGCGGTTCGATTACAGCCGCTCAACAACAGGCCCATTCCTGCGAGTCCGGACACGAAATCTCGGCGCGTGTGTGAAGGAGTGTGGATCATGACGGTTCTTGGGCTCTCCAGTTTGGATTATACTTGCCAACGGAGAAGCGAAGATGAGATCAGCAGTTCTTGTTGTGCTTGCCGGCGTCGTTTTGGCAGGCTTGGCCCAGGCGCAGGGCAAAGATGGTCCCCTGATGGCGTGCGGAGTGCACGGCGACACCGACATCCTCTGCGGCACGCGATCGCCCGAGGATCTGGAGCTGACGCCCGATGGCAAGTCCATCCTAGTGAGCCAGTTTGTGAACGGTCCCGGCGGCGCGGGCGTGGCTGGTCTCATGCTCTTCGATCTCGCGAAGAAAACGTTCATCAGGATCACACCCACGGCAGAGCCGCGCAAAGATTGGGGCGATCCCGCTTGTCCCGGTCCCATTGGCGACGCGCTACGGCCACATGGAATTTCATTGCTGAAGCGAAACAACGGAGCGGTGCAAGTATACGTAGTCAACCACGGCGGCCGCGAGTCCATCGAAATGTTCGAGCTGAAACAATCTGGCAGAACGTCGGATCTGATTTGGCACGGCTGCGTTGTATCGAAAGAAGCATTCAACGACGTCGCCGCGGAGCCTGATGGCGGATTCATCGCGACGCATCCCACTGCCCTTCAGCCCCCAGCCCCTCCAGCAGGTCAGGGAAAAGGCGCACCTTCGTTCGATCTTTTCAGCGGCCTGCCCAGCGGTTATGTTTCACGCTGGATTCCAGGGAAGGGCGAAACCGAACTGCCGGGCACTCGTACTGGATATCCCAATGGTGTGCTCGTAAGCTCAGATGGCCGGTACATGTACTTCAACGCGTGGACCGCTAAAGAAGTCCACAAGTATGATTTGAAAGAAAGCAAAGAAACCGGCATGGTGAAGCTGGATTTCATGCCCGACAACATTTCCTGGACCAGCAGGAAGACCATGCTTGCCGCCGGAGTGAAGGGTGCGCGCGGCGATTGCCCCCCTGGGAGCGGCACGCCTTGCAACCAGGCCTTCGGCATCGCCGAAATCGATCCGGCCAGAATGGAAGCTAAGACGGTTTTTGACTCCGCGGGCAAGGGTGCGCTGATCGCAGGCGTCTCCGAGGCGCTCCAGGTCGGCAACTCGATCTATATCGGAGCTTTCCAGGGCGATCGGATCGTCAAGATCCCCGCCAAGAAGTAGCCCATAGCGTTGGTCTCGCATTCGTGGGAACATCTTCCTAAGCACGTTATAAGGAGTTTCAGCATGTTTCGACGACTGCTGTTTCTTGCGGCTCTGTGCGCCGCTACGGCGATGGCGCAATCCGCCGGACCGGTGGCTTGGCAAAACGACCTGTCCCCCATCAGTCCAGCCGATTGGAATTACGATTTCGCCGCACATCTAATCGAGCGCGCGGGATTCGGCGGCACGCCCGAAGAAATCCAATCTCTAGCGAAACTCACGCCTGCGCAAGCCATCGCACGCTTGGTCCGCTTCGAGGGAACTGACATCCGTCAACTACCCCCATTCGATCATTCCGGAATTCACGATCCTGGACTCGAACCGTTTCCGCCCACCCGGCCGGCCGTAACCGACCTCGCGAAAGAGAAGGGCGAGGCGCTTGGAATCAAGGTCAAACCGGCGGGTAACCGCCGCCTGCAGCCCGTGGTCGACGAATTCTTCTACTGGCTCCGTGCCAGCGTTCTCGAAACCAACCGTGTGTCCTATTGGTGGGCGAATCGCATGTTGACCAGCCCGCAGCCACTGCGGGAAAAAATGGCCTTGTTCTGGCACGGCCATTTTGCCTCCAACGAAGCCAAGGTTCGCGATTACCGCAAACTCCTGGGTCAACTCGAGCTGTTCCAGAAACAGGGGATGGGCAATTTTCGCGATCTGACGGTCGCTGTCGCCCAGGATCCCGCTATGCTTTCGTTCTTGGACGCGGGCGTCAACGTCAAAGGCGCTTCGAACGAGAATTTCGCTCGCGAAATCATGGAAATCTTCACCATGGGCGTCGGCCACTACACCGAGACGGATATTCGCGAGGCCGCCCGTGCGTTCACCGGGTGGAATTACGTCGACCTGAAGTTCGTGGTGAACCAAGACCAGCACGACGATGGCGAAAAGACGTTCTTGGGCCACACCGGCCGGCTCGACGGCGTTGACGTGATCGACATCATCATGCAGCAGCCGGCCACCGCCGATTACATCGCCGGCAAGATCTATCGGTACTTTGTTCGCGAGGATCTGTCGCCCGAGTTGCAGAAGAAGCTTGGATCGATCTTGCGCCAGAACCACTACGAGATCACCCCTCTGCTCGAAACTATCTTCCTGTCGCGTGATTTCTACAGTCCTGCCTCGGTGGGTACGCAGATCAAGAGCCCGGTGCAGCTCGCGGTCAGCACGTACAAAAAACTCGGCCAGAAGAATATTCCTGGAGTTCCGGATTTCAATCTGGCGACCTCGGCGCTGGGGCAGCAGCTCTTCTCGCCGCCCACGGTTGCAGGATGGGCCGGCGGCCAAAGCTGGATTACCCCAGGACTGCTGCTCGAGCGCGGCAATCTCGCCCGCGACATCCTTTTCCCTGACATTAGCTTCCTGCCGCCAGATCGATACACCGGTGGTGGCGAGGTTCGACGCGTCGCCGAACGCATCCGGCAAGGCATGGACATCACCACTGCCACCATGGACGACACCAAGAGTGGCGACCGTGCCGAGTCAAACAAGAATGCCGATCGTGATGAGGAGTTCAATACGCGCTACGGGAGTTTCCGCGGCTCCCAGATGGCCATCCAGCGAGTGAAACCGATCCCGCGCGATACGGCGCAGATCAACCTGTCCCGGATGGTGGTCAACGAGCACTTGGCAAACTCCACGCAGGTCGTCGACTACCTGATTCATCGCTTCATGCGCGTCCCGCCCAGCGACGATGCGCGACAGAAACTGATTACGTTCTTGAACAAAGACCTGGGAACCACCGACATCGCTGTCGCCCAGACGTATATGGAGGACTCGTTGCGACTGGTCCTTCACCTGATCATGAGTCAGCCTGAATACCAGTTGGATTAAGGAGCCCTCCTCGATGTCGACACGTTTTTCATTCTCGAAAGTGACGCGCCGGGATCTCTTGCGGGCCGGCATGTACGGCGTCGGCGTCACCGCGGGCGCTCTTCCCCTACCCCTGTTCGCGCAGGCGAATGCGGCGCTCACCGCTCAAGGCAAGCACGACGGGAAGATACTCGTGGTCCTCGAACTGTCCGGCGGCAACGATGGACTCAACACCCTGGTTCCTTACGGCGACGACGCGTACTACAAACATCGCCCGCATATTGGCATCCCCAAGAAAGAACTTCGGCCGATCGACGATCACTTCGGCTTCAGTGGGGGCATGGCTGGATTCGAACATTTATATAAGGACGGGAAGCTAGCCGTGGTCCACGGCTGCGGATACGAGAATCCTTCGTTCTCGCACTTCACGTCGATGGCGTATTGGCACACCGCGGCTCCCAATAGCGGCGAGGAGTATGGATGGGTCGGGCGGCTGGCAGACGCCATGGCTCCAGAGGCGCCCCCCAACTTCCTGGTTAACATCGCCGCCCGGCAGTCGCTCGCCGTTCGCAGCCGCCGCCATGTCCCGGTGGTCTTCGACGATCCCAACAAGTTCACGCAAGAAAAATTCTACGAAGAGAAGGAGATCCTCGATTCTGCCCCGGCAACCAAGCAAGTCGATAATCCCTCGCGTCGATTTCTGCTGGAAACGGCTCAGAGCGCCAAGGACGCCTCGGTACTGGTCCGGGAAGCATGGGCGAAATATCACTCTCCGGTGGATTACGGCATCACCGGCCTCGATCTTCCCAAGGTCGCCGCGCTGATTGCCGCCGGCATGCCCACGCGCCTCTATTACACGTCCTACCGCAATAACGCATTCGACACCCACGTCTATCAAGCCGATACGCACAAGCGGCTACTCACGTATGCTTCCGATGCCGTTTCCGCGTTCCTCTCGGATCTCGAACGGATCGGTCGCGCCGATGATGTGGTCGTCATGATCTTCTCGGAATTTGGTCGCCGCGTTCCCGAAAACGTTAATCTCGGGACCGATCACGGCGCCGCGAATCTCATGTTCGTGGCAGGCAAGCAGGTCAAGGGCGGTCAATATGGCGATATCCCCAGCCTCACGAAACTCGACTCCGGAGGCAATCTGATCCACACAACGGATTTCCGCCGCGTCTACGCGACCATGATCGATGGCTGGTTGGGTCTTCACGACACGCGTCAGCTATTGAACGGCGACTTCGAGACGTTTAAGATGTTCCGAGGTTAAGAATGTATCGAGTAGCCCTTTTGGCAGCAGCACTCGGGACAATCCTCATAGCTCAGGTTCAGCCTCCACCAGCTCCATGGCGAGGAGCCGGACCGACACCGTGCGTCGGTTCCGACGGCGGCATACTGCAATGCCCTCCGGCCCCGCGAGTGATCGCGATCCGCGCCGGCCGCATGTTTAACAGCAAGACCGGCCAGATGTTGACAAAGCAATTGATCGTTCTCAATGGTGAGCGCATCACCGACGTCGGGCCGGAAGCTCAAGTCAAGATTCCGGCGGGAGCGCAGGTAATCGACCTTAGCCAAGTGACGGTCCTGCCCGGCCTGATCGACGCGCACACCCATATGTTCAACACGCGCGGAGCGAAAGGGTCGACGGAAGTTTCTACGCTCATCGCCGTGCAGAACGCCCAGGCGGACCTCCGTGCAGGTTTCACCACGGCACGCGATATGAGCTCCCACGGAAATGGGTATGGCGACGTCGCCATCCGCGACGCGATCAATCAGGGCCGCATTGATGGCCCCCGGTATCAAGTGTCAGGACGTGGAATCGCTTGGGGCGCTGCGCCACCGAACCCGGCGGCTCCGCCGAATCCTTTGGCCAGCAATGTCGTTCGCTCGGCCGAGGAAGGACGCGCGGCGGTCCGCGAGCACGTGGAACACGGCGTGGATTGGATCAAGCTGTTCCCGACCGGCGCTTACTCATTCGATGCGGCTGGCCAGGCCCACTATGTGCTTACCTATCCGATGCCGGTCTTACAGGCGTTGATCGACGAGACTCATCGCCTCGGCAAGAAAGCCGCCTGCCACGTTCTCGGAGGCGAGGGGCAAAAGAACGCCATCGTGGCCGGATGCGACACCATCGAACACGCCTACGGCTTGGATCAGGAGCAAGCCAACATGATGGTCGCGAAAGGTCTCTTTTACGACCCGACGCTGCAGCGTTACATCGAGCCATACATGGACGATAACGACGCAAAGAACACCGGCGGCAAGTATCGGATGATCCCCATCTTCGAGAAAGCCGTAGCCATGGCGGCCAACACCAAGGGCATGAAAATCATGGTGGGCAGCGGAGCCGACGGTTCGACCTATGCTCACGGCACCCAGGCGCTCGACTTCGAGATGCTGGTGAAGCACGGTGGCTTGACGCCCGTGCGAGCCCTTCAAGGGGGAACCATGATCAACGCCGAAGCGTTGGGATGGCAGGATCAGATCGGCTCTATCGACAAGGGCAAATATGCGGATCTAGTCGCCGTGTCGGGCGACCCGCTCGCCGACATCACCGAGCTGCAACACGTCAAGTTCGTGATGAAGGGCGGAAAAATAATCAGGAACGACCTGAAGTAAGATCTGGAGTAATGACGCGGCATACTTTCTTGGTCCGGGCGACGCACTGGATTAACTTTCTGAGCTTCGTAGCCCTAGCCGTCAGCGGTGTCGCCATTCTTCTGGCTCATCCCCGGTTTTACTGGGGCGAAACCGGCTACTTCGATACGCCCGCCGCCTTCGAACTGCCTTTGCCGTTAAACCTCGATCAATCCGGCTGGGGCCGAAGTCTGCATTTCCTGGCGGCCTGGATTGCGATAACCAACGGTGTCATTTACGTCGTCTGGGGTTTGCTCTTGCGGCACTTCCGGTTCGCCGGCTATAACTTTCTCCAGCGCGTTGCTTATTGGGCCGTCGTATTCGGGCTCCTGCCCGTGACGATCTTGACCGGGCTAACGATGTCGCCAGCCGTCACGGCCGCGTATCCGGTCTTGTTTTCGATGTTCGGTGGCAGGCAATCCGCCAGAACTTTCCACTTCTTCGCTGCTGACCTACTCGTGCTTTTCTTGATCGTTCACGTCATCATGACAATCCGGAGTGGGTACGTCAATACCATCATCAGGGCCGAAGCCAAATGACCTCACGGAGGAAATTCATCGCGAGTATTCCGGCGGGCGGCTTGCTGCTCAGCGCCTGCAAAGACGCGATGCCTCCCACTTACGGCAGCCTATTCGACGCAAGCAATGCCCTGACGTTTGCCTCGCATCGATTACTCCTGCGTAACCAGCCTCTGGTCCGTGAATTCGCCCGCGACAGGATTACGAAAAACTTTCCGGCCATCAATGAGACTAACCCCAAGAGCGATCACTATCAGCAACTGCTTGCCGGTGGCTTCACCGAATGGCGGCTCCCCATCGCAGGCTTGGTCTCGCATCCCACCGAGCTTTCGCTCGCAACCCTGAAGCGGTTTCCTTCGCGCACGCAAGTGACCCAGCACAACTGCGAGCAAGGCTGGTCCGCGATCGCCGAGTGGACGGGCGTTCCCCTAGGACGCGTGCTTCAACAAGTCGGAATGCAACCCCAAGCCCGCTACGTCGTGTTTCACACCGTCGACGGATGGTGGGACAGTCTCGATATGTTCGACGCGCTCCATCCGCAGACACTATTGGCGTATGGAATGAACGGCGATCCGCTACCCGTCGCACACGGCGCTCCAGTGCGGCTTCGCGTGGAGCGCCAACTCGGCTACAAGAACCTGAAATACTTGAGCCGCATCGACGTCACGGACCGCCTTGATGATGTCGAGGACGGCACGGGCGCGGTGGGCGCGGCTTACGGATATTCATGGTACGCAGGAATCTAGAATAGGAGCTTACCTGTATGGCTCGCCGAGTTTGTCTTGCCATTACGATTTGGACCGTCTCTGCCTCAGCCCAGTGGATCGACTATCCCACCCCTAACATTCCACGCCTGGCTAACGGCAAAGTGAACCTGGCCGCTCCGGTTCCCAAAACCGCCCACGGCAAACCGGATCTCTCAGGATTATGGCAGCGGGCTCGAGGCACAAACAGACCGGTTCAGCGCACCGGCGGGGCGGGCTTGGCTATGGGCCCCAATCTGGCGGATTTCATGCGGCCGGGGGAAACCATCCCGCCGTTAATCCCACCCTACGACAAGCTGCACGAAGCACGCATGGCGAATTTCATGGCGGACCGTCCTTCCTCGCGTTGCCTGCCCCACAGCATCCCCGACCAGATGCTCATCGGCGTGCCCATGAAAATCGTTCAGGACCCCGGCCTGACGCTGATCCTCTACGAGGAATTCGCCCGATTCCGGCAGATTTTCACCGATGGCCGCGGTCCTGCTCCGGTCGCGAATCCCGCGTGGCTGGGCTACTCCATCGGCAAGTGGGACGGCGACTGGTTCGTGGTCGACACCCGTGGTTTCAACGATAAGAGTTGGCTTGACGACAGCGGGCGTCCTCATTCCGAAGCTCTTCATACCATCGAGCGCTTCCGCCGCCGCGATTTCGGACACATGGATATCGAGATCACTATCGACGATCCAAGAGCCTATACTAAGCCCTGGTCGTTCCCCATGCAGTTCGACTTCCTCGCCGATACCGACATGATTGAAGACGTCTGCGACAACGAGAAGGACTCCACGCACTCCGTGGGAAAATAGCTGCGTGTGCCGGAATATCAAAACTCTTTTCAACTTCGATCCTCCCGTCACGGAGGAAGAGGTCCAAGCGGCTTCTCTCCAGTTCGTGCGGAAAATCAGCGGCTTCAACAAGCCGTCCCAGGCCAACGAACCTGCATTTCTGGCTGCGGTGGATGAAATCGCGGGCATCTCGACTCGGCTTCTAATGTCCCTCGAGACTAACGCGCCGCCCAAGAATCGAGCGGAAGAGGCCCAAAAGGCCAAAGCTCGTGCTGCCGAAAGATTCGGCGACTAATTGCGTATAAACTCATCAGAGAGGTTTTTATAGATATGAAGGCGTCGCTCGCAGTCCTATTTATCGCCACCATCGCCTCCGCCCAGCAAAAGGTTCCCTTCCAGAATGGCATTCCGCTGGCTCCCGAAGGTCTTGCGCACCGTCCGCTACCGAAATTGCCCATGGAATTCGATACGGCAGAAGGTCAGCGAATCCGGGTGGTCGCAGTCGCCCGTGGTCTCGAGTCGCCGTTCAGCGCGGCCTTTCTGCCCGACGGCAGCATGCTGGTCACCACCCGCACCGGCCAACTCAGGATTATCCGCAAAGGCGTGCTCGATCCCAAGCCCGTCGCTGGAACCCCGGCCTCGTATTGGGCCATCGAATCCGGGTTGCCAGGCGCGGTCCACGGCTATATGGATGTCGCTCTGCATCCTCAATTTTCCCAAAATGGCTTCGTATATCTCACCTACACCAAGCCACTCGATGAAAAACGCAGAGTTGCTGCGCTGGCGCGCGGGAAATGGGACGGCAACGCAATCATCGGGATGAAAGACATCTTCGTAAGCGATGTCGCTGCCACCTCGCGCATCGCGTTCGGCCGCGATGGCACGCTGTTCATGAGCATGACCGGCAACGATCCACAGGATCTCAACACGCTGGGCGGCAAAGTGCTCCGGTTGAACGATGACGGCACCGTTCCGAAAGACAATCCGTTCGTAGGACAGTCCGGCAAAAGACCCGAGATCTACACGCTGGGACACCGCGGTACCCTGGGCCTCGCCATGCATCCTGGAACCGGCGACATGTGGCAGAACGAGAATGGCCCCAACGGCGGCGACGAAATCAACATCCTGAAACCGGGCCGCAATTATGGCTGGCCGATTGTGAGCTATGGCCGCGATTACCCCGGTCCCTGGCACAATGAAGTCCCCGGGCACAATGGCTTCGAGGCGCCGGTAGTGCTGTGGATACCCGCGATCGCCGTATCCGGCATGGCCTTCTATACCGGCGACAAATTGCCGAAGTGGAAAGGCGATGTCTTCGTTGGATCGCTTCGAACCGGCGAAATTCCTGGGACCGGTCACCTGGAGCGAATTCTCTTCAACGAGAAAATGCAGGAGCTGCGGCGCGAATCATTGCTGACCGAGTTGCGGCAACGGGTCCGCGATGTCCGGCAGGGCCCAGACGGCCTTTTATATGTCCTGACGGATGAAAAGGACGGTGCGGTTTTGCGCATTGAGCCTGCGCCCTAACCCGTAATTACAACATCGCTTGCATTCTTGACCAGAGGTGACTCGTTTCCGCAACTGAAAACACGAAACTTGTAGCGCGGCCCTTAACTTGCTCCTAGGCAAGTGGCGGGAAACTTCCCTCCGGAGGTCGCAATGCTGTATTACGCTTTAGTATTTCTAGTGATCGCTCTCGTGGCGGGAGCTCTCGGTTTCGGATTCGTGGCATTTGCCGCAGCCGGAGTCGCGAAAATTCTGTTTATGGTCTTCCTGGTTCTTTTCGTGGTGAGCTTGGTGGTCCACCTCTCACGCGGTGGTACAGCCGTTTAACGCAGCCTGGAAGCATATGACGCCGGCGAATCCTCAGGCCGATCGTTTTTCCATGCTGCTAATCCTCGGCACCGTCATCGGCGGTGCCGCGGTGATGGCGGGAGCAGCCGTTGTATTCCTAATGATGGTGACTCATTTCTAATTTCCCGGACGATTGAGCAAAAACGTCGCAGTTGATGCGAAGAAAGCTCGCAAGAGCCGTGACACTTCGTCCGGAAACCCCGCCCGGTCAAGCGCGTGATTCATCAACTGGAGCCACCGCTCGCGAGCACGCTGACCGATTGGAAACGCCGCATGGCGCATGCGCAGCCGGGGGTGCCCTCGTTGTTCGATGTAGCGTGGCGGTCCCCCAAATCGATAGATCAGGAAATCCCGAAGCCTTTGCTCGGCGCCCTCTAAATCGTCCGCCGGATACATCGGGCCCAAGAGATCATCCGCAGGTACCTGCCTATAGAACGCTGCCACCAACCGCTCGAATCCTTCATGCCCAATAACGGAATAGATCTGATGCTCTTCCACTCATTTATCGTATCCGGTCACTTCCACGATAGAGCGATCCTTCCAGTGCCGCACATAATTATCCTGGCTAAAAAATGTGCGTGAATTCATCCGGTCCACGTAAAGCACACCCCCCAAGTGATCGATCTCGTGTTGCAGGATACGGGCGTACCAACCAGTCGCGTCAATGATCACGGGCTCGGCTTTTTCATTGAGGCCCTCCACGCGAACCCGTTTCGCGCGAGGAACCACCGCCGTGAACCCCGCCAAGCTTAGACAGCCCTCGAAGAACTCAGCGGGCTCAGATTTTAGCAGCGTCAGTTTCGGATTGATTAGAACGTGAAATGGAACCGGCCGGCGCTCACGTTCGGCCACTTGTTCAGCCGGGAGCTTCTGAATAAACTCCGCCTGATCTTCGATCACTAAAAGCTGTAGCGAATATCCGATCTGAGGCGCCGCCAAGCCCACTCCGGGAGCATCGTGCATGGTCTCGCGCATCGACTCGATCAGCTCTTGTATCGATCGATCCAGGATCTCGTCCCGGGAAAGCGGCCGGGCTTTCTGCCGCAGCACTGGGTCGCCCACTTGGCGGATCTTGAGTACCATCCCCAAACGGTAGCATTCCGCCGGTGTTTTTCGGCCTACAGGAACGCCGGAAGAGGACTCTTAAAATTCGCCAGATTCGGAAAGACGCTGCCGAGCTTCGAAGAATCTACTCCGAACCAAGTTGCCAGTGAGCCCCCGTATTGATCCAGTGACGTCGTGGGAATCCACACGCCCCGATTGTTGGCATCGTCGGGACCACTGAGCTGGAGCGTCGGGAATGTGCCGTAGATATCGCCGCCCTTAACCGCGCCGCCCATCACAAAATGGTGGCTGCCCCAGGCATGATCCGTACCCAGAGTCGCCCCTCCGCTGGGCTGCAACGTCCGGCCGAAATCCGACTCGGTGAAGGTCACCACCTGATCCGCGGTTCCCATCTCCACCGTGGCATCGTAAAATGCTTTCATCGCCTGGCTCACCTGCGCCAAGCCGGTACCCTGATCGTTTAGCTCCAGATCGTGGGTATCGAAACCGCCCAGGTACGCGAAAAATATCTGGCGCCGCATCCCGAGCTGGCCACGAACGTTAATAATCTTGGCGACCTGGGAGAGCTGCGATCCAAGCGACGTGTTGGGGAACACCGTGGTGAGCGCCTTCCCACCGGCCAGCGCCTGGCTTAGAATCGTAGCCTGATTGAGACCGGAAGAGGCGATCGCATTCGACGCCTGAACCAGCGAAACTCCGTTGTCAAACGTCAATAAACTCTGTAGCGCCGAAAGCCTGGCAGTGTTGGCTGCCGAAGTAGAGAATCCCTGCAATCCCAGAACTTGCCCGGCAGTTACGGTTGCGGGGTTGGTCTGGGCGCCCGTATTAAACAGGTTGTTCCCCCCCACCGAAACGATGGTTGGGAAACCGCTGGTATTGCAACCCTGCATGGCATCCGCCACGCGGCCTCCCCAGCCGGTTGCGCCCGATCCTTGCGCCAAGGATGTCTGCCATTCGGTTTGTTGATCCAGATGCGAAAAGAGATTGGACGGAATCGCGGCCTGCTGATTCTTATATTGAGCCTGCGTCAGCGGCGTAACCAGCGTCCCTACATTCACCATCACGGCGACGTTCTTGCTGTTATAGAGCGACGCTAGCCCCGCCAGACTGGGATGCAATCCATATTGATCGCCCTTGGAATTTCCGATCACATTCAGGCTGGATGCGGGCAAAGCTAGCCCTCCGCGAACTTGAGCATAGTTACTGTAGGAATTAGCGGGGTTGCTCGGCGTCGATATCGGAACCACGGTATTGTTGCCGTCGTTTCCGCCGAACAAAAAGATGCACACCAGCGCCTTGTAATCCGTAGGACAAGACGATTGAGCGAGCGCATTCACTTCGCTGAAGCGGCTCATCAGACTCGCAGCGCCCAAAGTCCCGAGCGAGCGGCACGAAATATTCAGGAACTTTCTTCGGGAAGGTATCAGCATGGTCTTAGTGCTCCACGTTGTAGTAGGACGATGAAACGGCCAGGTAAATCGCCGCCTGGGCTCGCGCTTTATTGACCGCCGCGCCGGTTCCGGTGATTGCATTAATTGCCCCTAGCAGCGCGGTTTGGATTTTCGGCGGCATCTGGCCGTCCATAAAGACCTGACTGATGGCGTCCACCAGAGCCGGGGGATTGCTGCCGAGGTTGGAGAACGGTGTGAGATCGATCACCGCGCCGTTTCCCAGACTGCCATAGATCATGGTGTTGATCATGTTGAAGCGAGTCACGGCATTCGAAGGCGAATCGAGCTGAAATTCAGGACCCAGCAAGGTCGTTCCGTGCGTTAGGTCCGGCGGGATTTGGTATCCCGGAGCGAAATAACTAAATACGGTCGGTGGCGTGAATACAGTCTCCCCAAGATTCGCCGCCTGCGCCGTGAGATTGTTGGTATCGTTCACCCACGCGCCCAAGCCTCGAAGAATCGAGGCGACCAAGAAGACCGGTTCTCGCAGGTGCGCGCTGGAAACATCCGTTGGTCCGCCCGGAAACTGTCCGTTATCACCTTGCCGTGCTTCGGGATCGAGCAGGACCGCACGTACCACGGCCTGCAGATCGCCGCGAACCCCCGAGCCATTGTCGTTAAAAACGGATGCCACGCGAGCCACATAAGCCGGCGAGGGATTGCTGCCTACCAGATGCTGTATAAGTTGCTTTCCGATAAACGGGCCTACGTTGGGATGGTTGAAAATATTGTCCAGCGCAGCTTCCAGATCCTGCGCGGCGCTCTGTCCCGCCGGCAGTACCAGACCGTTCAGAAGCGTCTTCGAGGTGGTGTCGTGATTTGACTCGAAGGGCACCATCGGGCCGATGTAATACGCAGGGTTATGCTTCTGGAGGACGGCGCCAGGCTTGGTTGGATACGTCCATCCGGTATAGGCTTTCGCGAAATTCTGAATCGTTGTCTGATCGTAGGTCGGAATGGGATTGCCGCTCCCGTCCAGTTTGAACGTTCCGTCCAGATTCAGTTGAGAGAGGCCGATCGTGAACAACTGCATCAGTTCGCGAGCATAGTTCTCGTTGGCCCTGGTATCGCGCGTGGGATCGGCCTTGTCGTTGTTTCGCATGTCGAGATACTCACCCATGGTGGGACTCAAAGTCACATCTCTCATGAGCGTGCGAAAGTTCGCAAAAGCATCCTTTTGCAGGATTTCCAGGTACGGTACCAGTTGCGTCGGGGTGTTCTCTTCGATCGCCGAGACGACGAATATCTGACTTAGCGTGAATGCCATCCTCTGCCGCAGTTGATCCTGACCATGCACCGCGTTGGTGAAAAATCGCGCTTGCACCTGATTGATTCCGAAGCCGGTAGTGGCGGGATCGGGATACGGCGAAATCGGCGCCGCAAATTGCTCTTTGAGATACTCCTCCAGCCCCACGGTTTCAACATGGTCGAGCGTCGCGGCGTCCGGACCGAAAGCAGCCTGATCCAGAAAATGCGCAGCCACGTTCGCACCCAGAATATGCGGCCCCGAGGACGAACCGACTACGACGCTAACAACATCCGTAGACGTTACCGAACCAGGATCAGGGTTTTTCACTACAATCGGGATCTTCCATCCTGCCTCGATCGGGAAGGTGACGCCGGATGCAGTCAGTCGAGTGGAAGAAACGTAGGTCGTGGCCATGGCCGTGCCGCCACTAATGACCTGAGCTCCCGGCACGAAGCCGCTGCCATTGACCGTGATCGCGAATGGGCCGACGGGAACATTGGTTGGATTCACTGAGGCAAGCGCTGGGTAAGGATTCAAAATCGTGAGAGTAACGCTGCCGGCCGTGGTCGGGCTAGCAGTACTCGTGGCAGTTACAGTCACCGTATTGGGATTGGGCAGCGTGGCAGGAGGCGTATAGCGGCCGCCGGTCGAGATCGAACCGGCTCCGGTCGCAGGCGTCATGGTCCAAGTCACGCCGGTTGTGGACGTGCCGCTAACCCTAGCCGAAAACTGCAGGAACGTTCCTACGTGCACCGATGCTGGCGAAGGAGTAACCGTGACAGTAATCTGAGCAAACGCAGGCCAGAAAGCGCACAAACTTACGAGAAAAAGCCTCTTCCCCATTCAACTCCTCCGTTGACCACAGCACCCGGTTGTATCACATACCGTCTGGGATTGAAAACACCGCGCTGTTGCAGGAGTTGCCATGGGAAGACGTTTTAATGTCGCCTAAGGCAAGAGCTAGGGATGGAGGCTGCTGGATCCTTCGCGTCCGAGAGGAATGCAGCAGCCCGGTGATCAGTGCTCGGTTTAAAGATCATTCTCCCGATAAAATGTTTCAATGGCTCTATTAAAATAGGCGAAGAAGTAGCGAAGGAAAGCGTTAGGAAACGGCGGCATCAGCCGCATTCTCCCCAAGCCTAGCTAGAACTCAAATGATATACTTCGGGGCAGAGAAACGAGTGAGGGCGCAGCGGTGAAATGTCTGGTGGGCTTGTTGCTGGCTTTTGGTGTGATTTGGGCGCAAGACGCTCCCAGTTCACTGGTTCCCGCTACTGCTCAACTTCAAAAGGACACCCAGCGACGGCTGGGGCTGCTGGCTACCCGCGCTAGTGCGAATTTTCGTTCCGCGGATTCGATTGAGGCTAACCTCCACGCCCGGGGCCACTCCTTACACCCGCAGATTGTGGCTCTCCGGTTACGAATCGAATCCGCACTGGACGAGGCTCAAAAGGCCATCGATCATGCCGACGTGGCTGCAGCGAACGAGGCGCTCGATAACGCCCAAGCCTTGCTGCAACGTTTTATCCAGCGACTGGGGGGAGCCTGACCCAACCAGGCTCGGTATCCGGCCATGGCCTCTGAATCGGTTCGATTCTGCGAAGAGTGCGGCGCGCACGTCGCAGCGCTGTCAAACTTTTGCGAGAAATGCGGCTCACGCGTGCGACCGTCGACTCAAACGGTGAGCGCGGAAGCCGCTACGGGACTATTCGAACTCGCGCCAGCTGTCACCCCACCTCCACTTCCACTTCCAGAAGCTAATACGTCGACGTCTTCGGCGCCTTCACCGCCCCCGATCTCCGCGCCCGCCGCTCCAACCGGGTCTTCTGCCGCGGCGCAATTTATCGGACCCTACCGTCTGGTCCGCGAGCTCGGCCGGGGAGGCATGGGCGTCGTATACCTCGCAATGCGGGACGATGGGGCGTTCCGGAAAAACGTCGCGATCAAGCTCCTGTTGCGAGAAGCCGTGAACGAGGAATTCATCCTCCGCTTCAAGCAGGAGCGGCAGGTCCTGGCGGCGCTAGATCACCCGAACATCGCGCGAATCCTGGATGGCGGCGATATGCCGGACGGAATGCCCTACTACGTAATGGAGTACGTCGACGGCTTGCCGCTTGATGAGTATTGCGATCAAAAAAGCCTTTCGATCACCGAACGCCTCCGCATTTTCCAGCAGGTTTGCAGCGCCGTGGAATATCTCCACGAGAATTCGATTGTTCACCGCGACTTGAAGCCCGGTAACATTCTGGTGTCCAACGACGGGTCCGTCAAGCTGCTGGACTTCGGAATCGCCAAGATGATGGGAGCGGCGGCGTTCGCCAACCCGAATCTGACCAGCGCGCTGGGAAGTCCGATGACGCCGACCTACGCCAGTCCGGAGCAGATCTCTGGCGTCACGCTACAAAAAACTTCCGACATTTACTCGCTAGGCGCCATCCTCTATCGCATGCTGACCGGGCGGCTCCCCTATGAGGGAGTGGACGAAAAGCTGGCCAAGCTTTTCACCCGCCAGGCTCCGCCGGCTCCGAGCGGCAATATCCGCCAGGATCTGAGGGCTGGCGGAGATACCACGGCTGGGTTGCGCCGCGTGATGCTCGGGGAGATCGACAGCATCGTCCTAAAGTCGCTCGCATTCGATCCCAAGAATCGCTATCAATCCGCGGCGGAATTCAGGGAAGACTTGCAGCGTTTTCTGGACGGCCAAGCGGTGTTAGCGCACCATGCATCGGTCGCCAACCGCTCCTTCAAGCTGCTAAAGCGAAAGCGGGCGATGGTGGCTGTGCTGGCGGGTTTCATCGTGCTGGCTGGATTCGGCGTGTGGCAATGGCGCCGCGTAGAGGTCCAGGAGACGGACGTCGCGGCGCGGGAGACGCACCTGCGCGCCCTTCTGGATCAAGTGGAAGCACATCTTGATCCGTCGTCCGCACCAACTCAACCGGCCAGTTCTCAGCAACTTTCCCAGCGCAGCCAGGATGTCCAGCTGGTAAGAACCGCGTTTGCTACGGATTTTCCCGCCGTGGTGGCCGCCAGCCCAGGACCGAGCGCGACACGCGATGCGTTGCTCGATCGCGGAGTTCGATATGTGGATCGAGCCCACTCGACGCCGGTCAGGAATGCCAATCTCGACTCCGAAGTTGCCGCAGCTTATCAGCAGTTCGGCATCTTGCAGGAGAACACGGCAGATCCCAAGGCTGGCGGCCGTGAGGCGGCGGTCAAGACGTATCAGAAAGCGTCGGCTGTGTTGGTGGTGCTGGCCGCCGAGAATCCGGACGATGCCCGAGCGCGAGATCGCATAGCGATGGTGAACCAGCGGATTGTCGCGTTGGGCGGCCAGCCGGCTAATACAGTTCCGGCCGAAAACGCTCCGGTAGCTGCACCGGAGGTGATCCCACCCCAGCCCGAGAAGGCGGTTGCGCCCAAAGCTCTGCCTCCAACCAAATCCGTCCAGCCTCCGCCAGCTGCGGCTGTTGCGCCCGTGCCGATTGTATCCCCAGCCGCGGCCGCGCCAATTGTGTCCACACCTGCGCCCGCGCCTGCCGGACTTTCGGCCGCAATCCGCGCGGAGCTCAACGATCGCATGATCAACGCCACCTCCAAAGTTCAAAGCGCTGAACAGGCTATTGGACCCCTGCAGCAAAGCCTGGCGGCGCGTGGGCAAGTCCTAAATTCAGACACGCAATCCGCGATGGTACAAATGCGCGCCAGGCTGGCGAAAGCGAAGGCCGAAATCGCTGCGGGCGATGCCACGGCGGCGACAGATGACTTGGCTGCTGCCGAAGCCTTCGCCAGCAGGGTCTTGCGAACGGCGGGCCGCTAAAGCAGTTCTAGGTGGTCTGGCCAACCTGTTGCCGCCGCAAAGAGTCGTAATCTAGGCCTTCTCGAATGGTGGTTGTAATTGATGATTGACGTTACATCATGATGAACGCGCCCATGCGAAGCTTGATGTGAGGATGTGGTAGGCGCGGCGCCTGACGTCCGCCACTTTTGTCGCCTAAATGCGGTGCCATTGAACCCCCAAGCAATCATATTCGACGCCTACGGCACATTGTTTGACGTTCACTCCGTCATACGGAACAGCGGCGCCGGTATCCCGGGCGATATCGATGCTCTTTCGCAATTGTGGAGACAGAAGCAGCTCGAATACACCTGGCTGCGATCGCTCATGGACCGGTACGAGGACTTCTGGCAAATCACCGCAGCCGCTCTTCGCGCAGCCGTCCGACAGCTATCGATTAAGGTGACGGATAAGCAGCTCGAAAGCCTCATGCAGGCGTACCTCGCCCCGGCCGCGTTCCCAGAAGTGGTGTCCGCATTGGAAGCATTGAAGGAATTGCCGCTAGCCATTCTCTCGAACGGATCACCAGCGATGTTGGCCGCGGCCGTCGGCTCCAACTCACTGCGGTTGTATTTCGCTGAGATCATTTCCGTCGACAGGCTAAAAACCTACAAACCCTCTGCCCGTGTCTATGCGCTGGGATCGGAGACCTTGAACCTCCCCGCCGGGAAGATTCTTTTCGTTTCTTCCAACCTATGGGACGCTGCAGGAGCCAAAGCCTTCGGCTACCAGGTTTGCTGGTGTAACCGGTCTGGAATGCAGATGGAAGACTGGGGATTTGCCCCGGATTTTACTGTGTCCCGGCTGGATCAAATCGGAGAGATCTTGAAAGGACGGCCTCCGCGCTAAGCCCGCTAGATACAATTGACCATGGCTTCGCAGCCCAACCCGATCCCCATCAACCCGGGACGCATCCACCAGGCTCTCACCTCCTATCAACTCGCCATGGCCCTCAAGGGAGCCATCGAGCTCGAAGTTTTTACTCACATCGCGGCCGGAGCAATCACTTCGGACGCGATCGCGCCGCTCTGCAATGGCACAGAGAAAGGCGTCCGAGTGCTTTGCGACTATCTCACCGTCCACGGCTTTCTTACCAAGGCTAACGGAGCCTACGGCCTTGCGCCCGATACTGCCGCGTTACTCGACAAGCAGTCACCTTCATACATGGGATCCGTCGCCGGGTTCTTTACGCATCCGGCGATGGTGAACAAATACCGTGACGTGGCCGCTCTGGTTCGCAACGGCGGCGCCACCGATCACACACTCGCGCCGAACGACAACGTCTGGGTCGAATTCGCCCGCTACATGGCTCCCATGTTCGCCATTCCTGCAAGCATCGCCGCGACGCACGTCACAACCCCCGGTGAGCCGGCAAAGGTTCTCGATATCGCGGCAGGCCACGGTCTGTTCGGAATCCATGTTGCCCTCCATAACCCTGCCGCTGAAATCACTTTCCAGGACTGGGAAAACGTTCTTGAAGTCGCCCGAGAAAACGCTACGAAAATGGGAATTGCGGGGCGCTTCGGCACCATTCCCGGCAGCGCATTTGAAGTGGACCTCGGTACCGGTTACGACGTAGCGCTCATGCCAAACTTCCTCCACCACTTCGATTTCGCGACCAACGTCACACTGCTAAAAAGAGTACGGACGGCGCTGAAGTCCGGTGGTCTCGTCGCTGTAATCGAGTTCGTGCCCAACGAAGATCGCGTTTCCCCTCCCGACGGAGCCCTCTTTGCCATGCGGATGCTTGGCACAACGCCCTCCGGCGATGCGTATACCTTTGCCGAGATTGATCGCATGCTGCGCGAAGCCCGCTTCGGGGCCGGGGAATCGCGTAGCCTTGCCCCCGCGCATCAGCAGCTGATTCTTGCACGAACCGATTAGCGTAGTGCCCCGCTCTGCTTTGATTCAATACCACCTAGCAGGGAGGGTCGTCGATCCATTTGAATATGGAGAAATCTTCACAAATACTCTGCTGACTGTATCGATAGATGCTGTGGTCTCGCAGTAAACTAAGCACTCATGTCATCCGGCTCTCCGAAGTGTATTCCGAGAACCGAAAGGGTCCTTAAGGAGTTTCTCCAAAAGCTAGATCTAGGGGAATTTGATGGGAAGCTGCCCGAAGCGCTCAGGGATCTTACAAAGGAAGAACTCGTGAAGGTCGCCGAGCTTCTCG
The DNA here is from genome assembly GCA_025980665.1 of Bryobacteraceae bacterium. Taxonomy (GTDB): domain Bacteria; phylum Acidobacteriota; class Terriglobia; order Bryobacterales; family Bryobacteraceae; genus Palsa-187. The sequence continues at coordinate 28,247 of JAICXC010000061.1, forward strand.
CCGCGCGTAAGCAGTCAGAATAATTGCAGCTAGGGAAATTCCTCTAGTGTCTAGACGGAATTGAGTATCTTCGGATTGCGCGCTATTCTTGCCGGGTCATGCACAAATGCGTGCTGTGCGGAGCAGACACCATTCTGCTCATCGACGGTGTCCCGACATGCGTCGAGTGCGACGAGGAAGGGGAAAAGAAAACATCCCAATATCCACTTCCTGCGAAAACACTGACCGTACCGAGCTAGCGTCCGATTCAATCGGAGGGCCGGACGCTATCTCTAGGAACCGGGATAGTGTCCCATCGACCGTCGGCCCTGTGGATTCCGATCAGCAGACACCAACGCCGGAAAATAATGGTACGGTCCTCGTCATATTGTGGGAGTGTCGCGGCAGTCAACTGTCCCCACCGTCCCGCGCGCGCCTCCGGCAGATTCCTTCGACGCGCTTATCTTCGGCTACTACGGTTCGTCCGCCAACGGTGTACCCGCCAATCACGAATTCTTGTCGTTCGTTAACGCGGATTTTGGTCCAGGCGCCGGAGCACTCGCCTGCTTCGTATCTGCTGTCGCGTCGTTTTTTGACGAGGCCTTCGAAGCCCTGGGCGCGGATGGCGAACAAATAGGAGATCAGCGGAGCTAGGGAGCTCGCGTAGTGTTGGAGGGCGTTGAAAAACGGCGTGCCGGCGTCATCGAGCGTGACGATCTCTCAACCGACGACGGAGTTGTCCGGAAGTTTCTTGAGTGCGGTGGCGATGCTCGGGTAACGTGCCACGGAAATCGTTTCTGTTGCGCGATCAGAGACGCACGCGGCCTTGGGCTTTCGCTGCGATAGCCGATACCGCTTGCGCACTTAGGCAGCTTCACGTCGCCCAGTGTTCTTCGTCCGAGCGCGGGCATGCCGAGGCGTCTTAT
>JAICXC010000169.1 GCA_025980665.1 Bryobacteraceae bacterium
CAATGCGAAACGATTGAAGGACATCAGCGACGGCGCGGGGGCCGACGTCATCATCGTCAACCACACCGAGTACAACGACGCACTAAACCGTTTTGAGCGGACCAAGGCGCGCAAGGCCGGTGAGCCTAATCCGTGGATCGTGGGCAAGGGAGAGGTCGAGAAGTATCTCACGGTGGTGGAGGAATGCGCGAAAGCTTGGCTGGCGATCGGCGACGGGCGTCCATAAGGTAATCCCCGACCGGCCTACTTGCCTGAAATCGGGTAGTCCTGCCACACATATTCCAGCGCTTGCGGCAGCGTCTGACGGATCACTTTGGCGTCGACGTGACCCGCATTCTTGGCGTACACGAACTGGTAGTGATAGCCCTTGGCTTTCAGCACGCCTGCAAGGCGCTGGTTCGCCATGACCCAATTGCGCCGCTCAGCCGAGGCGGTTTTTGCGCCGATATCGTTTTCCGAAACATGCATCCAGATGCGGAGAGGCTTCACCGGCATATCAGGGAAGAAATGTTCCGGGTACTCGTAAGCTCCGTGCGGAGCCTCCGGGCCCTCGCGCAGATCGACGAAAGTGCCGGAATAGGACAACACGCGATGGTAACGCTCCGTGCGGAACCAGGCCATGGTGAGCGCCATCGCTCCTCCGGAACTGCCGCCGTAGGTCATGCGGCCTTCGGGGTCCGTGGTTAGCTTGACCCCGGTTTCCTTCTCAACGCGGGGCAAAATTTCGGTTTCCACAAAATCAGCGAAGACGGGCGACACCGTATCGTATTCCAGGCTGCGCTCCGGGCCGCCGTTGGCGACCATCACCGCCACCATCACAGGCAGGCGGCGATCGGCAATCATGTTGTCCAGGATGTTCGCCATTTGGCGGTCGCGCAGGCCGTAAGAATCCGCCGAGAAGATAAACGGAGCAGGCCTTCCTGGAACATACTGGGCGGGAATATAGACGGAGACCAGCCGCTCAAACGGGCCGTTGACGCCCGGGAACACTTTGCTGCTTGCGGAGTTCATAAAGAACTCGATCAACTTGCCGTGCGGAATGCCGACGCGCTGCGTTTCTTCGGGCGCAGGCGTGTAGTCGGGACCGATCGAATAATCCCCGTCGCCGGCGCCCTTGACCCAGGCCGGCAAATTCGGGAGTTTTGCGATATCGGCGAGATCTTCGGGAGTCGCGGGGCTGCCCGGACGCTGGCCGCCCTTTGGGGCGCCCTTTCCGGCAGCTGCGGGTTGTGCCGGGGCTTGCGCAAGAATTCCGCCCACCGAAGCGATCAGGAAGCTCGTTATAGCACTGGCCAGGAACCGTCGATTCATTATGACCTCCGTGTTGAGAACCGCCCTCGTGCAGGGCTCGATGTCATTTGGCAGTCTAGCAAAGGTGGCGGTAGTGGGGGACTGGCGCTACTGATTGTCTACGCGCGAGCTGCCTGTAGCAGTAGCCGCGAATACGAACGCGCCGGCAGTCGAACCACGATTCGTCCACTTGGGCCCGGCGATTCGAGCGAGGCAGGCTTCACCTTGCCGGGGTCGGCGAACGTATTCACCGCTTTCAGATCCGCGCCCGTGAGGGTGTCGAATCGTAACGTGCGCGTAGGTGCATTGTCGCGGAACACGAGCGTGGCTTCTCGCGGCTGCATCAAGTCGCGATTCAGCAGCAACACACAATACTGGCCGGTAGCTGGGTCAAATGTAACCGCGCCGTCGATGGCCGGAATGCCTTCGATCGCGGCGGATTCCACCAAGGCGTCCAGCGCCTGTCCGCGCGCGCTTTCGAGCGCCCACGAGTAGGGATAGTAGATGCTCTGGCGCAACAGGCCATTTGCATTGGTCACGATCGGTGCGATTACGTTCACCAATTGGGCAAGGCAGGCGACGCGGACTTTGTCCGAGCGCCGCAGGAGGGCATTCACCAACCCTCCCACCAGCAACGCGTCTTCCAGGTTGTACTCTTCCTCCAGCAGGTGCGGGGCCTGTTGACGTTGGCCGTTGCCGCCCCGGCGGCGGTACCAGACGTTCCATTCATCGAAAGAGAGCCACAGGCGCTTGTTGGAGCCGGTGCGCTTGCGAACATACTCGCAAACGGCCGCGACCTGATCGATCTGCTCTTCCATCGCCAGGTTCATCGCCAGATACTTCAGAGAATTACCGCCGGTTTCACCGGCCGTGTCGTTGCCATAGTAGCGATGCAGGCTAATGCCATCCACTTGCGAATAACACTCTTCGAGAACTTCGCGATCCCATTCGAGGAATGTCGGTTGGCCGGGCCCGGACGAGCCGCAGGCGATCAGTTGCACACTGGGGTCGACGGCTCGCATCTGTCGTGCGGCATCCACGGCCTTGCGGCCATATTCACGGGCCGGCATGTGGCCGATCTGCCAAGTGCCGTCCATTTCGTTGCCCAGGCACCACATTTTGATCGCGTGGGGCTGCGCGTAACCATGTTCGCGGCGCAGGTTGCTCCACTTGGTGCCTCCCGGCACGTTGCAATATTCCACCAGCGCGGCCGACATCTCGGGCGCCGCGGTACCGAAATTGGTGCCGATCAGCGGCTCGGCGCCAACGCTCTTGGACCAGGTTACGAATTCATTGGTACCGAACTGGTTCGTCTCGATGGAGTTCCAGGCCCGGTCGAGCACGGTGGGCCGCTTGTCGCGCGGGCCCACGCCATCCAGCCAGTTGTAGCCGGAAACGAAGTTGCCGCCCGGATAGCGAATGATCGGCACGCCCATGCCGCGCACCTCCGCGGCAACGTCTTTGCGGAAGCCGGATGCATCGGCCAGAGCCGACCCGGGATCATAGATGCCGCCGTAAATCGCGCGGCCCAGGTGTTCCAAGAAACTGCCCCAAATGCGTCGGTCAAGGCTGGCACGCACGCGCAGTGGATCGATCACAACGCGGTTGACTGCGGCCTGCGCGCGTAACAGGGTAGGCGCCGCAAACATCAGCGGGACAAAGCTCCGTCGAGTCAGCATGATGAACCCTCTCTTTACGTAGAAGAGATATTGGAAGCGAGCTGTTGGTATTCAGTCTCATCCGCGCGTCCTAGGACGGCGCTGGCGGGATCGAAAAATTGGTTCAGCAGCATTCCCACAAACAGCAACGCGGCAAAGCCCGTGGCGAGCATGAAACCGTAAATCGGTCCGCCCATCGCGTCGCTGATCGCGCCGATTGCCAGGGGAGCCAGCACGGCCGAGACACAGGTATAAAAAAGAATCACGCCCGCAGCGGCGCCATGTTCCGACTTCGGAACACAGCTAATCCCCTTGGAGTTGACCGTCGGGTAGATCACGGACATGAACAATCCCGACAAAGGAAGAGCGTAGACGGCCCAGTGCACACCGCCGGCGATGCTCGCCGCGAAACACGCCAGGATGGCACCGCTGCAGATGGTCAAGAATGGTTTCCATGCAAGCTTCGTCAGCATCCAGGCCCCCAGAAAGCGCCCGCCCGCGCGCAGCAGGAAGAAAATGGAAATGCTGTAAACCGCGATCCACTCGCCCGTTCCGTGGTATCCCTCGAACAGGGTCGGCATCCACACGTAGATCGCGGTTTCGACGGCGACATAGAGAAACGCTCCCAGCGAAAACAACAGAACAAAACGGTTCTTCGACACCGTCTTGACCGCCTGCAGATTCGTTTCTTTCGCTGCTGTTGCCCTGGTGGGGTATTGCACGCGCAGCGCTGTCAGAATCAGCAGGACGCACATAGTGCCGGCGATCACATACAACCACTGCCAGGAAACATTGCGATTCAACAGGCGGGCTAAAACCGCGGGTCCGATGATGGAGCCAACGCTGAAGAATCCTTCCACGTAATTCATGATCGAGGTATGTTCGGCGGTGGAGTGGGAGATGTCGCCGATCAGCGCGAGCGCTCCGGTCTTGAAGATCCCAATCGCGGCGCCGGACAGCGCCATCAAGACGCAGAAGAATAGGAAGGAGCTCCCTGCGATGAAGAGGTAGGAAGAGGCTGCGAAAAGAGTCAGGCCGGCGACGATCGTCGTTTTCCGCCCGTACCGGTCAGCCAAATGGCCAAGAAGGAACCCGGCGATTGCGATGCCGCCCATCGTGGCGTATTGAAATGTTCCTGCCGCGGTCAAACTCAGCTTGAATGTCTTGATGATCTGGGGAATAATGATGCCGACCGAGTCGGTAGTCATCGCGAACATCGCGAACATGACATAGGTCAGCCCCTTGATCAGGGCCATGTTCATGGACGGCTTAGCGGGTGCGCTCATCGCGCGATCTCTTTCATCGAGTGAGGTGCGACGACAAGCCTGTATTCTCCGCCAGTGTCCGAGTGAAAGATTGTGGCGACGGTTGCTTTCAAGTCGGCTTCTAGCCGAGCCCACTGGTCACCGTTTCGCCACTCGATATGGATCTCGTGGTCCGCGCTCGGCAATAGCCGAAACTCTCCGGCGAAGGCGGGATGCGCGTTGCGGAAGCGAATCAAGCCGAAAAGCGCCTCGACAACAGGGCGCGTGAGTGCGGAGTCGATCTCCCGGCGCCTGTAGTAGTGCCGGTTGATGTCGCGGCCAACACCGGTGCGGCGCAGAAGGTCCAGATCATTCGCGCCCGCCAGCAGTCCCACATAGTAGACCTGCGGGATCCCCGGCGTAAAAAACTGAATCGCGCGGGCGATCAGATACTCTTCATCGCGCTGGCCCAGGGCGTCATAGTATGTGCAATTGACCTGGTAAAGGTCCAGGTTGTTCGCTGCGGCTCCAGTGGCCCGGCGGCTCTCACCATTGCTGCGGGAATGGATCGTCTCGACCAGATTGTCGATCTCCTCGGCCGTCAGCAATCCGGGCAGGGTTTCGACGCCTCTCCGATCCGGTCCAACGTCGATGACGCCGATGCCGTCGTGCGTGTCGAGAACCGTGATGCAATTCCGGGGGCTGATGCCCAGCCAATGTTTCAGACGCGCGGTCGTGCGCGTGTACAAAGCGTGCAGCACTAAGGGCGGCAGGGCGAAATCATAAACCCAGTCGACCTGCTTGGCGATGTTGATTTGATCCTGATGGTATGCGTGGATCTCCACCAGCACTTCGATGTTCAGCGCATGGGCCTGCGCCGTGAAATCGTCGATGAAGCTGAAGGTCTCCGGGATCATGAAACAGCTGGTTCCCGGTTTCTTGATCGCGTATCCCGCGGCATCCAGGCGAATCGCGCGAATGCCCGCGGCCTGAAACTCGGTCAGGATCTGGTTCAGATACGCGCGCCCAGCGGATGAGCGCACATCGATATCGATCTGTTCGGGAGTGAACGTCGTCCACAGCAGGCGTTCCGTGCCATCGTCCAGGCGAGTCTTTGTGAACGGAAGCCCCGGGCGCGGGCGATAGATCTGGAGCAGATCCTTCTCCGATGCTCCTTTTGGAAAGACGCGTCCGTAAGTCAGAAATAGGTCGGTATAGGTCGATGTGTCGCCGTGTTTCCGGAAATCCTCGAATCGCGGCGAGCTGCTGGAGACATGATTGACGATCAGGTCGGCCATCAGATCCCAGCCCTGGCCCAGCGCGCGCACCTCGTCCCAGGACCCAAGCCTGGAATCCGGCTGCGTGTGGTCGATCGGATCGAAGCCCGCATCGGCGCCGTCGATCGGCCAGTAGAAGGGAAGCAAATGCGTTCCGCCGAACAACGCCCGGAACGGTCCATCGAGCAGATCTTTGAGCGCGCGAAACCCGCCGCCCGATAAGCGGTCGACGTAGGTGATCAGTTGGACCTGATTCCTCATCCCAACTTCACAGCTTCCTCCAGGGTCCAGTCGGGAATGGCTCCATGTCGGCTGGCAACCAGAGCGCCAACGCGATTCGCGAACGATGCGATTTCGGCCGCGGGCCAGTTCAGGCTGAGTCCGTGCATGAACGCGGCAGCGAAGGCGTCGCCGGCACCCACGGTATCGACGATCTCTATGGGGTGCACGGCCGCTTCGACGTAATGCCCACCCGCGAGTACAGCGCACCCGCGATCTCCAAGCGTGACGCCGACTGCCTGCCACCCAAAGCGAGCTGACCCTTGGCGGCAGAATGCTTCGACGTTCAACGGGAGGCCCGAGAACTCATGAACCCTCTGGAGTTCCTCCTCGTTGAGCTTCACTACATCCGCACTCTGCAACAGTTCACAGACGAGTTTCGGGGAGTTCGATCCCGGGCGAAGGTTCAAGTCGTAAAATTTCTTAGCTCCTTGCAAGGCGCCGAGAATCTGGTGCAGGACGCTTTTGCCTGGATCGGTCGACGCGAACAGCGTGCCGTAGTAAAACCATCCGCGCGCGTCTTGTTCAAGAAGTTCGAGATCATGAGCCGAGAGATCGACGGCATCATACGCCGCCGGCCGCGGAATCGTGAACTGCGTCACTCCGGAATGCTCAATCTGTACTTGAGCGGTCCCAGTGGGGAAGCGCGAAGTCTTTTGCAGAAAGCGGGTATCGAGATCCAGCCCGGCAATCATCTCCGCGGCCTGCTCGCCTGGCTCATCCGTACCCAGTGCGCTGATCAAGGTCACGGGATGGCCCAGCCGGCGCGCGTGAACGCCGAAGTTTAAGGGCGCTCCGCCCAATCGCCGGGAATGCTCGAATAGATCCCACAGGACCTCTCCCAGGACGATCGCATGCGGTAAAGGCGAGCCCGCTTGTAAAGACAGATTCTCTTTATCCATGCAATCAGGAGTCACGCAACGCCAGTATCGGGGTTCGGGGTACGGCTGTCAATCTCTTCTTTTCTCTTTCTTCGGGGCTCCGCACGAGCTCCTCACTACTAGATCGAAGTTCAGGAGGATGTCTCGCGCCGGAAGTCTGGGCTCGCGCAGGCGGTCCAGCATGGCGCTGATCGCGACGGCCCCTAAGCTGGAGCATGGCTGGTGGATCGTGGTGAGGGGAACGGGGAGCAGGCTGGCGTACTTGACGTCGTCAATGCCAACCATGCGCACTTTGTCTGGAACGCTGACGCGCAGGTCCGTCAGAGTCCGCTGCAGATGGGCCGCGGTGAAGTCGTTCGCGCACACGAATCCATCGGGACGTAGCCTCGCGAGAATGTCCTTGATCTGAGCCTGATCGTCAGGCTCGATCCGGCAAACGTGGCTTTCAAGGGCAGGAGTCGCCGTTGCGACGGCTTCCTGGTAGCCGGCGACGCGGGCGTCCACGGTGGGCGCTGAGCCCGGCCGGCCGACGAATACCGGCCGCTTGCACCCGCTGCGGATCAGATGTCTCGTGATCGCGTAGCCGGCTCGCCGGTTATCGATGCCGACCAGATCATAGCGGCTTCTTTCCGGGTACGATACCAAGTCGCGATCCAGAAGTACCACGGGAATCCCGGCCCGATCGAGCTCCTCGGCGATCGCTCGGTTGATGGCGTCCTTCTGCGGAGTCAACTCCAACGGAGCGAAGAAAACCCCGGATACTTTTTTTGTCACCAACTGGCGGCAGGCTTGCGAGGCCTGCTGTTCCATGTTGGCCTCGTCGCCGAACGAGCTGCCCCAGAGCAGCACGTGCTGGCTGCCGTGTTGCGCTTCCGCCATGCCTCGGCAGATCGGCTCAAAAATCTCGGTCCGCCCCAGTTCCGGGATCAGCAAGCCGAAGGTGTATCCGCGCGCCGCCGCATCGGCGCGCACGTAGCTTCCCGAGCCTGCACGGCGCTCAATCAAACCCGCTAACTGAAGCTCCCGGAGCGCGCGGTTCACGGTCGGCCTGGAGGAGGCGAAAGTCGTGACCAGTTCCGATTCGCTGGGTAGGCGATGTCCCGGCGGATGTTGTCCGGATAGGATCCCGTCTGCCAGTGTTTGCCGGATGACCTCGTATTTCGGCGACGACCCCTGCTGAGTCATAAATCTGATAATACAGGTTGATCCTTTCCCGGGCAAA
>JAICXC010000077.1 GCA_025980665.1 Bryobacteraceae bacterium
CGGCTACTCGCTTGTGGCTCGCTCCTGGGAATCACCGTATCTACCCCAACATCGCCGGGCTGCATCACGTCGACGCGCGAGGCGATTGCGGCGGAACGTACGCCGGGCAGGGCGCGGACGCGTCGCAGGGTTTCCTCGTAAAATGCGGCTCGCTCCGGGAAGTTCTCATAACGGTGCGGATTCAGAATTAGCCACAGCATCGAGACCTGGTCCGAGCGAATGCCGGTCGCCATGCCGCGCATCCGAAGAAAGCTTTGCATCAGCAAACCAGCGGAAACCAGCAGAACCAGGGAGAGCGCAATTTCGGCGGTCACCAGAACGCTTTGAGGATGGACACGCGGCCGGCGGAGGTCCTTTCGAAGGGCTGCAATCGAGGGCACCAAACCGAAGCCCAATCCGACGATGACGGAAACGACCAAAGTGAATGCGACTACTGTGGCGTCAATTCGTGCCTCCGGAGCCTGATGCGAGGTTTGATGGATGGTGGCGGCCAAAACCCGTGCGCCCCACTGTGCGACGAGCAATCCCAGCGCGCCGCCGCAGACCGAGATCAGCACGCCTTCGGTGAGAAGCTGCCGCGCGATGCGTTCGCGTGTCGCCCCGATCGCCAGCCGGACCGCGACTTCCTTGATGCGAGCTGAGGCACGCGCCAGTAGCAGGTTCGCGATATTCGCGCACGCGATGAGCAGAAGGCAACTGACTGCATCCCAGGTCAGGAACAGGTTCAGGCGAAGGCCGGAGACCAATTGTTCCTGCAGAGGCGCGATGTGGACAGACACGTCGATATCGTCGTTGCCAGGATAGTCCTGTTGATATCGGATCCCGAGAACGTCTAGGGAGGCTTGCGCCTGCCGAATGCCGACGCCGGGCTTCAAGCGGCCGATAACCGTGAGAAATTGCGCGCCGCGGCGAACTGTGGAGGGGAAAAACGTTCCGGAATCGGCGAGACGAGATCGCCAGACGTCCACATTTTCGCCAAGAAACCGGAAACCGGCGGGGAGCACGCCGACAATCGTCTGAGTGGTTCCGTCGATACGCATGCTGCGGCCAAGGATGTTGGGATCGGAATTGAAGCGGCTTTCCCAATACTCGTGACTCAAGATGACGAGCGGAGGCCCCCGGAAACGATCCTCTTCGGGCGTGAAAGTGCGACCGATGACGGGGGCTACGCCGATCACAGAAAAAAAGTTCGCGGAAACGCGGCCGCCTTCGATCCGCTCCGGCTCGCCCGATACGGCCGCGGTTATGCTTTCGTCATCATAGGCGGCGATTCCTTCGAAATCGGAGGCAGAGTCGCGGAGCATCTCATATCGTGGATGAGAAAAAGAATAAGTAACGTTATTCGGGCCTTCCCAGAGAAACGCCAGCCGGTTTGGCTCGGGATAAGGCAGAGGTTGCAGGAAGGCAGCGTTCAGTACGGAAAAAATCGCGGCATTCGCGCCGATGGCGAGCGCGAACGTGCCGATCGCAACGCACGCGAACACCGGATTCTTTCGCAGCATACGGACCGCGTAGCGAAGATCGTGCCAGACGGTCTCTAAGAAATAGAAAGCGCGCACCATAGGGAGAGCTTAGCGCGCGATCGCACCGAGCCTTAAGCAAGGTCGTAGCGATCCAGGTTCATCACCTTGTTCCAGGCCGCCACGAAGTCCTTCACGAACGTCTCCTTCGAGTCGTCACATGCATAGACTTCCGCGAGGGCTCGGAGCTGAGAGTTCGAACCGAAGACGAGATCGACGACGGTGCCCGTCCATTTGAGCTCGCCCGAGGCGCGATCGCGACCCTCCAATACACCTTCAGAGGTGGGGGACTTCTGCCACTTCGTCTTCATGTCGAGGAGATTCACGAAGTAATCATTGGTCAGTGTTTCGGGTCGCTTCGTGAAAACACCGTGTTTGGACTGCCCGACATTCGCATTCAGGGCACGCATGCCACCGACCAGAACCGTCATCTCAGGAGCCGTCAGGGTCATTAGGTTCGCCCTATCCACCAGTAGCTCGGCCGCCGATTCTTGTCCCTTAGCCAGATAATTGCGGAACCCGTCTGCGGTTGGTTCGAGCGGCGCGAAGGAGTGCACATCGGTCTGCTCTTGCGACGCATCCATGCGCCCCGGCGAGAAAGGAACCTTCACGTCGTGGCCAGCCTTCTTAGCTGCTGCCTCGACAGCTGTGCAGCCGCCCAGGACGATCAAGTCAGCAAGTGAGACCTTCTTGCTGCTGCTGTTGAAATCCTTCTGGATCGATTCCAGCTTCTGAAGGACCTTCGCCAATTCGGCTGGTTGATTCACTTCCCAATCCTTTTGCGGCGCGAGGCGAACGCGCGCTCCGTTTGCGCCGCCACGCTTGTCGGAGCCGCGGAACGTTGCCGCCGAAGCCCAGGCCGTCGTGACCAGTTGTGAGATGGAAAGTCCGGACGCGAGGATCTTGGCCTTCAGAGTCGCGATATCCTGCTCCCCGATCAACGCATGATCCACTGCGGGAATCGGATCCTGCCAGAGCAGCGGTTCCTTCGGTACGAGCGGTCCTAGATACCGCGAGATCGGCCCCATATCGCGATGCGTCAGCTTGTACCAAGCCTTGGCGAACGCATCTGCAAACTCCTGCGGGTTCTCGTGAAAGCGCTTCGAAATCGGGGCGTAGATCGGGTCCAGCCGCAGCGAGAGGTCCGTAGTGAGCATCGTCGGGGCGTGCTTCTTCGACGGATCGTGCGCGTCCGGCACGGTGCCCGCGCCGGCGCCGTTCTTAGGCTTCCACTGATGCGCCCCGGCGGGACTCTTGGTCAGTTCCCACTCATGGCCGAACAGCGTGTCGAAGTAACCGTTGTCCCACTTGATCGGGGTAGGTGTCCATGCGCCTTCCAAGCCGCTGGTGATTGCGTGGGGGCCTTTGCCGCTCTCATAGCTGTTTGCCCAGCCGAAGCCTTGCTCCTCAATGGGGGCGCCCTCGGGTTCCGCGCCGACATATTTGCCCGCATCGGCAGCGCCGTGGGTTTTTCCGAAGGTGTGCCCGCCTGCAATGAGCGCAACAGTCTCTTCGTCATTCATCGCCATACGCGCGAATGTCTCGCGGATATCGCGCGCCGCGGCGAGCGGATCGGGGTTTCCATTGGGCCCTTGCGGATTCACATAAATCAATCCCATTTGAACAGCGGCGAGAGGATTTTCGAGCTGACGATCGCCGGTGTAGCGCTCGTCTCCGAGCCACGTGCCTTCAGGTCCCCAGAAGATGTCCTCTTCGGGCTCCCAGACGTCCGCGCGCCCGCCGCCGAAACCGAAGGTCTTGAATCCCATCGATTCCAAGGAGACGTTGCCAGCGAGAATTATCAGGTCCGCCCAGGAGATTTTCCGGCCATACTTCTGCTTGATCGGCCAAAGCAATCTGCGCGCTTTATCGAGGCTCGCATTGTCCGGCCAGCTATTGAGGGGCGCAAAACGTTGTGTGCCGGAACCCGCCCCGCCGCGGCCGTCGCCAATGCGGTACGTGCCTGCGCTGTGCCAGGCCATGCGAATGAAAAACGGTCCATAGTGGCCATAGTCGGCCGGCCACCACTCTTGTGAATCCGTCATCAAGGCGTGCAGGTCTTTAATCACAGCCTGCAAGTCAAGGCTCTTGAACTCCTCTGCGTAATTGAATTCCTTATCCATCGGATCGGACAAGGGAGAGTTCTGGTGAAGGATCTTCAGATTCAACTGGTCTGGCCACCAGCGCGCATTGGTCGGGGCCCCGGCGACCGTGTGCCTGCGAGAACCGTGCGCCACCGGGCATTTGGCTTCGGGCAAGATATTCGCTTCTTGTTTAGCGGGGTCAACGCCGGCAGTCGTAGTCTTGATTTCTTCGGTTGGCAATTCGAGATCTCCTTTGGACTTGGTGGACACCTCTACAGTACGCCCGATTTGGCGATCTGTATAATCGATTGTTTGGATCGTTACAATAGTTACTGACGATCTATGAATTTGCAGGAACTGACGTATTTCGTGGCAGTTGCCGACCATCGCCACTTCGGGCGCGCGGCCCAAGCCTGTCACGTGAGCCAACCGACGCTCAGCGGCCAGCTCCTCAAGCTGGAGCAGCAACTGGGCGTAACCTTGTTCGAGCGGAACAATCGTAGTGTGTCGATCACTCCGGTCGGCGAGAAGATCCTGGAGCATGCGCGACGGGCGCTCGAAGAAGCCGGACTGGTCGAATTGGTGGCGAAGACGTCACAAGACCAACTGGTAGGGCCGCTGAAGCTGGGCGTGATTCCCACGCTTGCACCCTATCTGATTCCTCTCATCTTGGGACCCCTCCGTGATGCCCACCCACGCTTGACCATCGAGTTGTGGGAAGACGTCACGGTCTCGCTGCTGGAGCGGCTGCGGGGGCAACGACTGGATGCCGCGTTGCTGGCGACTGAAATTCCAGAGTCGGATCTGACGACAATCGATCTGTTCAACGAGCCGTTTCTTGCGGCGCTTCCCAGCGGTCACCGGCTCGCATCGCGCAAGAAGATCGATCAGGCCGATCTTGCGGACGACTTACTGGTGTTGGCCGATGGGCATTGTCTTGCGGGTCAGGCGCGTGATGCGTGCGGTCGCCGTGGCGAAGCTCTTCCGCAGCGAGCGCTTCAGGCGGCGAGTCTCGAGACGCTCGCGAATCTTGTGGCTGCGGGGTACGGAACCACGTTGGCTCCGCAGCTTGCCGCATCGTCGATGGAGCGGCGCGGTGTGGTGCTGCGCCCGCTGCTGGGCAAAACCTCACGCACCATCCGCTTGGCGAGCCGTCCCACGTTCCCGCGTCCCAAGGCGCTACAGGCGCTGGTCAAGGTGATTGCGGCGCAGCGCCTTTAGCAAAGCGAAGGCCCCGCGCATCGAACGAACGTTTAACCTTATAAAATAGTCGAGCGCAGGAATGCAGGATGCAACATGTGACCACCGCTCCCGAATCGGTCCGCCAGAACATCGCTGCTGCCTTCTTTTGATTGCTACGGCTGTTAGCGGCCAGACCGCTCAGCAGCGGCATTTTGAAGTGGCGTCCATTAAAGCGGGCGGAGATCTGTTTTCGATAAGGCCGGAACGCACAGGTGGAAGAATCAGGTGGACAACTCAACTGTGTTATCTGATTGCCTACGCTTATCAACTGGATTCCTCTCGCGTCTCCGGAGCGAAATGCGGCTTGACCTATGCACTTGAGGCGACATTTGATCCGTCGGCCACGGACGAACAAATCCGGTTAATGGCTCAGGCTCTGCTCTTGGATCGATTTAGGATGCGGTCTCACCGCGTTACCACAGAAGCCAACGGATACGCCCTGACGATCGGAAAAGGGAGCCTTAAAGTCAAGAAAGTCGAAGCAGGCGACAAACCTCCTCCTATGCCCGAAGGAGACAAGGATGCTTCCCCGGCACTGAGGGCCGAGACCTACATCGCTGCCACCGTGCCACAGGCAGGTGTTATAGCGATTACGGGCCGAAGGGTTTCAATCTCACAATTGGCGGAGACTCTGCAACGCTCCACTAGCATTCCGGTATGGGACTGAACGGGTCTGTCAGGAAATTACTACTTCGCATTTCGCTACGCGCAAGATCTCACGACTGAGTTACAGCCTAATGCTCCCTCGCTGGCAACAGCGCTTCAAGAGAATCTTGGCCTCAAACTTGAAAAGCAAAAGGGGCAGGTTGACACGTTGGTAATCGACCATATTGAGGAGCCATCCGAGAATTGATATGGAGCGATTGCCGCGCCGCTATCCCCGCGCGAGCTTGTTCAGTCCGTTGAACGCCGCCGCTTTGTAGCACTCGGCTAGCGTCGGGTAATTGAAGACCGTGTCGACGAAATAGCCCACCGTGCCTTTGAGAATCATGACGGCCTGGCCGATATGTAGTAGCTCGGTCGCGCCGTCGCCGATGATGTGGACCCCCAGGATCTCGCGGGTCTCGCGGTGGAAGATCAGCTTGAGCCGGCCGGTGGTATCGCCGCGGATCTGGCCGCGGGCGATCTCGCGATAATACGCCACGCCGACTTCGTAGGGAACGTCTTCGTCGGTGAGCTGCTCCTCGGTTTTCCCGATGAACGAAATTTCGGGGATGGTGTAGATCCCGTACGGATAGGTCGCGGGATTCGATTTCACCGGCAGATTGTAGGCGCGCGCGGAAGCGATGCGGCCCTGTTCCATCGAGACGGAAGCCAGACTCGGGAAACCGATTACGTCGCCAGCGGCGAAAATGTGCGGGACCTCGGTGCGGAAGTCGGCATCTACTTTGATCCGTCCGCGGTCGTCCGCTTCAAGACCCGCTGCCGCCAGGTTCAATTCGTCGACGTTACCCTGCCGTCCAACCGCATAGAGCAGCGCCGAGCCGCTGATTTTCTTGTTGCTTTCGAGGTTCGCTACCACGCCGCCGTCGGGCGTTTCCTCTACGCTCGAGACTTCTTCATTGAGCCGCATGGTCACGCGGTTATCGCGCAGGTGGTAAGACAGGGCTTCCACCATTTCGCCATCGGCGAATTCCAGCAGGCGGGGCCGTTTTTCCACCAGGATCATGCGGACCCCGAGCGTCGCGAACATGCAAGTATACTCGACCCCGATCACACCCCCGCCCACCACAATGAAGGTCTTGGGGATCTCCTGCATGTTCAGGATCTGATCGCTGTTGATGATGTTGCGGTTGTTGTAAGGAACCTTGGTAGATACTGCCGGCTTGGTGCCGGTAGCAATGATGATGTTCTCGGCTTGGTAATCGGTCGATCCATTTACATTGGTGACGCGGAGGGTATGGGGGTCGGTAAACGAGGCGCATCCGAACAGCATATCCACGCCATTACGCGTAAGCTGCGAGACGGTGACGTCGATTTCGGTCTTGATGACATGCTGGACCCTGAATGCCAGGTCCGCCATTGTGATCTTTTCTTTGACCCGGTAATTTACGCCGTAAACGCCTTGGTAGGCGTAGCCGGAAAGATGAAGCACGGCTTCGCGCAAGGTTTTCGAAGGGATAGTGCCGGTGTTGATGCACGCACCGCCGATATATTCGCGGCGCTCAACCACCGCGATCCGTTTCCCGAACTTGGCGCCTTGGATAGCGGCTCGCTGGCCCGCCGGACCCGAGCCGATCACGATCATGTCATAACTTTGCATGGACGAGGGAAAAGAGGACTTAGATGCCAGTATAGTGGTGATCGGTACGTTTCATGAAGTGCATTAACATTCTGGGCGGCGGTCCCGCCGGTTCGGCCGCGGCTTTGGCTGCCTTGCGCCACCGGACATGTGACAGCGCTGTGACGGTGATCGAGAAATCCCGCCTCCCGCGGCACAAGGTCTGCGGCGAGTTCTTGTCGCCGGAGATCGCGCGGGAGCTGGAGCGGTTAGGCGCCTGGGATGCCTTCGTCGAAGCGGGTCCCGCGCGCGTTAGCCGCACCATGCTCCATTTCGGTTCCCGCTCGAAAAGCTCACGCTTGCCAGAGCCGGCATTTGGGCTCAGCCGCTACGCATTCGATCTCATGTTGCTGGATCAGGCTCGCGCGGCGGGTGCGGATGTCGCCAGCGAAACAGAGAAAGACCCGCTGGTTGTTGCTACCGGCCGCCGGGCCACCCGGACTTCACGCGGCCAGCGACTGTTCGGCTTCAAGGCGCACTTTGAAGGTCCCACCGACGATGCCGTGGAGCTGTTCTTCTTCGAGCGCTGCTATGTAGGTGTCAGCTCCATCGAAGCGGGCAAGACCAACGTGTGCGGCCTCGCTCCGGAGAGTTTCCTTTCACGCTTTGGTTTCGAATATGACGGCGTCGTGATGCAATGCCGGGCGTTGTCCGATCGGCTCCAGCCGCTGCGCCGGGTTACTCAGTGGTTTTCCACAGGGCCTCTGCAATATGGTCAGGCATTTGCAGATGCTGGTCATGCTTATCCAGCGGGCGATGCGCTTTCCTTCGTCGATCCGTTCACAGGCTCGGGATTGCTGGCGGCGGTCCGGTCGGGAGCAATGGCAGGAAAGGCGGCTGCCATCGGCCAGCCTGTTGGCGACTACCTGCGGGAATGCCGCGCGAGCCTGCGCCAACCGTTCCAGATTGCCGGAGTCTTGCGGCGGGCGCTGGAAGGTGGTTGGGCGGAAAAACTTGCACCCTTGGCGCCGGCGCGCTTGTTGTTCGCCCTTACTCGTCCCAAATGATGTTTGCAGCTCACGCGGCCAAATGAAAAAAGCCGGTGAGTACTCGGAGGAGGATACTCACCGGCCGGCTTGCTAGTGACTCTAGGTCGCGTAGCGTGCCAAGCTTTTGGGAAGCCCACCGGGCAGTCGGTAGCTCTTCCCTCGAGAAAGAGACGCGATGAAACCTTCAATTAAAGGTTTCACAACTGGACAACATCATGCTACCACCGACCGAATGCTCCTGTACAGATCTAAGGTGACAGCCCGGCTTCGCATCTCTAAGCCGAGGCAAATGCGAGAGTTGCTAGTTACGCCCCGCCGCTCTAAGTCTCGCTCGCAGCCAGAAGAACGCGGTCGCGGCGGCCAGTTGCAGCGTCACACCGAATACCACCAAGGCGGTAATCGAATGGTCATAAAGCATACCCATGATCGTGCTTCCAACAAACCACATGACTCCATAGACACCGTTGAAGGCGCCGAATGCGCTCCCGCGCTTGTTCATCGAGACTACTTGGGCGATGCCGGATCGCAGAATGGCATCCTGCGCTCCTATGCCGGTTGCCCAGCACGCAACCCCCGCGATCGCCGCCGTGGGCCCGCCGAGAAAACCGAGGGGCAGTGAGAGCATGGAGATCAGGGTCCCGATCGAAAGCAGTACCACGCCAAAGCGGTCGAACAGGCGTCCGAAAAGCGGAGCGGTGATGCCGTTGACGGCCATGGCCCCGGAATAGAGTAAGGGGATCATGGCCGGTCCGACGACGCCTGTGTTCTGGAAGTGGTAGGAGAGCAGCGCGAAGTCCGCAAAACCGCAGGCGAGCAATCCCGCGGCGGCGACGTAGATCCAGAAGACTCTGGGAAAGGCAGTCTGTTCGACTTGCTGGGGCGCGGTGGCACCCTGAGCCGGAAACCACGCGCGCGCCACGAGTAACGCCGCCACCGCCGCGGCAGCTGGAAACACTAGTCCGAGGAACGCCGGCGCGAAGGCGTGCGACTTCAAAACTGTCGCGGCCACGAGCAGAGGGCCAATCACTGCTCCTGTCTGGTCGAGTGCTGCATGCAGCCCGAATCCCCAGCCGTGGCCGACAACCGCCGTCGCCTCAGACAACAGGACGTCGCGCGCCGGGCCGCGAATACTTTTGCCGGTCCGTTCCAGGGCAACGAGGATTGCCGCGATCCACCAGTGTCCGGCGAAGGCCAGTGCGGGAACGGCAATCAGGTTCACGCTGTAGCCGACGATGGTGATAGTCCAGTACGAGCGGGTTCTGTCCGCGAATCGTCCGGAGAAAAAACGCAGGCTGGCGGCCAGCATTTCACCGATGCCGGCAATGAGTCCGACTTCTGTAGCGCTGGACCCGAGGTCGTGCAGGAAAGGTCCGATGACACTGCGGGCGCCCTCATAGGTGATGTCGGCGAACATGCTGACGATGCCCAGACAAACGATAAAGCGGATCGCCCGCTTTCTTTGGCCAGCAGCACGCTGAGGGTCGGATGCTGTCACTTCGCGGCCATCTTGAGGAGCTGTTCGGCGTGGCGCAAGGCTTCCTGGGTGATGCGCTCGCCAGACAGCATGCGGCCGATTTCGCGCGTGCGGGCGTTGGGCGCCAGCTCCTCGATGGTCGCGATGGTGCGGCCTTGTTCCGAGTGTTT
Source organism: Bryobacteraceae bacterium (assembly GCA_025980665.1). GTDB lineage: Bacteria > Acidobacteriota > Terriglobia > Bryobacterales > Bryobacteraceae > Palsa-187. Next base: position 9,761 of record JAICXC010000077.1, read on the forward strand.
TTCGACGAAATAATGGTGATCCGCGAAGCCGGCGATTTGGGGCAGGTGGGTCACGCAGATCACCTGGTTGGCGCCGGAAAGCTTCTTTAGTCGCCGGCCGACGGCCTCTGCGGCACTCCCGCCGACGCCTGCGTCGACTTCATCGAAAACAAGCGTGCGCGGCGAAACATTCTTCTTCGCGGCTGGCTCGCCCAGGGTGTTGACGCAAGTTTTGAGTGCCAGAGCAACGCGCGACAGCTCTCCACCCGATGCGATCTTATCGAGCGGCTTCAGATCCTCGCCCAGGTTGGGCGCGATCAGAAAAGCTACCGTGTCGGTCCCGCGCTCGGACCATGCCGATGGCTCCCTATTGGTCACGACCCGGATCCCGACGCGCGTCTTCTCCATCGCCAGCGCCGCTAGCTCCTGCTCGACGCGTTTGCTGAGTTGCGACGCGGCTTCCTTGCGGCGTGCCGAAAGCTCCTGGGCGACAGTTTCGTATACGCTCGCGAAGGCGGCGACTTCTTTTTGTAATGCGTTCCGGCGGTCGTCCGCGGTTTCCACCGCGCTCAGATTGGTGCGGACTTCCTCAAGAAACGCCAGCACTTGCTCGACCGATGCTCCATACTTTCGCTTGAGCTTTTCTAGGACCGCCAACCGGTTTTCCACTTCGTCGAGACGTCCGGGATCGGCCTCCAGTTTGCCGAGGTAGTGACGGAGCGAGTGCGCGGTCTCCTGTAGTGCGATTACCGCAGGCTGGATCTGCACCAGCATCTCTTGCGCGCTTTCGTCAATGCGGGACAACTCATCCAGGCGTTTGGCGATCAATCCGACCTGCGCGGAGGCACTATCGGGATCCTCGTATAACTTGGCATAAGCGCCGCCCGCCAGCTCCTGCAATCGCACAACATTGCGCAATACACGGCGTTCATTCTCGAGCTCGGCATCTTCACCGGGCTTGGGCGAGACAGCCTCGATTTCCTTGCGCTGGAAGGACCACAGGTCTGCTAAGCGAAGCTTCTCCTGCGCGCCGCGGTCGAGATCGGCATATTCCGCCGCTGCCCGCTTCCAAGCATGGAAGGTCTCCGTCACCCGGCTTGCCAGGTCGGCCGCGCCCGCGAATGCATCCAGCATGTCGCACTGGACGCCGGGGGAAAAAAGCTGCTGCTGATCATGCTGGCCGTGGATATCGGCCAAGTAGACCGCCAGATCCTTGAGAAGGGCGGCCGTGGCGGGGCGGTTGCCTACGAATGCACGCGACTTCCCGCCGGTCTGGATTTCGCGCTCTACGAGAAGCTCGCGATCCTCCATTTCGATTCCGGCGTCTTCGAGCAGCTTGGCCAGTCCGCGGGCTTCGGCAACTTCGAAGATTCCCGACACTCGGGCTCGCGTGGCGCCGGTCCGGACCATTTCGGGCGAGGCGCGGCCACCCAGAAGCAGCCCCAGGGCGTCGACCACGATGGACTTGCCGCTGCCGGTCTCGCCGGTGAGCAGGTTCAGGCCGGGGTGGAACCGCACGCGCGCTTTTTCGATTACCGCGTAATTTTCGACCGCGAGCTCGACCAGCACTGAACCCGATTATAGTAGGGCGGGCTATCTCGTCGCGAGCTGGTTATACAAGCTTGCCTGTATTTCTGTCAGTCAGAACATTTTTTATCTTGCATGTTTTAGGGGAGTCTCGTTTACAATTGGAAAAGGGAGTGCCGCATCGCGCGGTGACGTCGGCAGGAGAAGGGAATTAAACGGGTTGACGCTGCCACACTGGAACGGTGTACTGCTGCAGGTAAGTTTTTCTGAGCTGACGGATCTTTCCGATCCGGTATTGCTGATAGTCGTCGGTATTCTTCTCCTATTCTCCCTGCTTTCCTTCACCATCATCTTTTCGAAGTTCGGCGGATTCCGCCGAGCGCGCCGGGCCAACCAGCGATTCCTTAAGGCATTTCGAAAATCCGCTGGTCTGGACGCTATCGCGGCCGCCGTGGAGCAGTTCCGCGCCGCACCGTTGGCAACGGTCTTCGATTTCGGCTACAGCGAACTCAGCCGCCAGAAAGCATCCCGCTCTAAACTGACCAACCTGGTCGCTTTGGAACGTAGCCTGCAAATGGGAATCAGCGAGGAAATCACCCGGCTGGAAAGAAACATGAACTGGCTGGCGACTGCGGCCGCCGTCTGTCCTTTTATAGGACTATTCGGAACTGTCCTGGGGATCATTGAGGCGTTCAATGGATTGGGCACGGCGGGTTCCACCAGCTTGCGAGCTGTGGGCCCAGGGATCGCCAAGGCACTCTATGCCACCGCGTTCGGCTTGGGCGCGGCCATTCCGGCAGCCATCGCCTACAATTATTTCAATAATGGAATCAAAGAGATAGGTCAGCGGCTGGAGGACTTCTCGCTGGAGTTCATGAACGTCGCCGAACGGACCGATGGTCCATAAAGAGACGGCCGCTGGTTCGTAAATAATAGGAGTTAGAGATGGCGTTTTCCGGGATGGGATCGAACGGCGGCCGGGGTGGACGCGGACGGTGGCGTTGGCAGGTCGGGGTCCTGTCGGAAATGAACGTCGTCCCGCTCGTGGACGTCGTTCTTGTCCTGCTGATCATCTTTATGGTCACGGCCAGCGTCATGGAGTTTGGGCTGAATATCGACGTGCCGCAGGTGAGGCAAGTCAAGGACACCAACGAAGAGCACCCTGTGGTTAGTGTGGCGAAAGACGGCACCACCAAACTGAACGACAAACTCGTGAACATCAATATCATCGGAAAAGAGGTCCGGCGCCAGTTTCCGGGCCAAAACGATGTGTATGTGCGAGCGGATCGGAATCTGACCTGGGGAGGACTCGCGACGGTTATTAGCGCGCTGGACGAAGCCGGGTTGAAGCAGAAGCTCGTAACCAAACCGGAGGATCGCAGGTGACACCGGTCCACGCCGATGTTCTCGATCAACGCGAGTCGCTGCGCGCGCCCTTTACGGGAGCCTTGGCACTGCATGTCGGAATCGCCGGTGCGCTGGTGTTGTACACATTCCTGTATGGGCGACGTGAAATGCTCGGGGACAAGAACGCCGGGGGTGCCGCGGTGGGTATCCAGGCGGTGAAGTCGATCCCGCTGCAACACAGCGGTCCAGAGAATCCTGTCGCTCACGATTCGCCTTCCCAGGCTACGCCGAAACCCGAGAACCAAGAGCGGGTCAAAAAGGAGAAAGCTCCGCCCAAGAACGCCGTCGAGCTCAAGAGTAAGACCGCCAAGCAACTTCGGGCGAAAGTGGAGACCCAGCCGCAGCCGAAGCACTTCAAGTCGTTCGACGAACTCGATCCGAACAAGATTAAAGTGCACGAGGCGCCGGCAGTTTCGAATCCGCTGTACTCAGATGTGGCGGGAGCGGGGCGCATCGGTGCGGGAATGGACACCACTCTGGGTTCTCGTTTTGGCGCATATGCCCAGCAAATCCGCGACTTGGTCTCCCGGAAGTGGCATCCTGGCGATGTCGATGCGAAAATCCGCAGCGCGCCTCAGGTAGTGGCAACGTTTGAGTTGATGCGAGACGGAAGTATCGGCAAGCCTGTAATCGTTGAGTCGAGCGGTATTAAGGCCTTGGATTTTTCGGTGCAGAGAGCGATCCTTGAAGCGAGTCCACTCCCTCCGTTTCCGCCAGGCCTGGAGGGAAAGTCAACGCCAGTCACCTTCACGTTCGAGTTGAAACGATGAAACGAACATATATTGCTACATTCGTGATTCTCGCGGCACTGTTCATCGGCGCCGTATTGCTTCCCGGTCAGAGGACGGAAATCACCGGGACGATTAGTTCGGGCGAGAAGCCGACCATCGCCGTCGCCGACATGCACGGCACGGGCGCCGCCGAGCAGTACATGGACGTGTTCAATAAGACGCTGTGGGACGAGCTAGCATACAGCGGACAGATTAAGCTGGCGCCCAAGACTTCGTACCCGCTGCAGCTGCCGCAGCAGGCTAACGACTTCAAGCCGCCCGTCATGTTCTCCGATTGGACCCGTCCTCCAGTCAGCGCGAACTATCTGGCTTTTGGATACGCCGGTGTCCAGGATAATCAAATCCTGCTCTTCGGCAACTTCTATAACATAGGGCAGCCCAACGTTCAGAGTGCTCAGGTCATTGCAAACCGCTACTACGGAGCCTTGAGCAGCGACGGCGCCAGGAAGGTCGCGCGTGAATTTGCCGCAGACATCCTCCGGCAGCTGGGTATTGCGAGCCTTTCCGGCACCAAGATCTTTTTCGTTTCCGATCGCACCGCCAAGGCTCTCGGCGATGCCGAGATCTGGTCGATGGACTACGATGGATCCAACCAGCGGCAACTGACCAGATACGGTACCAGTTCCCGGGAGCCTGCGGTCTCAGCGGACGGCAAGCTCTTCGCTTTTCGAACGCAAGTTCGCGGGCCGGCCTGGAATATCCGCATCCACACGACCGATACCATCCGCAATCAGCCATTTTTCAATCCCGTATCGTCGGTAATCCAGACACCGGAGTTCACCCCCGACGGCAAGCACATCCTGTTTGTGGAATCTATCGACGGTTGGGCCCAGCTTGTGATGGCTGATATCGACGGCGGGAACCTGCATCGGATCTCGAATGTGAAGGCCATTGAGACCTCGCCGCGGGTGAATCCGAAGACTGGCAACGACCTGCTGTTTATTTCCGGGCGCTCCGGACATCAGCAATTGTGGCGTATGAACCTGGACGGGACCGATCGCGAGATGCTCACCTCGGGCGTAGGCGACGTCGCCAATCCTTCGTGGAGTCCGGACGGACACCACATCGCATTTTGCTGGACGCGCGGCTACGAGCCCGGGAACTTCAATATTTTCATCATGGACATCGCGGACAAGGTTCCAATCCAGTTGACGAGCAACAGTGGAAGGAACGAGAATCCTTGGTGGGCGCCAGACGGAGTCCATCTGGTGTTCTCGTCCATGCGTGGACGTGTCACGCAAATTTATTCGATGCTGGCAGACGGCACCAGTATCCGGCAGCTCACGACGCAGGGGAATAATACTCAGCCTGTATGGGCCAAGGGAATCGAGTAAATCGGGCAGTCGGTTGTGATCGAATTTCACAGAAGCTATGAGGATATGAAAGTATGCGAATGAATACCAGAACACTGAGTGCAGCTGTGTTCGCCGCGACGCTTTTCATTGCGGCCGCCGGATGTAAGAAGAAGGTCGCAGCGGCGCCACCGCCCCCACCCGCCCCGAAAGTTGAGGCCCCACCACCCCCGCCGCCCAAGGCGCAGCCTCCGCGCATCGATACGTTCGCCGCCGAGCCGGGATCGATCGAGCGCGGCCAATCGTCGACGTTGCGCTGGTCGGTGGCCAATGCCACCACCATGTCGATTGATCAAGGCGTGGGCGCAGTTCAGGCGAATGGGACACGGCAAGTGAATCCGGGCAACTCGACCACGTACACGCTGACGGCGCGCGGAGCCGGAGGCATGGACACGCGTTCGGTCACCGTAACGGTGAATGCTCCCCCGCCACCTCCGCCGCCTCCGGCGGCGCCCAAGCCGACGATATCCAGCGCCGAGATCCTGAGCCGCGAGGCACAGGATATCTACTTCGACTACGACATGAGCGATCTTCGGGCCGACGCGGTGCGGGCTGCCACAGCCAACGCGGAGTTGCTCAAACGCATCTTCGGCCAGGATTCCCGCTTTACCGTGGTCATCGAGGGGAACTGCGACGAGCGCGGTTCGGCCGAATACAATCTGGGTCTGGGCGATCGCCGGGCTACCGCACTGAAGGACTTCTACGTCCAGCAGGGCTTACCGGCGGACAGGATCAAGACCATCAGCTATGGCAAGGAAAAGCCGGTGTGTACCGACGCAAATGAGGCGTGCTATCAGAAGAATCGGCACGACCACATGGCGCCAGGCCAATAGGTAGGGAAGTTTAAACAGGAGGATGGCCGCGGCGCGGGTTAACCGTGGGTCATCCTCCGAACGCGGTTGGCAAAGGAGGGACGTGATGAAGTTCTCACGCTTGCTGGTATCGGGATTTATGCTGACGGGCCTGCTCCAGGCTCAGTCGGAAAAGGTGATGATTCAGGAACTGCAGCGGGATGTCGCCCAGATTGCGGAGAAGTTGCGGCAGTCCAAAGAAACGCAGGACCAGAAGAACGCCGAATTGGAATCTCTGTTGAAACAGTCGCTGGATTCCAATGCGAAGCTGGCGGCGACCTTGAGCTCCCTGCAGCAGAGCTTGACATCCTCAATAGCAGACCAGCAGGGCAAACTGGCGCAGCCGGTCAACGCCGTGGGCATCAAGGTGGACCAACTGTCGCAAACGCTTAGCGCCCTTGAAACTAACATGGACGCGATCAACCGGCGAATGTCGAGCCAGGACAGTAAGCTGACCGAGATTCTGAATAACTTGAAGACGTTGAGCGCTCCGCCCGCCGCTCCGCCGCCAACTTCTGTACCAGGAGGTGGTACGGCCGCTGCCACCGGATCTACCGCGGGCGCCTCGGCCGACGTGGTCTTCCAGAACGCCTATCGCGATTTTTCGAGCGGGCTGAACACGCTCGCCATGGACGAGTTTCGTAACTTCGTTGCGCAATTTCCGACGTCGCCCGAAAATGCGCCCAAGGCCGCGTATTATATCGGTGTGCTTTATGATCGCGACCAGGATTACGAGAACGCGGTCAAGGCCTATGACGCGGTATTGGAGCGTTACCCAGAAAACCCCACGACGCGCGACGCATTATATGGCAAGGCCGTGGCTCTAATGAAGCTGGATCGCAACGTGGAAGCGAAGAAGGAATTCAGCGCGTTTCTTGCAAAGTATCCTACTGACGATAACGCTGCTCAGGCCAAGCAATACCTGAAGGAGTTGAGCGGGCCGGCGCGTCCTGCGGCTCGCCCGAAAGGGAAGCGACAGTGAAGCGTACGATACTCGTACGGCTTTTCGCGGGCTTTTTGGCGCTGGGCGGAGCCTGGGTGGCCTACACGCAGAATCCGCAGGGCAAGCAGGCTCCTGTGCAAGGGAAAGCCCCCGCGCCGTTCAATCTTATCAAGATTGCCGACGATCTATACGTCATCGACGGAGGCGGGGCAGGGAACGTGGCCATCTACATCACCAACGAAGGCGTGATCATGGTCGACGATAAGTACGAGCAGCATTTCGATGAGATCATGGCCAACGTAAAGAAGGTCACGAATCAGCCCATCAAGTACATCCTCAGCACGCACTATCATGCCGACCATAGCGGCGGGAACACGCGCTTCAGCTCCATCGCCGAGATTATTTCGACGCGCAACGCGCACGACGGTATCGTGCAGCACAAACAATCAAACGCGCCCGACAATATGATTCCGGCGCGCGTCACGTTCACTCAGGAAACCGATCTGTTCCTCGGCGGCAAAGAAGTCCGGGCAAAATACTACGGCCGAGGTCACACCAACGGCGACGCGTTCGTGTATTTTCCCGCGCTCAAGGTGCTCCACACCGGCGATATGTTCACCAGTGCGACGCCGCTGATCGATTACCCGGGCGGCGGCAGCTTGCTCGAATGGCCCAAAACACTCGACGCCGTGATGAACGATAAGAGTCTGGACTTCGATACCGTAATTCCAGGCCACGGTCCGGTGTCGAAGAAAGCCGACCTGCTCACCTATCGCAACAACGCCGACAAGATGCGGGCGCGCGTCCAGACCTTGATTCGCCAGGGCAAGAATCAGGACGAGGTCGCCAAGGTGATGACGGCGGAGTATAACTGGCAGCCCGGAAGCCTCAACATGCAATGGAGCCTTCCAGGGATGATGACGGAGCTGAAATAACCACGCCTTACGGGAGTGCCAGGGAATACTGCAAGTCGCGTGGGATTTGCCAATGCGCGGTCGAATCGTTCTAGCCGTCGTCCTTGTGGTTCCGCCACTCTTGTTAGCTGGTGGATTGCACTCCTGGACGTGCTTCTTCGGCGCGCTTATTGCTGAATTAGTCGTTCTTCTCTTTTGAATTTCACCCTTTAACCGTCCGAACAAAAGAGAGCTGACCCCGCAAGAACTGGCGGACGAACTTGAACGGCACTTGGGTGGAAATGAGGGACCGTATGATTGGGACGATACGACGTCGTTCGAACTCGCCGACGAAAGATTGAATCGCCTGATTCCGAGGCTCCTTGAATATGATCGGGTCGACACGCCCGAAAAACGCAAGCAACTGCGTGAGATGGTCGAAGCGCTTCGGCGCGGAGAGATCCCCGGTTGAGATCGACACAGACTCCGCGCACTGGTGGTAGCCGCGACTCGACTGATTCTGATATAGTTTCCCGCATGAGCCGGACACTTCTTGTACGCCTTTCCGCTATTGTGATCGTCCTCGCGGGGGCGTGGGTCGCTTACACGCAAGCTCCGCCGCAGGGTAAGGATGGAAAGCAGGCCAAGCAGCCCAACAATATGATCGGCAAGGTTGCCGACGACCTGTACGTCATTATCGGAGACGGCGGCAATTCCACGGTCTACGTCACCAACGAAGGCGTGATCCTGGTGGACGACAAATTCGAGTACGATGGCCAGGACATTGTCGACAAGGTCAAGAGCGTAACGAACCAGCCCATCAAGTACGTGCTCAATACCCACCTCCACGGCGATCATACCGGCAGCAATGAGAGGTTTCTTCCTACGGCGGAGATCATCGCCACCAAGAACGCTCGCGACAATATGGTGAAGAACAAGGCGCCGGGCGTGATGCGCGTGGTGTTCACCGACGAAACCGATATCTTTCTGGGCGGCAAGGAAGTTCGCATGAAGTGGTACGGCCGCGGCCACACGAACGGTGATGCAGTGGTCTACTTTCCGGCGTTGCGCATCCTGGCAAGCGGCGATATCGGCGCCAACAACGGTCCCAATGTCGACTATGCGAACGGCGGCAGCATGAAGGAATGGGGCGCCACTCTTGATGGGGTCCTGAAGCTCGATTTCGATACGGTCATTCCAGGTCACGGGCCAGTTTCGAAGCGCCAATATCTGATTGACTACCGCGACGTCGCGACGAAGCTGCCGGCGACCGTGACCTCCATGGTGCGCGCGGGCAAGAGCAAGGACGATATCGCCAAGGTATTCATGACGAACGGCGGGCTGTGGGCCAATCCGAATGTCGTGAATAAGCTGGATCAGATCATGGCGGAGCTGAAGAATTAGAGCAGAAACGTTTTCATTCCTTCGGTGTCTCCATTAGCATGGCCACCGTAAAGAAAGTCCCGCCTGAAGACGTCATCCGCGAAGATTCTGAGCCGTCTGTTACAGAGATTAAGGAACCCAAGAAGAAGCCGGACGAAGAAGGCGTGGATATCGATGACGCCCAGATCGAGGAGCCGAAGGACGATGCGTTCCGAAAGACTCCGCAGCCCGCGCCGCCATCGGAACAACGCAAAAAAGCCTGATGGAAAATAGGACCGAGCCGAGGACTGGGGCGCAGTGGATTCGTTACGTCGTGGTCTCCGTGATCGCGCTCTGGCTGGTCGTCTGGATGCTGCGAATTTCCGGCATCAACCTCTTCTAAATCACAACGATAAATCGAGGCGTGGTAAACTGTTCACTAAGTGGGCCTGTGGCGCAGTTGGGAGCGCGCTTCCATGGCATGGAAGAGGTCGACGGTTCGAACCCGTCCAGGTCCACCAAATTCCCATAATTGCTAGCGCGCTCCGGAGCGCGTCCGGCGCGGAAGGTCGACAGTTCGAACCCGTCCAGGTCCACCAACGTCCTTGTCCCTACTTCGCGTTGACTCGGGCCGTTGATTGAGGAACGACTCCCTTCAGCCTCAAGTAAACCACGATATTGCCGTAATGCTCGTTATCGTGCGTGGTATTGAACATTAGGATTGCGCCTCGCGTTGTCTCGGTGGGTTTGTTGCCTAGTCCAGCCACTGTCGCCCGTTCGGTGAAGTTTGAATCCGTCAGCGCTTCATAGACGCCGTCGCAGTAGGTTAACGCATCAATCAGGGCCTTCAGCGCCGCTTCCTTCGTTGTAAGCGTCTCCGCGTTGGTCTTCGATGGAAATGGCGCACCCTTTGCCGCCGAGCAGAACAGTAAGTTTGCGTTGGTCACGTGACCGATGAGTTGAGCGAAAGATCGAACTTGCGGCGTCGGCTTGAACCCGTAGCCTTCCGCCGGCATGGCTTCCGCGGCCTCAGCTAGGTTGCGGCGAATGCTGGCATGCATCGCTTTGGTGGTCGAGGCCAGCGAGGTTGAGAGTGCCTGATCTGCTCCCGCATCACTGGTCTGGGCTAGCGCAGGGATAGCCACGCTTGTCAGACACAGAACTGGAATGACGAAACTCATCGGTGCTCCTTAGCGATTGGGTGATGGCGTGGTCTTCCTAATCTTATACTCAGACTGTGGCGAGCACGCTTCCATGGCATGGAAGAGGTCGACGGTTCGAACCCGTCCAGGTCCACCAAATTTCCAGATTCATTGCCGTCGTATACAATCTAAAGCTGGAGTGAGGGTTCAGTGCAAGTCATTGTCCGCAGTTCATCGCTGCTGTTCTTCCTTGTCGCGATCTTTTTCCAGCTTCCTGTAACCCGGAAGCCGGCCAAACCAGATGGTCGCTGACCTGAAAGGCCGCGCAGCGCTGGTGACCGGAGCCGGGCGGGGCATCGGACGCGCGATCGCGCTACGACTCGCGCAGTCGGGTGCTTCCGTGATGTTAAACGACATGGATAAAGACGTCGTCTTTGAGACCGGCGCGCTGATCGATCAGGAAGGCGGAGTCGCCAAAGCCATGCCGGGCGATCTCACCAAGGCCGATTTTCCGGAAAAACTGGTCACTGCGACGCTGGCCGGATTCGGATCGCTCGACATCATCGTCAATAATGCCGGTTACACATGGGACAACGTGATCCAGAAGACCACCGATGAGCAGTTCCAGGCGATGCTCGATATTCACGTGGTCGCGCCCTTCCGCGTGCTGCGCGCCGCCTCAACTTGGATCCGCGAAACCGCCAAGAAGGAACAAGCCGAAGGCCGCCGTGTAATGCGCAAGGTGGTGAACATCACTTCGATTTCGGGAATGGACGGGATCGCAGGGCAAGCCGGTTACGGCTCGGGCAAAGCCGGGATCATAGGTCTCACCAAAGTCATGGCGAAAGAATGGGGACGCTATAACGTCAACGTGAACGCCGTGGGCTTCGGGTTTATCGAGACGCGACTGACGCAGGCGTTGGGTGGCGAGATCGACGTGCAGGGTCGCAAGATCAAGGTCGGCGTGCAGGAAGCGGCCCGCGAGGCGCTGCTGGCGCAGAATCCTTTGGGTCGATTCGGAACTGCGGAAGAAGCCGCTGGGCCGGTGCTATTCTTCTGTTCGCCGCTATCGGATTACGTCACGGGCGAAGTCTTGCTGTGCTCAGGCGGCAGCCGAGTCTAGCGCTTTAAGTTGTCCTCGAACAGCTTGAAGATGCGCTTATACTCATCCGCCCAGCTTTCCGGGCGCACGAAGGCGTGATTCTCCACAGGGTACATCGCTACCGACCAATTCTCCTTGCGCAACTCGACCAGCCGCTGGACCAGCCGCACCGTGTCCTGGAAAAAGACGTTGGTGTCGACCATGCCGTGGCAAATCAGCAGTGCGCCCTTCAGGCCCTCCGCGAAATAGATGGGCGACGATTGCCGGAACGCCTCTGCATCGGCCTGCGGCGTATTCAGAATATTCGATGTGTATTCATGATTGTAGTGCGCCCAATCGGTCACCGGCCGCAAGGCCGCGCCCGCAGCGAAGGTGTCGGGCGAGGTGAACATCGCCATCAGCGTGATGAAGCCGCCATAACTTCCGCCGTAGATTCCGATGCGCTTGGGATCGGCGCCCTGAGCGATCAGCCACTTCGCGCCGTCTAGGTTATCGTCCAGATCCTTACCGCCCATGTGACGGTAGATGGCCGTGCGCCAATCGCGGCCGTAGCCGGAAGATGCCCGGTAATCCATATCCAGAACCATATAGCCGTGCTCCATCAGAAAATGATGGAACAGGTATTCGCGCGGATAATTGGGAGACCACGACTTCACCACGTTTTGTAGATAGCCCGCGCCGTGGACGAAGACCACCGCGGGGCCGCCCGGCTGATAGTTCGCCGGCTTGAAGAAGCGTGCCGGAATCATGGCGCCGTCGCGTGCTGGCACTTGTACAATCGGCGCATCCTGCCAGGGATATTCCCAGAAGTCTTTCGACGGCGAATCAGTGCGCTTCTCCTCTTTCGTGGCAGGTTTGTTCTCACCCGTATAGATTTCGGGCGGTCGATTCACGTAGGAGTAAACGTCCGCCAGGTACTTCTCGTCGCGCGAAAGGGTCACGCGATGGCCGCCGGGTTCCATGGTGATCCGGGTCCGCGGACCACCGTCGACACTCATCGAATAGAAGTGGTGCTCTGGAGCGCCCGCCTCACTGGTGGTGAGATAGAATTTCGAACCGTCCTCGGAAAGCTTTACGTCGGTGACTTCGAACTTCCCCGAAGTGAGCTGTCTGGCCTCGCCACCCAATGCGGAGACTGTGTACAGATGGTCCCAGCCATCGCGCTCGCTTTCGAAATAGATCTCGTCACCATTCTTGAGCCAGCCGAGCGTGTCATAGCCGGGGCCATCCAGCCAGGCATCGTCATGTTCGTGGAACAGCGTAGTGGTTTTCGCGGACGCCGTGTCGAGTAACTGAATCCAGCGGTCCTTATTGTCGACGGAACGCACGACCATTACGGCGCGATTCCCCTGTTCGTTGAACAGCGGCAGGTCGAGATTCACCTGCTTGTCGCCCGTGCCGGGATCGGCCCATTGGACTTCGCCGATCACAGCGTCCAGAATCGCCACGCGTGTCCGCTCCTGAAGATCGCCGACGTTGGTCCGTCCCTTGACCTCCTCGGTGTAGCCGGATTCGGTGACATAATTCGGCACGTTGTCCGGCTTATCGCCTTTGGGACCCTCCGCTATAAGCGCGATGACGCATTTCTCGCTTGGGCATAGTTCCAAGTGCTGGGCAGTCTGACGCTCCGCAAGTTCGAACGATTTGCGTGGATTCTCACGCCTCTTCCTGGCTTCCTCAGCATCCTTCTGCCGGACTCGGTCGCGCACGGCGGCGAGCAGTTCCTTCTCCTGCTTCTGGAGGAACTCCTGACTGCTTTCTGCCGCAGGCTTGCTCTGGGGCGCTGCGGGGGCCGGCTTGATGTCGGTCAGTTGTTCGATTTCTCCTCCTTCAAGGGACATCACGTACAGGTTTCCGCCGCGTGTAAATGCGACCCGTTTTTCATCCTGCGTGAAGCGCGGATCCTTCTCCGCATCCAACGTTTTTGTGAGCTGCCGGGCTTTGTCGATCGTAAAATCGTACAGAAAGAGATCGCCGTCGCGTACGTAGACCGTTCGTTTGCGGTCGCGCTTGGTATCTCCGGAAACCGGCGGCGCCGTCTTGGCGTCTTCGTCGCTGAGTTTGCGTGGATAGCCACTGTCGCGCGGGACCATCCAAGTGTCCGCCGGTTTATCGAACGGTTCGCTCGCTTGCTTCCATTGGAAATAAATCCGTTGGTTATCGCCCGACCAGCGAACTTCCTGAGGCGGATAGCCATAGAGTTCCGGCCCACGCATGATGTTGTCGATGGTGAGCAGGAATTTGCCCTGAGCGGAGATCTCTGTTCGCTGTCCTGCCAGTAACGCGAGCAGGGACACCACCAGCACAATCCGCTTTAGGGCCATTAAGAGCGATTATATGATGCTACGCAGTCGGGACACGCCTTCTGCGAACTTCGCAGGCTCGGGCAGGAGGCTCAACACCAGGAACGCTTCCGACTCGAAGTCGAAGAAGAATCCGGGTTGCACCAGGACATTCGACTCGCCTAGGAGCTTGAGCGTCCACTCTTCTTCGCTACGAGATCGACCGACTTGCAGGACGGCGTACCAGCCGCCTTCGGTGCGCAGCAGCGTCGCCGCGGAACCGAGCATCGTTTCGCGCAGTCGGGCGAGGTTCGAGGCCGTGCGCTGGCGAATCCGTTCCATGATGCCGCCAGAAAGCGCGAGCAACCGGGGCAGCGCGATCTGGACAGGCGTAGAGACCGACAGATACGTGTCGGCGATCAGTTCCAAGGCCTCGAGAGCTTCTGCACTGCGCGGTCCGCTGGCGACGATCCAACCCAACTTCATCTGCGGCAGGCCCGCGATCTTCGATAAGCCGCTCATGGAGAATGTGAGCGCCTGGCGTTCCCCTGCGAGCGTGGACACGCGGTCCCCCTCGTCCGCAAAAGCGTAATCGCGGAAAACTTCATCGGAGAGAATCGCCAAGCCACGTTCCGCTGCCAACGAATCGAGAACATCCAGCTCGGCGCGCTTCAGGAACGATCCCGTAGGATTGTTGGGATTCACTACGACGATGGCACGAGTTCGCGGCGTGATGGCCTGCTCTAACGCATCGAAATCCACGTGCCACACGCCGTCGTAGCGCAGCGGATATTGGCGAATGTGGACCGATTCCAGGTCCGCCAGAAACTCGAATAGCGGATAGGAAGGCCGGGGCGCCAGGATCTCATCCCCGGGATTCGCCAGAAGCTTGAAGAGATACGCATAAGCTTCACTGGTGCTGGCAGTGAGCAGAATATTCTCCAGCAAGATCTTCGTTCTGCGGTCGCGATAATAGACCGCAACGGCTTCGCGTGCGGAATCCAGACCCCGTGGCGAGGGATGGTAACGCAAGGCCTCCGTGTCAGCCAGCGCGGTCAGAATTTCGGCCTGGGGGTAGGCGAAACCGGCTCGCGTCGGGTTCGATTCGGTCAGGTCCAGCACGTCCGCGCCGGCTGCGCGCTTTTCTTCGAGCAGCGCGGACAGGCGATTGGGGCGCAGGCTCCAATTCAGGCGGGACGAGAACACGTTACTTCTTTTGGACCGGGGTGATGGTGACTTCGGACGTGCCTTTGTTGTCGCGGATCTCGATCATCACACTGCGGCCGTGGGACTCGTCTGCGGCCGAAAGGAATCCGCCATACTCGCCGCCTCCCCGAGCTTCCTTGTGGACGCCGTTTCGGCCGAGCTGCCCCTCGTAAAAATCGAGGACCTTCTCGGCTGGATCATTGGTTCGGAACAGGAATGCCGACCCGGTGGCCTGGGGAGTCGAACCCGGATAGGCGGCGATCCACGATGGCAGCGCCTTCGGATCCGCAGGCTGCGAACTGCACGCGCTGACCATGAGCGCCAGAGTCGCCAGCGCGATCCATTTGCGAGGCCCGGACATGGGTGCCATCATAACACCACCGTTTCGGATTCCTGAAGGTTTTGGTGTGGGAAAGTTTGACGCTTCGAGGAACCTACGCTACCATGATGTTGCGGGGTGGAGCAGTCTGGTAGCTCGTTGGGCTCATAACCCAAAGGTCGTAGGTTCAAATCCTACCCCCGCAACCAA